>JAISQJ010000164.1 GCA_031274285.1 Treponema sp. | reverse complement strand
ATTGAGAGCAGGAAGCTGGCGGAAACGGAGAACCTGTGGCTGCGGGATTTAAGCGACGAACTGGATGCGGAACGGCTTAACCGGGTGTTGCGGGAGAGCGGGGGGAAGCAGAAAGACGAACGGGTACTGGCGTATATCGAGGCGATACTACAGGCCAATTCGGGGAAGATACCGGAGGTGTTAGAGATGGGAAATGCGGCGATGACCTTAGACGAAGTGTTGGAGAAGACCGGCCTCACGGCGAAATGGGAAGCGCGGGGCGAGGCGCGGGGCGAGGCCCGAGGGGAAGCCCGCGGTAAAGCCTGGGGCGAGGCACAGGGTGAACAAAAAAAGGCCCTGGAGATAGCCCGGAATCTCCTCAAAAGGGGCTGGACCGTCGAAGAAACCGCGGAAACCGCGGGGCTGGACATCGAAAAAGTGCGCGCCCTCTACGAATCCCCAGGGGCGTAAAACGGGGCCGACGTGATGCGCCACGTAAAAAACTGACCAAGAGCGAGTCGGTGTACTTTTCTTACCTTTCCCAGGTAGAATTAGGCAGGATGAAAAAGAAACTGCTAAAGACCGGGAAAGAAATCCCCAAACTTGCGGCGGCATGCATCATCGCAGCGCTGGTATTTGCGGTATCGGCCCTGCTGATGATCGCCGGGGCCTTGAATTTTCCCGAGTATAAAACCTACGACTTCCGGGCCCGGCTTCTGGCGGGGCAGACCCGGCCTTCCGACGATATAATCGTTATCCTGCTGCAGCAGGAAAGCCTCGACTGGGCCCAGCGGGAACGGGGCTGGGGGTGGCCCTGGCCCCGGAAGGCCTATGCGGAACTGGTGGATTATATGAAGGCGGCCGGGGCTAAGGCCGTGGCCCTTGATGTGCTTTTTACCGAGCCTTCGGTGTACCGGAACGCCCGGCAGGATGAGATCATCGACCAGGCGGTGGCCATGCTGGAAGAGGCCCAGCAGGACACGGCCCAGGGAGGATCCCCCCGGCAGCAGATAAGGTCCCTGTTCAGGAACACGGCCAGGGCCCTGCGGGAACTGAGCAGCCGGGAAGACGACGCTTCCTTTGCCCAGGCCGCGGCGGATTTTGGGCGGGTAGTGCAGGGGGTTTTTCTAAGCTCCCGGCAAAACAGGGAAGGGTCCTGGCCCCGGGATTTGGACACGCCCCTCTTTACACCCCGGACAGACCTTCCTCCCTGGGAGGATCTCCGCATGGCGGGCGCCCAGTTCCCCATCCCCGAACTACGGAACAACAGCGGGATCGTGGCCGCGGTCACAGGTATCCCCGACGAGGTGGACGGCATCCTGCGGCGGGGACGGCTTTTCTACCAGTTTGACGGGGCCCTTATTCCCTCCCTGGCGCCGGCCTCCTTCCTGGTTTCGGGCGAAAGGTCCGGGGACCTGGCCTTTGACGAGCGGAAGCGGACTTTCATCTGGGACGACACCCTGCTGCCGGCGGATAGAGACGGCAAGGTGATCCTCCGCTTCCGGGGGGACCTTAACCGCTACGTGCCCTACGATTTTTGGGAAATTCTGTCAAGCGCCGAAGCCTATGCCGCAGGGGAAAGCCCCCTCCTGCCCCCGGAAGACTTTAAGGACAAGTACGTGTTTTTTGGGCTTTATGCTCCGGGGCTTTACGATATTTTTAGTACTCCCATTTCTTCGGTTTACCCCGGAGTTGGAATCCACGTTACTATGATGGATAACCTGCTTTCCGGGGATTTCATTCGGGAGAGTCCCCTCTGGCTAAACCTGGTAATCCTCCTGGCCGCTTCCCTGCTGGTTACCCTGCTGTCCTTCTACCCCGGCCGTATCCCCGTTTCCCTGGGGGTAACCTTCCTGACCCTCCTGGCGGCCATCGGCCTGGCCCTGGCGGCCTACCATTTCGGCAATCTGTGGCTCCCCATGGCGGCCCCCATCGTCACCATCGTCTTGTCCTTCCTGGCTTCCACGGTGTACAACTATGCTACCGAGGGCAGCCAGAAACGGTTTATCAAATCCGCCTTTTCCCGCTATCTTTCTCCCAAGGTTATCGACCAGATCATCGCCGATCCTTCCCAGCTAAACCTGGGGGGTGAAAAACGGGAAATGACCGCCATCTTTACCGATGTCCGCAGTTTTTCTACGATTTCGGAGGCCCTGGGCGACCCGAGCAAGCTGGTTGAGCTGCTCAACTTCTACCTTACCCGGATGAGCGACATCGTGCTGCAAAATGGGGGAACCATCGACAAGTATGAGGGGGATGCGATCATTGCCTTCTTCGGCGCCCCCGTCCGGATTGAGGAACACGCCATCATGGCATGCCGCTCCGCGGTCCAGATGCACAAGGCGGAACGGGACATTAACCGGGAGGCGATTGAACGGTCCCTCATCACGGGGGCGGTGATGGAGGCCCTGGTCCGCAAGGGCATCCTGAAACGGAGCGATGATCCCAACCCCCTGTTCACCAGGCTGGGAATCAACACCGGGGATATGGTGGTGGGCAATATGGGTACCCCCGATAAGATGGACTACACCATCATGGGGGATGCGGTGAACCTGGCGGCCCGGCTTGAGGGGATCAACAAGCAATACAACACCGGGGGTATCCTGATAAGTGAATACACCAGGGCAAAGCTGGGGGACCATTTTATCCTCCGGCCCCTGAGCAGGGTCCGGGTGGTGGGGAAGAATATCCCCATCCGGCTTTATGAACTCCTGGATCTGGCGGAAGAAGCCCCGCCGGAATTGACGGACATGGTAAAAGCCTGGAACCTGGCTTTTAAGGCCTACGAGGGCCGGAATTTTGCGGCGGCGGGGGGCGGCTTTAAGGCAATCTGCCAGAAAAATCAGGAAGACCGGGTCGCCCGGCTTTACCTGGACCGCTGCGCCGCCTATCTAAAGTCCCCGCCGGAGGAGGATCGCTGGGAAGGCGGGGTGGATAACTTAACCGAAAAATAGGGTAAAGCCGGGGTTTTCGCCGGACTGCGGGCATAAGGCCCCGGCGGGGCCCCATCGAATAAAGACTTTGAGGAGGTTTATCGTGAAACGAGTAGTAATGCTGTTGTGTATGGCGGTGTTGCTGGCATCCGCCGCAGCGGCCCAGATCAGGGCGGGACAGACGGTTTATGTAACCGCCAGGTCCCTGCCAATCAAATCGGGGACCGGATTTTTCGCCGGAACCGTGGAAACCTTGAGCTACGGCGATGCGGTAACCGTGGTGCAGATCAACGGGAAATGGGCGCAGGTCCGTTCCGCGGGCCAAAAAACCGGCTGGACCGCCCAGACCAACCTGAGCACCAAGCGGGTCACCACCTCCGGGGTAAGCTCCGCTTCTTCCCGGGAAGTAGCCATGGCGGGGAAAGGGTTCACCGAGGAAGTGGAAAACGCATACAAGGCCAGCCACGATGCGGATTACGGCGCCGTAGACGCCACGGAAGCCAATACCGTAAATGACGATGAATTGCAGAATTTTATCAGGGAAGGCCGCCTTTCCATGGGAGATGAATAGATGAATACCCGCAAATTCAGGCGCGGCGGCGCCCATACCGCTGTTGTTCAGGCCGCCACGGCGGCGCTTTTACTTTCCCTGGGCCCCCTGTACTGGTCCTGCGAGACCATGGCGGATGTTGCCAGCACGGGGGCCCAGATCGCCGGAGCCCTGGGAGTTATCGACACGGAAACGGCCAGCGCCATCAGCAAATCCAGTGATGCCATCGGCCGGGCGCTGGAGGAAATTACCCCGGAGCAGGAATACTACATCGGCCGGGCAGTGGCCGCCAATATCCTGGACCGTTACCGGATATGGAACGGCGATCCCGCCCTTACCAAGTACCTCAACGAAATATGCAGCGTCATGGTGATCAACTCCCCCCGGCCGGAGATATACTCAGGCTACCATGTGGCAATTCTGGACAGCACCGAGATCAACGCCTTCGCCACTTCCGGGGGACACATCTTTGTCACCCGGGGGCTCATTGCCTGCGCCGATTCGGAAGATGCCCTGGCCGCGGTTATCGCCCATGAGATCGGCCACATCCAGTTGCAGCACAGCATCAAGGCGATTAAGAACAGCCGCATTACCAACGCCCTCCTGGTCACCGGCACCTCTGCGGCCGGAGCCCTGGGGAATGACACCATCAAGGAGCTGGCCGATGTCATGGACGAGTCGGTAAATGAGATCATCAGCACCCTGATCGACAAGGGCTACTCCCGGGAGCAGGAATTCGATGCCGACACCGCGGCCCTGGCCCTGATGGCTGCCGCAGGCTACGAACCGTCCAGCCTGCTTACCATGCTCCGGCTTTTGGAGCAGAACCAGACGGGCCAGTCCGGGGGCCTTACCAAGACCCATCCCAGCCCGGCCCAGCGGATAACGAGCGCGGAACAGTCGGTCCCCAAATTCAAGGTCCCCGACACCCGCTCCTTCCGCACCGAAAGGTACAGCCGGATCAGATAGGGGATTGGCCGACCCAAATCTGAGGGGATATGATCATCAGCGCAAGCAGGCGTACCGATATTCCGGCGTTCCTGGGGGAATGGTTTATGGAATGCCTGCGGGCCGGGGAAGTGTTTGTTAAAAATCCGGTGAATGGAACCCAGGTAAGCCTGATCGATCTTTCCCCGGAAGCGGTAGACTGCTTGGTGTTCTGGACCAAGAACCCGGCCCCCTTCCTGTCCTTCCTGGATGAGCTGGACGGCCGGGGATACCGGTACTATTTTCAATTTACCCTTACCCCCTACGGCCGGGACATTGAGCGGAATCTGCCGGAAAAGAATGCGGTGCTGGATACTTTTTGCCGCCTGTCGGAGCGGCTCGGGAAAGGGCGGGTCATCTGGCGGTACGATCCTATCCTGTACAATAACCATTACACACCTTCCTGCCACGCGGAAAAATTTGAGGAATTCTGCGCCGCCCTGGCGGGCAAAACAGAAAAATGCGTTATCAGCTTTATTGACAGCTACAGCTTCTTAAAAAAGAGCTTTGCCGAACTGGGGATACGGGAATTAACGGCGGAGGAAATCAGCCGGACCGCGGCAATGCTGCATCCGGCGGCGGAAAAATACGGCATAACCCTGGCTTCCTGCTGCGAAAAGGCGGACCTTGCCTTATACGGTATCGAAAAAAACAAATGTATCGATGCGGAGCTTATCAACCGTTTGTTCTCCCTGAATCTGCGCTGCAAAAAAGACCCCGGCCAGCGGCCGCAGTGCTGCTGCGCCGTCAGCCGGGACATCGGAAGCTACCACACCTGCCTGCACGGCTGCCGCTACTGCTATGCGGCAAGAGGCCCAAACTCCTAGTACCTTGGTTGGACTAAAAGACAAGAAAGCAGAAAAATTAACCCTATTCTTCTCCTTTTTTACTCTTGGACTCTTTGGACCCGCGGAGGGCGGGGGGCGGGGGGAAGGTTTCCGCGGGGTCCTGGTAGGGCATGTTCACCCGGAAATGGGGGGCGGTCATATCAAGGCCGGCGGCATGGAAGCCGTTCTGAATATTCTGGTAAAGCTCCGAATAGATCCGGGGTACCCTGTCAACATCTTTAATATAACAATTTATCTGATAGGCCGCATAAAAATCATCCATGGCGGTTTGAAGCACAAAGGGCTTGGGCCTTTTAAGGACATGCTCGGTGGACAGGGCGGCGTTTATCAGAATCTCATGAATGGTCTGCCAGGGGGTGCCGTAGCCAAAGGTAATGGTTGTATGAATGACAAGCCCTTCCTCATCCTCGTCAGAAGAAGTGTTGTAGTTAACAATGCTGGAACTCAGGATCATCAGGTTGGGAAAGGTGACATATTCGTTTTTATGGCTCTTTATGCGGACTACCATGAGGGTTTTTTCTACCACAAACCCTGTCACCTCGTTAATCTTAATCCGGTCCCCAATCTTAAAGGGCCGCATGTAGGTAATTACCAATCCCGCCACCATGTTCCCTATGGCGCTGCTGGAGCCCAGAGAAAAAACAATACCCACCAGCACCGATACGCCCTGGAAAATTTGGGAGTCCGATCCGGGAAGGTAGGGGTAGATAATTGCCACGGTAAAGGCAAAGAGCAGCACCCGCAGGATATTAAAAGTCGGGTTTGCCCAGTCGGCGTAAAAGCCCGAAATTACCAGTTTTCCCTTTTCAATTTGCAGCGCAAAAAATTTAAGGGCCCGTAGTGCGTAGCGGGTGACAATAATGATAACCGCAATGGTAATAAGGTTTGGAATATAGGCAATGGCCCCAAAAACAATGTTCTTAAAGGGATTAAGGATGTATCCAAAAAGGGTGGAGGCAAGATCACGGGTACGGGGAAAAAGGCTGAACACCAGGGGGATGGTAAATATAAGCTGAAAGATGGTAAAAATATATTTGATAATTTTAATACCAAAAACAATAAGGTTGATGATCTGCTTGGCGCTGAGGAGTTTTAATTTTTTGATGGTAAGGGGCTTAATCCGCCCGGTAAAATATTCAACCGCCCTTTTGGTAATAAATTTAAAAACATGACGCCAGAAGATCCAGATAAGCAGGATCTGGATGGCGACGATCCCCGCCGCGATGCCAATCCGGCTGAAATCGCCCCCCAGGGTTCCGCCGGGGACGAGCTTGCTTTCAACCTCATCCGCCACTTCATCGGCCATATCGGTTATGGTGTCAATAACGCTCTCCACCTCGGGTATTCCTTCTTCGATGGGAAGGGGCTCGGCGCTGATTGCCGGGGCCGGACTTTCTTCGGCCTCCTGCCCCCACAGGGGGCCCGAAAAAAACAACATAAGGACGGAAACGGCAAGGGGCGGTATCCGGGAAAAGGTTTTCATAGAATCCTCGCTTTTTGAAGATGCGGCATCCTTGGGGCAGCAGGGCAGCGTACCGCTAAAAACAGCTTGCGATGGCTCCTTCCAGGGCCTCAAGTTCGGGTTTGATAATGGCTATGGGGTCCACCTGGCGCTGAAGCTGGGCAAGCCGGGGGGGAATCTCAATGTCCCGGCCTATGGCCTGGGACACCAGGGCCGCCCTCTTAGCCGGGTGCCCCGTGGCCAGAACCACGGTATGCACATGGCCGGAAAATTCCTGGGAGGCGGTCAGGTCCTCCGCGGCGGCAAAGGCCACGGCGCCATGAGGGTCCAGGAGCACCCCGTATTTCTTCCAGACCCTCCCTATGGTGGCAAAGGTCCGCTCATCCCCTATGGAAGCGGGGTACACCATGTTCCGCATCACCGCGGGGGATTCCTCGTAAAAGGCCGCCAGCCGCTTGTAATTGCTGGGCAGTCCCACATCCAGCGAGGGGGAATTGGTGGGAACCACCGGTCGGGGCACAAAGCGTTTGCCCCGGATGTAATCCCCAAAGGCGTCGTTGGCATTCATGGCGGCGATGTAGCCCTTAACGGGCATGCCGAATTCCCAGGCATAGAGCCCGGCGATAAGATTGCCGAAGTTACCGCAGGGCACGCTGAAAACCAGGTCCCCCCGCAGGGAATCCTTAATTTTCACAAAGGCGTAGAAGTAGTAGAAGCATTGGGGCAAAAGACGGCCCAGATTGATGGCATTGGCGCTGGTAATCCCATAACGCTCGGCAAAGGGCCGGTCCTCAATGGCCTCCACGATGAGCCGCTGACAGTCGTCAAAGGTCCCGGTGATCTGGATGGGGATCATGTTCCCCCCGTTGGTAACGAATGAGGCGGAGTCCAGACCGTGGATGGGGCCGGAAGGGTACAAAACCACCGAATGTATTCCCTTTCTGCCCCGGAAGGCGTGGGCCAGACTGGTCCCCACACTCCCCCGGCTGGCGGAAAGGACCATGGCGGGCCCGGAGTTTTTGAGGAGTTCCTCCATCACCGCCGCCAAAAAGGCGATGCCGAAGTCCTTAAAGACCCCGGTGGGGCCATTGTAGAGACTGAGCAGGGAGATTTTATCATCCAACCGGGTCAACTCCGGCTCAAAACTAAAGGCGCTCTCCACCACCCGGTTAGCGGAAAGGGGGTTAAGCTCCCCCTGAATCAGCGCCGGGGCCATGGTGGCGACCACCTCGGGATAGGTGGTCTTCGCATCCATGTGGAGGAAAAATTGGCGCATATCGGTCATTTGGGCGGGTACATAGAGGCCCTCATCGGGCGGCAGGCAGCGTAAAACTACATCTTTGAAGGAAACCAGCGGGGTTTGGGATTGGGTCGATCGAAATTGCATTAACCGTCCTTACATTCATAATGGTATATGAGATGTATTGGTATTTTAGTCATGTGGAGGCCGATCTTCAAGGCTGGGGACCTTCGTTTTGTGGTAAACAAAACGGTGGCTTTTGCCGATAGTTTACTGATAAGCTGTTATGGTGCCCAATAGCGCTCGGTGAGGAAGTATTGATGATGAAGCGGCCTCTAATCGTTTTGTTTTTCGTCACAGTCTTAGCCGGATTGTGCTCCGCCCAGTCAATGCTGCGCAATTTTCACCAGGAAGGCCCCGCTTCCAACGAAATCAATTCCACGGAACTGACCGCCAGCCATCCCAGCCTGCCCCTGGGGACCCAGGTACGGGTAACCAATCCCCGCAACGGCAGACAGATCACCGTAAGGATAACCGGCCGTATCCCCGCCACCGAAGGCCGTATCGTTGACCTATCCAGGGGCGCAGCGGAGGCGCTGGAACTGTCCTCCAGGGCGCGGAATCCGGTGGTGCTGGAAATCTCCCCCGAACGGACCCCCCGCCCCACGCCGCCGCCGGAACCCGAGCCAGAGCCCGAGCCGCCCCCGGAGCCGGAACCCGAACCCGAGCCGGAACCCGAGCCGGAACCCGAACCCGAACCGCCCCCGCCGCCCGCAGATGCCGCCGAAGAGCAGCCCCTGCTGCCGCCCCACGAGGACCCGGTCAAGGGAGGGGAGCCTGTCCAGGAAGCGGCTCCCACGGAACCCCTGCCCCCGGAGACTGAGTATGTCCCCGGCCAGGATCCTCAGGCCCCGTCGCTCAACAACACGGACAGCAAGAGTCAAACCACCGCGCCGGTGGCGGCCCAATCGCCGAATATCACGATTTACAATACCATCATGTCTCCCAACTCCTTTGCCACCGATTCCGCGCCGGTAAACACCGCGGGGAGCGGGGCAAACCCCATAACCGCCACGGCCCCCGCATCCGGGGTAGGATCGGAGAGCGCCCAGCAGACCGGGCCCGCGCCCATCATTGCGGCGGCCCCCTCTTCCCGGGTCTCCACGTCGGAGCAGAGCAGTACTACCAATACCAGTACCACTCCGCCGCCCCCGGTTAACCCTGAGCAGAACAAACCCGCGGTATCCACCGCCACGGCCCAAATTGTGGTTCCCATGCAGCCCCAGGCCCCCCAACAGGCACAGCAGCGCCCTGCACAACCCCAGGCCCCCCAGTATCAGCCTCAACCCGTGCAACCCCGGCCCGTGCAGCCTCAACAGCAAGTGCAGCCTCGCCCTGTTCAGCCGCAGCAGCCCCAGGCGCCCCAGTACCAGCCTCAGCAGCCCGTACAGCCCCAGCGGACCGAACCTTCGCCCCTGCCCCCCATGGTGGACCGGGGAACGGCCCTCATCCTGCCCTACCTGCCGAATGCGGCTAACGGCAAGATCTACCGGGTACAGGTAGGATCCTATCAGAATACCTGGCACGCCAAGGAAGCCTTTGACCGCCTTACCACCGTGGGCTTTAGCCCCTCCTACGAGCGTTACGGGGACTATATCCGGGTGGTCATTTCCGGGGTCCCCGCGGCGGACATACCCTCGGTGGCCCGGCTCCTGGGCAGGGTTGGCTTTACCGAAGCGCTGATCCGGGAAGAAAACTAGGTGAAATTCTACTCCCTTGGCGCGGCCGAAGAGGTCACCGGGTCCAAACATGTGCTGGAAATAGACGGCGCAAGCTACCTGGTGGACTGCGGCGCCTTCCAGGGTTCCCGGGCGGAGGCGGATCGGAAGAACCGGACCCTGGGCATAGAGCCGGACCGGATCGAATCGGTGATCCTTACCCACGGACACCTGGACCACTGCGGCCTGCTGCCCCTGCTAACCAGGAAGGGGTACCGGGGGAACATCTTCGCCACCCCCGCCACCAGGGACATTGCCAATCTTATCATGATGGATTCCGCCCACATCCAGGCCAGGGATGCGGCCTACCTCCGCAGCCAGGCCCGCAAGAAGGGTGAAAAATTCACCTGGGAACCCCTCTACACCGAAAAAGACGCAATTCAGGCTACCAATCAGTTCCTGGGGGTTTCCTATAACCGGCCGGTGAACATCGGCGACGGGGTGAACCTGGAATTCTACGATGCGGGGCATATTCTGGGTTCCGCCATGGCCTTTATCACGGTGAAGAAAAACGGCAGGGAAACCCGTATCCTCTGCACCGGCGATCTGGGCCGCCGGGGAAAGCCCATTATTCGGGACCCGGATACTACCCCACCGCCGGACTACCTGGTGCTGGAAAGTACCTACGGCGACCGCCGCCACGACGACAAGGACGACGCGGTCGCTAAGCTTGCCAAGGTCGCCGCCCGCATGGTGGAGCAGCGGGGGAAGATTCTTATCCCCTCCTTTGCCATTGAACGGACCCAGGAACTGGTCTACTACTTTCACCTCTTGGTGGACGATGGAATCATCCCGGAAGTTCCCATCTACGTGGACTCCCCCATGGCTACCAACGCCACCACCATCTTCCAGGTTCATCCCGAATGTTACGATGATGAAATCCATGCGGCCTTTATCAAGCATCACAAAAACCCCTTTGGGTTTAACAGCCTAAACTTTACCACCAGCGTTGACGATTCCAAAGCCCTGAACAATATCAAGGGACCTTTGATCATTATTTCCGCGGACGGCATGTGCGAAGCGGGACGAATTCAGCATCACCTGATCCATAATATCGAGGACCCCCGCACCACCATCCTCATCGTGGGCTACATGGCGGAGAACACCCTGGGGCGGCGGATTCGGGACCGGGCCGAGGAAGTAAAGATTCATGGCCTGTGGTTCAAGCGCCGGGCCGCGGTGGAGGAACTGAACGCGTTCAGCGCCCACGCCGACTACACCGAAGCCCTGGCCTGGCTTAAAACCATCGACACCTCCCGCCTTAAGCGTATCTTCCTGGTCCACGGGGAACCCAGAGCCCAGGCCGCCTTCAAAAAGTATCTGGGGGAGCACGGCTTCCCCCAGACGGAAATTGTCCGCTACGGTCAAAACTACGAGCTAGATTAATGGCCTACCTTACCGGGTTTCACGCCATTGAGGAACGCATCAAAACCGGCAATGCCCAGGGTCCCATCCTGCTTGCCAAGCCCGGCCCCCGGGCCCGGGAAATTCTCTCCCTGGCGTCCAAGTACAAGGTGCGGGTGGACCGGGTAGGCACCCACGACCTGGACCGCCTGGCCCCGGACCACCGGGGCATTGCCCTGGAGATACCGGATTCCGGCCCCCGGGTAGACATCAGCCTGGATGAGTTTATTGAAACCCTGGGGGAAAAGAAGGATGTCCTGGTCCTTATCCTGGACGAGATCACCGATCCCCATAACTACGGGGCCATTCTCCGGTCCTGCGATCAGTTCGGCGCAGACCTGGTGATAAGCCGGAACCGGCGCAGCGCCAAGCATGCGGAGGCCATTGCCCAAACCAGCGCCGGGGCCGTGGACTGGGTACGTTCCGCGGAACTGGCAAATCTGCCCCGGGCCGCGGAGGACCTAAAAAACGCCGGTTTTTGGATCTACGGCGCCGCCCCGGAGGGGGAAAGCGTCCACACCGTTGATCTCCGGGGCCGGACCGCCCTGGTCCTGGGCAGCGAGGGGGAAGGCATATCCCGGCTCCTGGCGGAACACTGCGACCGCATGATCTCCATCCCCACCCGGGGCCGCATCGACTCCCTCAACGTCTCCGTCGCCGCTGGCATCCTCCTCTACGAAGCAAGGCGGCAGCGTTGACAAATGCCGATAATCAAATATAGGTTTATATAATGGAGCTTTTGTGTTTCTTGAGATAGAGAATATAGGTAAGATACAAAAAGCCTCGGTTGAAATACGCGGGATAACGGTCATTGCCGGTAACAATAATACCGGAAAAAGCACCTATGGCAAAATTCTCTACTGTATGTTCAATGCCTTCTATAATGCCGAGTCCACAATACAAAAAGAGCGAAAGGATAGTCTTAAATATATCATTCGTTCTTTTCAAGGCATCAGCCATGTAAAGTCACTCAGATATATTGTTGATAATATTACCGAACATCAATTGTCTTTTGAAGAAATTAGCAGCCTATTAAAAGAATTGATAGACAATAAAAACATAATTACCAACAATATAAACATAGACAATGATATTGATTCTATGGCGGAAAGAATTATTCGATCCCGCGACGTTACCGATAAACAGATTCAAAAAATAATACTTACCCGCTTTCTAAGGTCTGAATTTAGAGATCGCATTATCCATGTTAATCATGCCGAAGAGAAGGGTGCAATTTCCTTAAAAATTAAAGGGAACACGCTTTCTGCATCAATAGAAAATAACGAATGCACCGGTTTTTCAGACGAGGTAAAAATTATTTGTGATGCGCTCTATATAGACACGCCGTTTATAATGGATGAAATGGATAGTAGTACCTTTTTCAGGGGAAATGGACACCGTGCGCGCTTAATTAGAAGTTTGTCGAGATCGCCCGATGACATCGGTGCAATCGATGAAATTTTGACAAAACAGCAGATGCAGCGCATACTTTCCAATATTCGTACCGTTGTTAATGGAGAATTTAAACAAAATGAGGATGAGTGGGTATTTCAGGAAGAAGGTTTGGAGAAGCCTTTGGGGATGTTTAATATTTCTACCGGCATGAAACCATTCATGATAATAAAACGCCTCTTGGAGGCCGGAGAAATAAAAGATCAGGGGGTTCTTATACTTGACGAACCGGAAATTCATTTACATCCGGACTGGCAGTTAAAATATGCTGAGCTGCTTGTGTTGTTGCAAAAAGAATTTAACTTGAATATATTATTAACAACCCACAGTCCTTACTTCCTCAATGCCATTGAGGTTTATAGCAAAATAAATAATATTTCTACCCGTTGTAATTATTATTTAACCGATGTGCAGGGTGATGTGTGCAGCATAAGGGAAGTTACCAATAATCTTGATTTAGTCTACCGGAAGCTGGCAATCCCTTTCCAAGAACTTGAAAATCTCCGTTACAGAGAAAACTGATTATGCTTGCCGATATATATCATCAAATGATCAGCGAATTTGGCGATACCCTCGAAAAAACTTCTGAAGATACTGATGCAAAAACAGGCCCAAAGGACAGGGGGATTTTTATGACATCAAGTAAAAAAAGAGTGGTAAATTTTGATAAATTTAAGGAAAGTGTTGCCGCAAAATACGCGGTTAAAAACAGCCCTAATTCATGCGATGCCCTATATATGGAATCTGAGAATGAATGGTTCTTAATTGAATTTAAAAATGGCAAAATTGACGAAAAGAAGATCTTCCAAGTGCGGGGGAAAATATTTCAAAGCCTCCTGCTATTAACAGAAAGGCTCGATAAGACTATCTGTTTTACCAGAGAAAACCTAAATTTTATTCTTGTTTATAATGAGAACATCGCAAGGATTGAGATAGGAAAATCTCTATGTAGGTTAGCCAGCAATGCTAAATTTTTTCCGTTTGGACCGGAAGGTCTGCAAAAGATTTACTTCAAAGAAGTATCCGTGTGGACAAAAGAGGAATTTAATTCAAATTTTGTTGCAAAATACAGCAAACCTTAAGCACTTTTCAATTTGTGTTGTACCGCTTATGGATTACCGGGCCGGAGGAGCCATTCTGGACAATGGGGAGGAAAGCCCGATTCCCGGCAAAATCTTGCCAAGGGGCCCCCAAGGCCACCCCCCCCCCCCCGTTGACACACCGCTCCCCCGCAGGGTAGAGTTTCCTGCCTTGACTTGGGGGTGTAGCTCAGTTGGCTAGAGCGCGTGAATGGCATTCACGAGGTCAGGGGTTCAATTCCCCTCACCTCCAAGAAACCTATCCCCGTAGCGACAGATGGGGGAATTGAAGCTTTTCTGCGGCCCTTTCAAGCCGAGCCGGCGCAGGCTTGAAAGGGTAAACGTCCACGGATGGACGTTTAGCAGAAAAGACGGCCCGGAGGCGGCCCAACAGGAGGTTGGGACGCCGTAGGGCAATTCCCCTCACCTCCAAAAAACTTATCCCATCTGGTAAATTTTTCACTGAAACATGGTTCCCTACAGCGGTAGATGGGGCAATTCCCCTCACCTCCATGGATTTTCAGACCGGGGAGAAGGTAAGGCTCTGCCGCAGTTCCTCCAGGACCCGTAATTCCGCCCGGTTGCCGGCCAGCTTCTGCTCCCCGGCCCCTGCGAAGCGGCTGAATTCCCGGTACACATCGGTCTTCCGGGATCGCCGGGGCTTTTTATGGTCCAGGGGGACTGTCTGGCCGGGGCTGTTAAGCTCAAAGGCCATGAGCCGTTCCCCATTGATCCGGCGTTTCCCCGCCCGGCCTTCCATGCAGGTTTCCGCATAAGCCAGGAAGTCAGGATTCTTTACCAGGGCCTTGACAAAGAGGGGATGCAGGTCCCCCCGGGGATACAGGATGATGTTGTAAAAAGCCGTCCCCGCCAGAACCTCCGTCCCTTCCCCCACAGGCCCCTCCGGAACTTCCTTCCCTCCGGCGCCCACGGACCCCCCAGGGGCCGGTCCCAGGGACGCGTCCCGGTATTCGACAAGCTCCCCAAGGGGCCGGAGACTCCCCCGGCCAAAGATAAAATACAGGTCAAAAAGGGCATGGATCATGCCGGTTAAAACACGATTCTGATCCTGCAGCAGCGTCATCTTGCCCTCAATGCCGGAAAGGGCCGCAAGCATTTGACGCTGAACTTCCAGGGAGGGCAGGGTAAGTTCCAGGGTTTCCAAGTCCTCCGGGCCAAAGCGGACCGGGCTGCTGAAGCTTCTCCCGTTAAGGAGCCGGCAAAGGAAGCCGGGCTCCACATCGGGATCGCAGCTAAAGACATGGACATGGGTATTGGCGGAAAACCGGCCGCGGGCCAGAACAGCCCGGGGACCGGCCTGCGGGGCGCCGGATGGAACGCCAGGTGGAGCGCCGGTTATTAAGAGGTAGTCTCCCTCGTAGGCATAACTGTCGATCCGGGCCATGATGCCCTGGGGTCCATAGTAGGGGTAGTCCCCCGGCCGGGCCGCGCACTGACGCGGGGAGAGGGCGATTCGCTGTTCGTCATGGCGCTGGGTAATATCCCCCAACTGAACGCTGAGCAGCCGGGAATTCATCTAAGGTCTTCGCTCCGTATCTTCCGCAGGGCTTCCACCAATTGACGGCTTAACCGGGGCTCTTCCCTGGTCAGGGCTTCAAATTCCGCCCGCAGGGCGGCAAAGTGGGCCCCCTGGCCCGTTTCCTCCTCCTCTTCCGGGATACCCAGGTACAGGGCGGGGTTCAGGTTGTAGCCGGTTTCCCGGATCCGCGCCAAATGCGCCGATGCGGCAAAGGAGCGGATATCCCGGTAGGGGGCGGCCTTGGGGAAACGCCAGTTGTGGTAGGTACGGGCTATACGGTTAATATCATCGCCGGAAAAATCCCACTGCCGCCGGTTCAGGGGCCGGCCCAGCTTGCGGGCGTCGATAAAGAGAGTCTCGTCGCTGCGGCGGCCCCGGCTGATCTTGGGCCGGGAGAAAAACCAGATACAGGGGCTAAGGGAATGGCTGCTGAAGATCCGGGGGGGAAGGTTCACCACGCAATCCAAAAGCCGGCCCTCCACCAAATTCCGGCGGATTCCCTGTTCATCCCCCTTGGGTGCATTGAGGGAAGATCTGGGAAAGATCAGGGCCCCAAGGCCCGTGGGGGAAAGCCGGTCCAGGACATAGGGTATCCAGGGATAAGCGCCCTCCTCCACGGGGGGACAGGCCGCTATAAAATCAAATTTGATGTCCCCATGCAGGTCCCGCTGCAGGGGGCTACCGGCATTCTGCCGTATTTCCGTGGTATCAATGCCGCGGACTATCAAATTCATCTTGGCAAGCCGCCAGGTTTCCATATTCCGTTCCTGGGCATAGAAGGAAAGCTCCAGGAGCTTCCCCTGCCCCATGGTAACAAAATCCGCCGCCCCCGCCAAAAGACCCGCGGAACCGCAGCAGGGATCGCAGAAACGGCCCTGGTAGGGCTCAAGCATGACGGCCAGAAGTTCGGCGATGCCCCGGGGAACGGCGACCCCCGACAGCGTCCCGCCCTCCGGCCGACCAGGCGCGGACTCCCCCCGGCTCCGGGGAGACCGTAAGGCGGATAGTTTTTCAAATTCCCGCAGAAGTTCCGTAAAGACCTGCCCCGCCTCCGCGGCGGAAAGGCCGCCAAGAAGCCGCCCCAGTTCCAGGGGGAAAAAAGAATCCTGCCCCGCCGACTCTGCCGGAGCAGGGCGGCTTGACGGCCGGGTTAGGGTTTTGGGGAACACATCTTTAAGGGCGGGATTTTCAGCCTCTATGGCCCGGATTGCCTGGGCAATCGCCCTGGCGGTTGTCTGAAGCGCGCCCTGGGCATCCTCCGAATCTCCGGGGCCGGGAAAAATGGCATCCCAGGCCGCAGATTCCGGCACAAGAAAAACACCCGCATCCCTGGCCGCATCTCTGGCGTCGCCTTTGGCGTCGCCCTTGGCGATGTCTCTGGCGATGCCAAAGACGTTCCGAATCTCATCTTCGGTATCTTTCCCGCCGGCCCCCGGATTCTGCTTAGGAACATTGCCGGAGGGGGCCGCGGCCTTACGCCGAAATTCTACCGCCGCGGTGCAGATATACCGCAGGAACACCAGTCCCAATATATCAAAACAACCGGGACCGCCGGAGGAGGGCAGCCGTAATCCCTCCTCAACCTTGTCCAGGCACAGTTTTTCTATTTTTTCCCGGAGTTCCCGGTTCTGATATCCCATACTACCGTAAATGACTCATAAAATCCCCCGCATCGGAGGTAAAACGCATGATGATAACCCCTTCGGTGGACTTACGGATAATCTTGGCAAAAACCTCATCCCCCGCTGAATTAACAACCTTGACATTCTCAAAAACCTGCAGAATTTCTTCACCTTTTTCGGGAATAATAATAGCCTTTGCCACGGACACAGAGAGCAGGTAGTACCGCAGCTTTATTATCTCAACCCGTTTATCGTCAATCCGGTGGCAGACAATGGGTACCGGCGCCGGGAGCCGGGCAAGGGGTATCTCGTTATTCTTTAGCTCCAGGAAATAGGGCGCCCCGATACCGTCAATCTGATACAGCGTGATAGGTTCCTTTAAGCCCTTGGGCGTTACGGTCATAGTCTGACCCACCTGCATCTCCGCCTTAATCAGTTGATAGCTATTTTCCGAAATAAGAATCTGGCCGCCGGTACTAAAGCTTTCAATGCGGCTGGCCAGGTTTACGTTGCTGCCGATGACATTGTACTTCATGGATTTGGGGGACCCGATATTCCCCACAATGCTTTCCCCTGAATTGATCCCTATCCCCGTTTCCATAAGGGGGTAACGATTCTTAATATTCCATTCGTTTACTTCATCCATGGCGATCTGCATTTCCAGGGCGCAGGCAACCGCGCTGTCCGGGTGGTTCGCGTAACCCATGGGGGCGCCAAAAATAGCCAGAATACCATCCCCCAAAAATTCTATCACCGTACCCCGGTACTTGTGGATCACATCCACCATGACGGAGAAATAATGGTTCAGCATGGTTACGGCGTCTTCTACCCCCATCTGTTCCGACATGCTGGTAAAACCCCTAATATCGGAAAACATGATGGTGATATGCTGCTTCTTGCCACCCAGGGAAAGGCCGTCGGGGGTATCCAGAAGGTCCTTTACAATTTCATCGGACAGATAACGGCCAAAGGTCTCGTTCAGGGCCAGCACTTTTTTTGTTTCCTCTTCTACCATAAGCTGCAGGTTGGTATTAAAAACATTAAGCTGCTGAATCTTCTGCCGGTAGAGGAGGAACATGGCGCCGGAGGCAAGGATGGTGGCGATAACCGAGACAACCTGGAGAATGTAGCGCTGCCGGGTGGCATTCCGCTGGGAAAGGATTCGCTCATCGGAAATATCCACCCCCGCGGCGGCATAGAGGTTACCGCCTTCGTCAAACATGGGAACCAGGGCGGAAATCAGGCCGTCCCAGGTCATGGTATATTCGTCAAGGTGGGTAACCATGGGAATCCTGTTATCAATGAGCTCCTGGGAAAGAAACTCCAGGGGAAAAAAGGTCTCCGGGGTACATATATCCTCCGAGTAGTCATTGTCCACGATGTACTGGATTTGATCGCCGCCGTAGGGCCGCCAGAAATACGCGTAGAGCAATTGATACCGCTCCGCAAACTCCGCCAGCCTGTCCTTAAGGTCCCGGTATTCGGGTACAAACACCCCGTCTGCGGCATAAATATCCTCTTTGACATGGTACCGGTCTAATTCCCCAATGCTTACCTGGCTTGAAAGGGCATGGGCGCCGGCCAGAAGAAACTCCTGAATGGACAGTTCCATAAGCCCAACGGTACGCTGCAGATGGATATTCGCATTGATAGACAGGAACAACACAATGAAGGAACTGAGCATAAACAGGAACAGGGCAATGTTGTTCCTAAAGAACTGCCGAACTTTTATGGACACCTGGTTACCATCTCCCCTTTGAGTATGTCACACAAAGGGCCTGCCTTCAATACCTTGCCCCTACCGGCGTGTCAAGCGCGGGTGTTGACAAAAAAAACAATTGGGGCTATTGCTAATTGGCGGAAGTTGTTCAAAAACTGAGGTTTTTGAACAACTCTATTATGAAAAACCCGCGGGGAGGTGAAAGATGAAGAATATTGCTTCAATGGCCGGGCTGCCGGCGGCCTTTCTTGTACTTACCCTCTTTAGCTGCGCATCGGTCAAGATTCCGCCAAAGACTCTGACCCCCAAGGCCATTGAATATGATATCCAGGGTAGGGAGCCGAATGGTGAGACTGACTTTAGGTTTACTAGTGCCGAGGCCCGTAACAAAAGTTTGAAGAGGTTAGCCGACTGTCAATTTTATATATCTAAAGAGATTATATTGAGATATGACGGCATTTCCCGAAGTACTGAGTTAAATCAGATAGGTTTTGTGGAAGTAAAAAATTTAAATATACGGGAAACCATCATAATTTTCAGTTCTACCCCCGGCATTTTACAATACCTGGATACGGCTAACGGTGAAAGAATTCCCATCCGGTTATTTGAACCCGTACCGGGACAGGATGAAGACAGGCAAAGGCTTACGTTGAAAATACTTTTTGACGAAAATTATGAAGATTATATTCCGTTTACCGCCCTCTATTACCTTGAAGATGACAGGTTCATATTAGCAGCCCCCAACGACGAGGTCTATCTATCATATACCGGGAAAGATAGCAGGGTTCCTCCTGAACTTAAGTATAAAATTGAATATGAAGGCGACGATATACCCTATTTAAAATATATATTGGTAGAACATACAGAGATCATTAATGAATCAAGAAAGGCGCCGGGCCGGACCATAAGGGATGAGAACTTAAACCGGCAAAACAGACAGTAAGGCAAGGCCAAATCAGGACCGGGAATAGTTAGGCGCTTCCTGGGTTATGGTCACATCGTGGGCGTGGCTTTCTTTGAGGCCCGCGGCGGTGATCTTAACGAATTTCCGGTAAGCCCGCAGCTCGTCGATGTTTTTGCAGCCGCAGTAGCCCATGCCCTTCCGCAGGCCCGATACTAACTGGTGGAGGTAGCTCCGCATCTCCCCCTTGTAGGGGACCCGGCCTTCGATGCCTTCGGGGACCGGGGTTTCGTCCTTGCTGATCTGGTAGCGGTCGCCTGCGCCGGGTCCCGGTGTCGACGAACAACTGCGGGGCCGTCTTCGGCGGCTGTACCGGGCTGCGGGTTTTTTTGTACACCGGCAGCCCCATGGCCGCCTTGTCCTCGTCGGTCACCAGGGGGTTGTAGACCAGATACGCCTTGACGTACACCCTGATTTCCTTTTTCAGCGCCCCCCCGGGCTTCGTTCTTTGCCAGCACGTCCACCTTGCCTCGGTTGGGGGGACGCATTCACGTAGAGCTTTTGCCGGTGGCGGGCAGGGTTGGGCCCTTGTCCCCTCCTCCCGGGACCACCCCCCTGCATGGGGTGATTTTTATGCTATGCGGATAATGCGGGACCTTGACAAGCCACTGATTATGTATATATACTTTTATATATACAGGAGACGGGCTGGTGTTTACATGGACGGAAGAAAAAAACCAGGAAAACAAAAAGAAACACGGCTTTTACTTGAGCGACATTGTATCAGTTTTTGAAGATGTACACTCCATAGACTTTTACAGAGAGGTTATATAATGAACACTACCAAAGACAAAACATCTGATGAAATTTTGGAGTTCAAAAACACTGATTTTTCTGACACCCCCGTATTAACGGACGAACAAATGGAGCAATTCAAACCGTCCCACTACCGGCCAAACATGGAAAACTTTAAACCCATAAAGAAAACCGTTTATGTCCGGCTTGACGCCG
>JAISQJ010000144.1 GCA_031274285.1 Treponema sp. | reverse complement strand
AAAATCCTCATAGACGGGGAAAATATGTGCGGCATCGATCCGGGCTGTCGTCATCTGGCCATGGTGTTTCAGAATTATGCCCTGTATCCAACCATGAGTGTCCGTGAAAACATCGAATTCGGCTTGAAAAATATGAAAGTACCCAGACAGGAACGGGAGATAAGAATCGCCGAAAGCCTGAGAATGGTTAAGCTGGAACAGTTTGCGGATCGCAGGCCAAAAAATCTCTCAGGTGGGCAATGTCAGCGCGTAGCGTTGGCCCGCGCGATTGTGAAAAAGCCGGGGTTGTTCCTAATGGACGAGCCTCTTTCGAATCTGGACGCGAAGCTTCGCGCCCAGATCAGGGCGGATTTAATAGAAATCCACAGAAAACTGAATGCGACCTTTGTCTATGTTACCCATGATCAGGTAGAAGCCATGAGCATGGGAACGGAGATCGTCCTGCTTGAAGACGGCCGGATACGGCAGCAGGACAGTCCGGCGGAGCTTTACAACGGGCCGAAAAATTTGTTTGCCGCGCAATTCATCGGCTCTCCTCCTATGAATATTCTGGACAGAGAATTTTTCTCCGAACAGGGAATCTGCGTTCCACCGGATGCGGTCCGTATAGGATTCCGGCCTGAAAAGGCGGAAACGGCGAGTGCACATGGCTGCGTTTCAAAAGATACGATGTTTTTTCCCGGAGAGCTTGTGACGCGGGAGATGCTTGGGGATCAAATCCTGTATAAGGTCAAAATAGACGCCGGATATATTTATGCCAAGACCGCAAATCCGAAGATATGTGAGTACGGATCAGTTGTTGTAACCGTAGAAAAAAAGTACCTGCATTACTTTGACGCCCAGGGAAACCGCATAGTGTATTTACATGAGCCCGCTTCGCGGACGCGGATCCCCGGCGGTTCAATTTCCCGGTCAACCCTGGCGGGGTAACAGGCCAATAGCCCGCCGGGTTTTCACCGGTATCCGGCTGATGCGCTTTGCGGGCAGACAGGTTTCGGGGCGTCATTTTTGCCGGTATGATAGAACCATCCCGTTGAATTTTTCAGCCATCTTCCGGCAGTCAACCAGGATGTTAAATTCATCTTCCCTGTCTTTACCGGAAAACACCACTTCAAAATCAGCCGGAAGGTCAACCTTTGACAACGACACCAATTGCGCAATCCTGTCCCAGTCGTTTACCCCGGAGAAGGGAATCCAATGCCGGTCATGCAGCAGGCTTCCCAGATCATTACCGACAAGTTCCTCCGGCAGCCCGTCGGTATCCTGCAAATGAAGGACCGTAAGGCGGCTGTTGTATTTTTCGAGAAAATAGCAGTAATTGTCCCTGCACGAAAGCGTCGCGTGGCCTGAGTCAAAACAGAGGCCGATATAATCGGAATCGTACCGTTCAAAAAGCCGTTCAAAACATTCATCCGTACAAGAGGCCGGCGCGCAGGGAAGATTTTCCATGGCGATTGTTACTCCCGCATTTTTGGAATACCCCTCCAGTTCATCCAGCGATTTAAATACCCGCCGGTAATACTCCCTTTTATCTTCAGGGTTTTCCTCAAACATTTTGTAGGGAAGTTCCATGTGCAGTACCATTCCATGAGCGCCGATCAGAGAACAGAGATCGATACGGTTCCGTATAAGGTCAACCCCCGCCAAACGGATAAATTCATCCGGGGAAGTATAATCCTTCCGTTTGTCAACAACTTGGCGATACTGATTTCTAAATTCCATGGTCCCGTCAGGATGTTTGACGAATCTGACGCCCCCTTCGGATGCATGAAGGGTGTGGCAGTTAAGGCCGTTGAGCTTAAGGAGGTCCCGAATAAAATAGATTTCACTTTTGCTGTAGAGATAGTCTCCCTCCCAGTCATGTATCCATTGTATATGGGTAAAACCCGCTTTTGCAATGTTTTCGATCTGCCGAATAATTTCGGGCCAACTGTTGATGTCATTGTTATAATCACTATTAACTGAAGAAGGCATATTTCTCTCCCTGAATGCTATCGGGTATCATCAATCCGGTCTCTCGTTCATTCGCATCATAATAGCTGTTTTCAGTAAAGCTGATATACACGGTAATACGGATATTCCGCGTATTCCTCACTGGCCTCGTTGGGAAGGTAACAGATCACCAGTTCCTTCGGTGCGGCGCCCGCGGCTTCACTCCTGCCCGCCGCAAACAGGGGGGCCGAAACGGCAAGGACCGCGATACATGACAACACAACCGCGATTTTTTTTACAGATTTCATTTCAATCTCCTTATACAGTAAAATAGTTAGGGTCCGCCTGAACAAGCGGCCTTGCAAATCTGACTTGATAATAAAGATTGATAGTTAAGGTTGTGTTAAAGTAAAATAAAAAGAAAGTTAAATTCTCTCCCGAAAATCCTATGCCGTATCACTCTATATCTCTTCCGCCATTTTTCCACGGCAAGCGAAGCGATTGGCGGCGGGAGGCTTCCGTGAGGGCCGCGCTCATGGTTCCGGCGACAGACTGTCGTCAACGCCGGTGAGGAGCTGTTGAATCTGGAGGAAGGCGTAAATCCGCTTATAAGTAAGGACAATGTGCTGGGTCAGGGGAGGATTCCTATCCCGCTGCAGTTCCCGGTAGTTCATGATAAGCATGCCTTCATTTTTCACGTCCAGCAGGATTTCTTTGAATAGGCTGCCCAGGCGGATCAGGGCTTCGGCAGTGCTGCTAAGCAGGCCCCAGGCTTCCTCATTGATTCCCTGGATCAGGGTATTGAGAATCCGCAGTTGACTTTGATTCCTGCCGGACTTGAACAGGGCGGTCCGGATATTGGCGCCCTTTTCGCCGTTTTCTCCCAGGGACTGTTCTAAAGCCAGGAGATGGTTCGTATTGTCAAGCAACGCGTGAAAAATCTCGGACATTTCCTTTGACTGTTCCATCGAGGACCAGTGTCCCCTGATAAGGAGCAGTTCGCAGAGGTCCTGCATATCCAACCGGAAAAAATCCACCAGAAAGACCTTGAGGTAATTCAGGCTCTGGGTATAGGTAAAGCCCTTGAGCCCCTTCTGGATAAAGACCTCATTATCCTTTTCGGTATAGTGCTGGAACCGCTGGATGCCGGAGTCGCCGAATAATTCCTGGGCCAGGGCGTTTACCTGGTTCTGTTTTTGGGAGTGCAGGAATCCTGAAAGGGCGGACTCCACTTCCTGCCGGCGTTCCTCCAGGTAGGCGGCGGCGATGTGTTCGGCGGTAATGCGGGGTTTAAATTCCCAGCGGGGGTCTTGGCTGATATGCTGGACCATAAGTTCTAAAATCGACGAGCGCCGCAGTTCCCGCAGGCTGCTGAGTACCGCAGCCCACTCGTTCGCCTTCACCACATCCATGCCGTTCTTATAGGTTCTGAGTATCTGCAGGGGGATCGTCCAGTCCAATTCGGTTTCCACGGGGTAGGAGACCTCAAGAAAATCCTTGATTGCCTCCACGAGCAGGCTTCCCCGGACAGGTTTGAACCGGGGGACGCCGTTGAAATTCCGCTCCAGGATAGCGGGATCGAATTTCCGCAGAAACAGGTAGTAATCAAAATCGGCCAAATGAATCAGGGAGAGGATCCGGTTGTAGCACATATCCACCCTGGTCATAAAATCCGTATCAAAGGCATCGGAGAGCAGGGTCAGATCTCCCTTTAACAGGTGGGATACTTCGGCGATAGGCATGGTTTTAGCCCGTTCCGCCACATAATCTGCATTAAGCCGCTGCCGGGCATCCAGGTGCTGCATGTCCAGAAAATTTTCCACGGTGATCTGTTTAAGCTGGGGGGATTTAACGGCGTTCTGCAGAAAAACCTGGGCATGGGAAAGGGCCTTATACATGTCGTAAAAGTATTTGCCCATGGGCGGTTCAATTTCCATGGGCTTCACTTTGTAAAACCGGGAGAAACGGCTGCCCTTGATATCCTTGCCCAGCTTTTTCAATAGACGAGCTTTGCCGCTGTCCTTTTCGTGATGAAAGAAGGTGAACAGCCTGCGCAGGAATCCGGAAGCCATGGTTTAGCCTTTTCGGCCCCTACTTTTTCCGGGAGACCAGTACGGCCGCTCCGGCGATCCTGGTATCAATACCGGTCAAAATACCTCTGGCGGTCCGGCTCTTGTCAAGGGAGTCCTGGTAGTTGTTTCCCGCCAGGCTCACTTCCGCCTGGGCCGTGTTGCGCCGGGCGCTGTCATAGTCCTGATCCAGGACAGCAAAGTCCAGGTCGATGTTTTTGACCTCCTTGGCGTTCTCCAGGGATCTCCCTGTTTCCGCCAGGGAAGTTTTTACCTGTCCCAGCAGGGTTGAAGCCTCCTCCCTGGCCCGGCTTGCCGCGGCCCGGCCGTCGGCGATAGCCTTCTCTGCGGCGCTTACAGCCTCGGCGGCGTAGTTTTTGGCCGCATCGTAACGCTTGGCTTCCGCCTCGGACCGCATGCGGTTCAGGGCGTCCCGGGCCCTCACCAGGGTACTGCCGGCGTAGGTAACCGCATCGGGATCGTTTTCCGCCCTGGTTACGGCGCTGGCCGCGTTCTCCATTTCTTCGGTGGGGGGTTTGGCGCAGGCCGCCAGGTACAGGGTCAGCAGGGCACAGATAAGCGCCCCCATCTTGGTCACGTTAGTACGATTCATCGCCATTCTTCTCCTTCTGCTTGTCTTAAATTCCGTCCACGGAACAGCCGGCGGTGACGCCGGCTACGGGCTCCCCCGGGAGTTTACTCTATTCTATATCATCATCGGCTAAAAGGGTTATATACCAGGGCCCCGGAGATAATAAATAGGGACAAATTTACCGAAAATTAAGGACCTGGCATTGCCGCCAAATCTTTGTTCCCACGTCCAGAGCCCGGAGGGACCTTGACCGCCTTTATCACCCGGAAAAAGTCCGCCCTTATCTTTTTCTGCGCCTTCCTGGCGGCGGGGGGAAGCGCCGCCCTGCTGAATTACCTGCTGGAGGGACCCAAACTGGGGCCCCACTACGATCTGCTCCTGGAGTTCCGTCAGGAATCGGCGCCCGCGCCGGAACTCCTCATCGTGGACAGCGGGGACCTGATGGAAGGCGACACCGCGGCCGAGATGATTCTGACCCTTATCGAGATGGACGCCGCCGCCCTGGTGATTCAAACCCCAATCCTGGGTTTTTCCGCGGAAAAGGCCAGTTCGGAGGAGGAGATTCGCTCCTGGTTCGAGGAAGAATTCTCCCTGCTGGAACGGAATATCCGTAACCTCTTCGAGGCCATCCGGGTAGGTTCCATAGCCCCCACCGAGGCCCGCCGCTATGTGGATGAGTTGGTGGGCCTTACCGGCCGGGGCAAGGAGCGGCTTACCGCCGCCCTGGTCCGCCAGGGCGGGGCGGGAATCGCCCGGCTGGAGCAGGCCGCCGCGGCCTTCGGCCAGGTGTACCGGGCCGGGGATCTGCGGCTTTCGCCGGACCATGCGGTCCCCTCCGGGGACCTTACCTATTCCCGGCCCCGGCGGGACTGGGACGGCCGGATTCGCCGTATTTCCCCCGTAGGTCCTCCTGAGCACGTGGTCTACGCCGCCCTAAAGGGCCGGTTTGAGGAATCTCTTATGGCCCCTATGGGGGACTCGCTGTTCCTGGTGAATACCCGGGAAGGCCTGGAAACCCATATCCCCCTGGATTCCCAGGGCAGCCTGCTCTTTGAGGCCCCCGCAGGGGGCCGGGGGGAGTATCCTGACCGGGGATTCCGCCGCATCTCATTGGACCTCTTTACCCGGTATGAGGAAACGGGCCAAACCCTGCAACGGCTTTTGCGGGAGGCCGCAAGGGCGGGGATCTACGAGGGTCTGGAGCCGGAAAAGGCCCCGGTGAATCTCTTTGAATACGCCCTGGTCCAGCGGGGGGAATTCCTGGTATCCGTGGATCCCGGAAACCCCGCGGCCCGCCGTTTTTCCGATGAATGGAAGGCCCGGTGGCTGCAAACCAGGGCGGAATATTTCGCCGTTTTGGAGGAATCCCTTTACGGCCCCGCGGAAAGGAAGCTGAGGGCAGGCTACGAAGAGTTGTTGAGGTCCGAAAGGCTGGACGAGGAGGGGATAGACCGGGTTGGGGCGCTGCGGGATGAACTGGCCGTCATTTTTGACAGGCTGCGGGAGGTCTATGGGGAATATCGGGGCCTGCGGGAAACCCTTTCCCAGGCCCTTTCCTCGTCCTTTGTGATACTGGGCCCGGCAGATCCGGAAACCATGACCGGCGCGGCGGCGCCTGGGCTGTTCGGGCTTTTTGGGGGGCCGGAGTATTCGGACAGCGAACTATCCTTTATCCTGGCGGATAATATTCTGCGGAGCCGGGGTATCCGCCCCCTGGAGCGGCATCTGGTGCTGTTTTGGTCCCTCCTGACTATCGCCTTGGAACTCCTTATCCTGGTCCGGCTGCGGCCCCTCTTTTCCCTGGGCCTGGGCTTTGTTCTGAGCCTGGCCCTGGGCGCGGGCTTTTCATGGAGTTTTGTCGTCTGGGGCCGCTGGCTTGATCCCCTTATCCCCCTCAGCGCCTCCCTGGCGGGAACCCTAAGCGTCTTTGCCCTGGAACTCCTGCTGGTCAGCCAGGGCGCCCGGCGTTTCCGCCGGGCCTACGGTCCCTATGTGGGCAAGTCCTGCCTGCGGCAGCTTATCAAGGCCGGCCGGCCGGCCCCCGCGGAACGGTCCTCCGTCTC
Source organism: Treponema sp. (assembly GCA_031274285.1). GTDB lineage: Bacteria > Spirochaetota > Spirochaetia > Treponematales > Breznakiellaceae > JAISFT01. The sequence goes on along the minus strand of JAISQJ010000144.1, from coordinate 9,051 downwards.
TGCCGCGGTGGTTGCGGTCAGGCAGGCGGGGCTGCTGGCGAAGGAAGATCAGAGGGCGGAACATTCCCCCGCGGGAGATCTTTCCGCCGGAGCCCGGGCGCTGCTGGCCTTTCGGGAGGAGGCTTCCACCCTTGTCAAGAAGGCCGGGGGGGTAATCGTGGGCTGCGACGGAGACCTGATGCTGGCCTGTTTCGGTTCCCCCCTGGAACGGATAGGCATGGGCCCCGGCGGGGACCCCTATGTCCGCTATGCCCGCAGTCCCGCGCTGCGGGCGGCGGAATTTGCCACCGACCTGGCGGGACAAAAAACCGGGTGGCAATTCGGGATAGACGCGGGGGAATGTAGTTTCTGGTACCGGCCGGTTTCGGGCTACAACGCATACGGCCGGCCGGTGGTACGGGCCCGGATACTCTCCAGCCTGGCTTCCCGCTACAAGGCCAAGGTCCTGATCTCCGAATCTGTCCGCTCTCAGATCAAGGATATCCCCGTAAGGCGGCTTACGGTGCTCAAGGAACAGGACGGCTCCGGGGGGGAAGCTTTCTATCAATTGGCCTTTCCTATAGCGCCGGCGGATTCCTAATCATGCTGACAATTAGTTATAAATGTTGACAATTTCCTCCGGTAGTGGGACAATTCTCGCAGGGGAACGGCTCTTACAGTCCGGCCCCCGGCGTCCAAGCGGATTATGAGGAGTTTGCAATGTCCAAAGTTACGATTCAGAAGGTTAGGGCCATCCTAACCGCCCCGGCGGGGATCAACCTGATCGTGGTCAAGGTTGAAACCTCGGTACCCGGTTTGTATGGTCTGGGCTGCGCTACCTTTGCCTACCGGGAGCAGGCCGTCAAGTGCGTGGTGGAAGATTACTTCGATCCCCTGCTCCATGGGCGGGACGCCGGGGATATCGAAGACCTCTGGCAGCTTATGAACAACAATTCCTACTGGCGAAACGGCCCGGTCACCAACAACGCCATCTCGGGAGTGGACATGGCCCTGTGGGATATCAAGGGTAAGCTGGCGAACATGCCCCTCTACGAGCTTATGGGGGGCAAGTCACGGGCCGCGGCCGCGGTCTACCGCCATGCCGACGGCAAGACCCTGGAGGAAATTGGGGAGAATGTGCAGAAATTCCGGGATGAGGGGGTGGAGCACGTGCGGATTCAGTGGGGGGGCTATGGCGGAAAGCCGGAAAGCCTCCACCGGCCTGACGCGGCGCCCGATGGAATCTACTACGATCCCAAACTCTACATGCGGAACACCATTAAGCTCTTTGAGTATGTCCGGGGCAAGATGGGTTACGATTTGGAACTGCTCCACGATTCCCATGAGCGGATTGCCCCCATCGATGCGGTGGTCCTGGCCAAAGAACTGGAGCCCTTTAGGCTCTTTTTCCTGGAGGACATCCTTTCCCCGGAACAGGGGGACTGGTTCCGTATGGTCCGCAGCCAGTGTTCCACCCCCATCGCCAACGGGGAACTCTACAATAACCCCAAGGAATGGGACTTCCTTATCACCAACCGGCTTATCGACTTTATCCGGGTACACATCAGCCAGATTGGGGGCATTACCCCGGCCCGGAAGCTGGCAATCTTCTGCGAACAGTTCGGGGTCCGTACTGCCTGGCACGGCCCTGGGGATGTGTCCCCCGTGGGGCATGCCGCCAACATACACCTGGACCTGGTGTGCCATAACTTCGGCATCCAGGAGTGGAGCGGCTTTAAGGAGGCCGCCCAGGAGGTCTTCCCCGGCTGTCCGGAATTGCGGAGGGGCTATGTTTACGCCAACGACAAACCCGGCCTGGGGATCGACCTTAACGAGGAACTGGCCGCCAAGTATCCCTGCAAGACCGAGGCTACCCGCTGGACCCAGACTCGGCTCCCCGACGGGACTCTGTATACACCTTAAATCAGGAGGAAAGAAGCATGGCTAAGAAAGCTTTTATTACCGGGGGCAGCCGGGGCATAGGCGCCGGGATTGTGCAGGTGCTCTCCGAATCGGGCTATGATGTGGCCTTTACCTATAACGAGATGGCGGATTCCGCCGAGGCCCTCAAAAAAGAAGTGGAGGCCAAGGGGGTCCGCTGTTTCTATTACCAGGCGTCCATGCAGAACGCCGAGGTGCCCGCCGCGGTGACCGGGCAGGCGATCAAGGACCTGGGGGGCATAGACCTTTTGGTCTGTAACGCCGGTCTCACCCGGCACAACGATCTCCTCAACCTGGACCCTGCCCTTATCGAGTTTGTGTACGGCCTCAACTTCCGGTCCTACCTTTTGTGCTCTAAGGCCGCGGCCAATGACATGGTAGCCCGTGGGGTAAAGGGGAACATCATCTTTATCACCTCCACCAGGGGCATCCGGGCCTATGCGGAAGACGCCCTCTACGGCGGCTTTAAGGCGGCCCTGAACCGGGCCGCGGAGTCTATTGCCCTGGACCTGGCCAAGTACCATATCCGGGTAAACTGCGTTGCCCCCGGCGCCACCGCGGTCCGGGGAAACTACAGCCCCGAGGAGCTTGCCGCGGGTTTTGGCGCCCATATTCCCCTGGGCCGCCGGGGTACCCCCAGGGAAGTGGGCTACCTGGTCCGCTACATCGCCAGCGATGAGGCAGACTACATGACCGGCAACACGATCAAGCTGGACGGCGGTCTTATCCTTCCCGGCATGCCGGAACGCGGGGACCTCTGGCCCAAAAAATAGGACTACGAGGCCCGCAGAATCCTGTCCACCACCAGTTGGCGGAACTCCGGGGTAAGCAGGCAAAAATAGGCGGTAAAACCCGTCACCCGGACCACCAAATCGGGGTAAAGATCGGGGTTTTCGTGGGCCTTGAGGATTTCATCGGCGTTTATGATGTTGATGTTCAGCAGGGTGGAGCCCTTTTTGCAGATGGTGCGGATATAATCCGCCAGCTTTTGGACCCCCTCCTCATCGGAGGCCAGGTTGGGGTCCAGTTCCAACTGAATGGGGGCGGTGTTGCCGAAACCGGGCTGGATGGCGCAGATAGCGTTGCTCATGGCTGTCAGGGCGCCGTCCCGGCGGAAACCCGGGTGGGGGTTGGCCCCGTGGCTGATGGGCTCCCCGTCCCGGCGGCCGTTGGGGGTGGCGCCCACCACCTGGCCCAGCTTAATGGTGTTGGACCAACTGAACCAGCCGGGAATAAATTTGACCCCCTCACCGTCCATGGCGTTCACGTCACGGCTAAAGGTCTCCGATATCCGCCGGGCCCAGGCTTCCGCGGGGGTACCGCCTCCGCCGTAGCGGTTGCTGGCGGAGAGCATCAGGCGGATATATTCGCCCCGGGGCCCCTGGAAATTGTTTTGCAGCTCCTGGTAAAGCTCTTCCCAGCCCAGGCGGCCTTCCCCCTCGATCCGCTGTTCCAGGGCGGCAAAGGAATCGGCCACGGTGGCAATCCCGGTGCCGTCGATACACATATTGTAGTAGCGGGCGCCCCCTGCGGCCATATCCAGACCCGTCTCCACCGGGCCGTGGCTTAAAAGATTCAGCATCAGTTCCGGCTCGTTGTACACCTGGTATTTTAAGTGGAAACGGATTCCCGCGGCCGTTACCTCCACCGCCCGGCGCTCGTGCCGGGCGTAGAGCTCCCAGAGCCGCGCCACGCTTTTTTCCCCCGCGGTGGCCATCATCTCGTCCAGGGCCGCCCGGAACACCTTGGCGTTGTTGACCTTAACACAGTCATTCAGGGTGTACTCCAGGCCGGGAAGACTCATCCAGTGGCAGCCCACGGCGATACGCTGTACCGCCAGTTCCCGGGAGTAACCCTTCCGCATAAATCCCTCGCTCAGGGCGCTGTCCCCGGAAAAGCGGGGCCAGCCGTTTTTGTTTTTGAAAAGGTAGGCCACGCTTTTTTTAAGAAAGGCCCTGTCCATGCCCTCGTGGACCCGGACAGTAATGTTACAGGAAGAATCGAGCCAGTCCGCGGCTTCCAGTACCAGGTAAGAAAAATCACTCACCATATCTTTGCCCTCGGCGGTAAGGCCCCCCACCTGGTAGTAGTGGGGATCGTTTAAGAGGAGGCAGGCAATGTAGTACCGCGCCTCCTCCGCCGTGATCCGCCCCGCGGCCGCATCGGCCTCGTAATAGGGCCGTAAAAGCTCATCCAACTGGCCCCCCGCGCCGTCCCGGTTATACTCCCGGCTGGCCATATTAAACCAGCAGATCCACTCACAGGCCTGGCGCAGGGTTTGGGGCGGATTCTCTATGATAAAAGAGGTACTTTCCCCCATGGCCTTAAGGTTGTCCCGGAGCGCCGGGTGGCTTTCCTCCGCCCGGGCCCCCTCTATGGCGCTGACGGTCCGTTTCATCCAGGTCTGGATGCCCCGGATTACCAGGGCCTCGGCATCGTAAAATTCCCCGCGCCCGGGGTTTTGCCCCCGGTACTGTTCCAGTTTTTTAAGCAGGCCCCCCCAGCCCAGGCCCAGGCCGATACGGTAGTCCCCGCCAAAGTGGGCGTCCGATCCGATGCCCGATACAATACCGTAGCGCTCCTGCTCCTCCTCCAAGTCGGCGTAGGAGTAATCCGGGTTAAAGCGCCGCTCCCCCTTCAGCCAGGACATGCAGTTCATCCAGCGGTTGGGAAAGGCGTCGCAGGGATCGATAAACACCGGGTGTTCGCTCATCAGGGTAAAGAAATTCCGGCTCCAGCCCTCGTAACCGTACCAGGAGCCGTTCCGGTGGTTTACGTAGGGGCTAAAGGAAAAATCCGCCGGGGGCATGATGGCCCCGTAATCGTCCCCGTCGGCAAAGGGGCGGTATTCCGCCTTGTCCTGGGTATCCTCCAGCTTGCGGCGGCGCAGAATGGCAATACGCTCCCGGTAGCCCCCCGGTCCGCCCAGCGGAGCTTCCGGCGGCAGGCTGTTGATTCGGTTTCTCATAGTTCCTTCTCCCTGGCGGTCTTAGCGCCCTATCCCCGGCGTACCGGTATCCCGGTTTCCGCCGCCGCCGCGGCCAGGGCTTCCATCGCCCCATCGTCCAAAAGCCGGGCCCCGCCGTAGGGGTTCTCCCGGCCCAGGGCGCGGTACTTGGAATCCCCCAGGGGGTTAAAGCCCAGCAGCTCATAGTAGAGCAAATTGCCCCCCAGACCGCGGACAAAGGCCGCGATAGCCTTGATATCGGCCCGGTTATCGTTAAAACCGGGGATCACCGGGCTGCGGATGATGTAGGGGAGGCCGGTTTTTGCCAGCCGGGCGGCGTTTTCCCGAATCACTCCGTTCCCGATGCCCGTAAAAGCCCGGTGCCGGCCCTCATCCAGCGCCTTAATATCCGCCATCACCAGGTCCAGGCAGGGCAAAAGGCCCTCAAGCAGGGCATAATCGTAGGCCAGGTTCGTTTCTATGGCGGCGGCTATGCCCTTTTCCCGACAGGCGCGCAGGATTTCGGCGGCGAAGCCGGCCTGCATCATCAGTTCCCCGCCGGAAAGGGTGACGCCGCCCCCGGAAGCAAGGTAATAATCCTTATCTTGTTCAAGCTGATCCAGTACCTGGGAAAGGTTCATCTCCGCCCCCGCGGCCTGGAGGGCGCCGGAGAAGCAGAGGGCCGCGCTTTCCCAACTCAGTTCCTCCCGGGGAGGGGGCAGGCCCCGCCCGGCCCTTGCCCGGTCAAAACCCACACAGGCCCCGCAGCCCGCACAGCGTTCGGGATATATCAGCAGTTCAGAATCCAGGGACAGGGTTTCCGGGTTGTGGCACCAGCGGCAGGACGCGTTACAGCCCTTAAAAAAAACGGTGCTGCGGATTCCCGGCCCGTCCTTCAGGGAAAAACGCTGAATTTCGGTGATCATACCCATAGGAAAGGATGCTACACCCGGTGCGGTGGGAAATCAAGGAGAAAATGCCGATTATTGGGATAAATTGCCAACAATTAAAAATATTTGTTGACAATAGGAAATAGTGTGGTATCATAAAGACATTCACATTACGGAGGAGGATATCATGAAGAGAATGGCGGTTATGGTTGGTGTTTTATTGACGGCTTCGCTGTTTTTGTCCTGCGGAAAAAAGGCGGAAAGCGCCGCGGGCCCCAAAAAGGAACTGACCCTGTGGACCTGGAAGGTAGCTATGGCGCCGGGTTTTGAGGAAGCGGGGAAACTTTTTGAGGCGAAAACCGGGTATAAAGTAACGGTGGAAGCCTATTCCCCCGACGATGCGTACCGGAATAAGGTGCTGGGGGCCGCCAATTCCGGGGACCTGCCCGACCTTATCAACTGGTGGGCCAGCCGGAACGTGGATTTTACCAATGTGCTGGTTGAATTTACCGCCAAGGCCGACGCCGCGTATCAGGGGAATTTTAGTTCCACCGCCTTCAGCAACTCCATAGTCCGGGAAACGGATGTGAACAACTGGGCCAACGACCCGGAGGTAAGCAACGTCCGCAAGTCCCTTAAGGCGGGCCAGATCTATCAGATTCCCATTGATGTGGGCGGCTTTTTCACCATTTACGGCAACAACGAAATTCTCGCCAAGGTAGGATTGGATAACAAGGTCCCCGCGGATTACCAGCAGTTTATCGATTACGCGTCCACGGTGGCAAAGGCCGGAACATACGGCGGCTTTATATTTGCCGGCGGCCTTCCCGATGTGTACTACAACTGGATGGGTCGGGCGGTGGAGGCCCAGTACCTTAGCCCCGAAGGTTCGGTAGCCCTGTGGAACAACCGGGCCAAGATGGCGGACCCCGCCAATATTGTTCCCCTTAAATTCTTTGAGCAGCTTTGCAAATCCGGCGCGGTCTTGGACGGTATTGCCGCCATGAACATCGATCAGGGGGACGCGGCCTTCGCGGCGGGGGACGCCGCCTACCTCCTGGGCGGGACCTTTACCTACGGGAATCTGGCCGCCATGGGGATGGATGTGGGCAAGGTATTCTCCTTTGTGGTGCCCATGATCGCCAATTCAAAGATCACCAGGCCCTACGGCATTAACCCCTTCCCCCTGACCGCCCTTTCTATTCCCACCAATTCGCCCAATCAGGACGCCGCCTGGGAGTATATCAACTTTGTTACCCAGGACCCCGACGGAATCGCCGCCCTCTGCAACGCCGCCTACCTTATCCCCGCAGGCAAGCTGGATTCCACGGCCCTGGCAAAACTCTCCCCCTCCATCCTCAGCATGTACAACAGCCTGGTGGACGAAAAATCGGTCACTACCATTGTTGACGATTGGCCCGATAGTGTGGGCCGCCGGCTTCCCCATGAGGAACTCTACAAAGATATGCAGCGTATCCTGATTGGAGAAATGAGCGCGGAACAGGCGGCCGCCAATTACGATAGAAACATGGCCGCCCAATGGGCCACCGGTAACCAGTAGTACCGCTAAGGGCCTGCCCGGTAAACGGGCAGGCTTTGTTTTTATCAGGCTTACTTGTATGGGCCTATTTTTAAGCCGGGAGGATTTTCATGCGCAAATGGAGCAAAATGGAAGTACGGGATACGATAAACGGGTATCTGTTCTGCCTGCCGGGCCTTATTTTGTTCATATTCATCGGCCTTTTTTGCGTCCTCTTTTCGATATTTTTAAGTTTTTACAACTGGTCGGGGGTCGATTTTTTCGGCACCGCCCGTTTTATCGGCCTGCAGAATTTTCATTTCTTTTTGACCGGGGGAAATCCTATCCGGACCCAGCGTTTTTGGGCCAGCCTTTTGCGGAATTTCCAAATCGGCTTTTTTTCGATTCTCTTTATCGTTCCTATCGCCCTGATCCTGGCCTTTTTGGTCACCAATACCAGGCGGGCGGCGGTTTACCGGACCCTGTTTTTTATCCCCATGGTGGCCTCCGGGGTGGGGGTGTTTTACGCGTGGCAGGGCATCTTTAACACCAAGGGATCTTTGAACGCCCTTATGCGTTTTTTGGGGCTTAATTTTTTTGTGGTACGGCAGGGGATGTTTGGGGACCCCAATACCGCCTTAACGGGGATCATCATTACGGTTATTTGGACCGCCATACCCGGTACCATGATGCTGTACTACGCGGGGCTTGCCAACATCGACGAATCGTTGTACGAGGCGGCGGCCATAGACGGAGCCAGTAAATTCCAGCAGCTCTGGCGGATTACCTGGCCCCTGCTTAAACCCATGACCATCATCGTTATTATCCAGCAGCTTAACGGGGCCTTCCAGATGTTCGAAAATGTCTGGGTCATGACCAGGGGAGGGCCCGGAGGCTCCACCGATGTGGTGGGGACCCTGATGTATGCCAGGGCCTTTACCGACAACGCCTTTGGGGAAGTAAGCGCCATGGGATGGACCGTGTTTCTTATGACCCTGGTTTTATCCCTTGTCAGCATGAAGGGATTCAACAGCGAAAATTGAGGAGTTCATCATGGCAAAGAAAAAGCAAAGTCCCCTATCCCTGGCCCTTTCGCTGGTAAAAAATGCGGCCCTTACCCTTTACGCCGCGGCCTGTATCTACCCCTTCCTGTGGATGGCGGGAACTTCCCTTAAAAGCCGGCAGGAGGCCCTGGCCAATCCCGCCGCCATGCTGCCTTCCGGCCGGCTTCATTTTGAAACCTATGCGGAAGTCTGGGGCCGGCTTAACTTTTTCCGGTATTTTATGAACTCCATGGCGGTAAGCATCGTGACGGTACTGGCGGTGGTGATCATCTATTCCATGATGGGCTTTGCTCTGGCCCGGATCAACTTTAAGGGCAACAAGGTGGTGTTTACCTTTTTTATCGCCCTTATGCTGGTGCCGGGGCTGACGGTGCAGATACCCCTTTACCTCAACATGGTAGCCCTGGGCCTGAGCAACACCTTTATCGGCCTGGTCCTGCCCATGATTAACGGCGCCGCCCCCTTCGCCGTATTTCTGTTCCGTAATTATTTCCGTTCCATGTCCGGCGAGCTTTACGAGGCGGCCAAGATCGACGGCTGCAGCGTGCTGAGGATCTACGGGCAAATTTACCTCCCCCTGGCCCTGCCGGTGATCGGCACCATCGCGGTGATGAATTTTATCGGCTCCTGGAACGGCATCCGCTGGCCCATGATCATCCTCCGGTCCCGGGAAAAGTTCACCCTGCAAATGGCGGTCATGTACCTGGATCA
>JAISQJ010000075.1 GCA_031274285.1 Treponema sp. | reverse complement strand
TTCATCCATTCCATCAATATCATAATCAGGTATACCGCCATGAAGGTGGGCTTCGATACTTTGTAAGTCTTCAGATTCACTGGCGTCTATATACCGCGGAATATTGAGGTTATAACCATTCTTGTTACGTATTTCGTTCAGCGGTATAAAGCGGGAGTATTTTGGTTCTTTTCTCTGTTCATTGAAAGTGGTAGCAATTTTATAAATATCGCGCTCCCGCAGACGGTTTTTGTTCCCGTCTTTGATGAAATCGTGGCTTGCGTCAATCATAAAGATACCATCCCGTTCCGCGGCGCCTTCTTTGTCGATGACAATAATACAGGCGGGAATTCCGGTTCCAAAAAAGAGGTTGGCAGGCAGGCCTATAATTCCTTTGATATACCCTTTGTCAATGATGGCTTGCCTAATTGCCGCTTCCGCGTTTCCACGGAATAAAACACCATGGGGGAGTATGACGGCGGCCTTTCCATTGCGTTTGAGTGATTTTAATATATGCAAAAGCCATGCATAGTCGCCATTTTTTTCCGGAGGGCTTGCGCCATAGCCGTCAAATCGCCCATAGTCTTTCAAACCATCGGTCCAATTTTTTGTAGAGAACGGAGGATTTGCCACAATAAAATCAAAACGGCGAAGGGTGGTCTTTTCGTCATCGTCTTCAAAATACTGCGGGTCAGAAAAGGTGCTGTAATTGCCCGCAATTTCTCCTGTTGCTTTGTTATGCAAAACAAGGTTCATCTTCGCAAGACCCGCTGTGGCGATGTCTTTTTCCTGACCGTAAATGGCAACTTCAAAAGGAGCTTCGCCGGCGGCACGGATCAACAGTGAGCCCGAACCGCAGGCTGGATCGTACACAGAAGTGTCACGTTTTTTTGCACGGTCAATACCGATGATTTTTGCCAGAATACGCGAAACTTCCGCCGGTGTATAAAACTGCCCTTTGCTTTTACCGCTTTCAGTTGCGAATTTACGCATCAGATATTCATAGGCGTCTCCGATAATATCATCATTACCGGCGCGGTTACTTTTGAAATTCAGTTCCGGCCTGCGGAAAATGGCGATGAGGCCGCTGAGTTTATCGACCATTTCCTGGCCTTTGCCCAGCTTTGTCTCATCGTTGAAGTGGGCATTGTCAATCACACCCCTAAGATTGTTGTCTTTGGCTTCAGCAAGTGCGGCAATTACCTTATCCATCTTTTCGCCGATATTTTTATCCCCGATAAGCGCGACCATATCGTCAAAACTGCCGCCTTTGGGAATATCTATGTCGGCGTATTTTTCTCCCTTGAATCTGTCGGATACATACTTCACAAACAGGAGCGTGAGAATATAGTCCTTATATTGGGAACTATCCATCCCCCCGCGTAATTTATCGCAGCTTGCCCAAAGAGAACTATACAGTTCAGTTTTCTTTACCGCCAACCTCGTTCTCCTTTAGCCGGTCTGTGTCAATACCCTTTTTCTCGCAAAAGGCATAAAAACCGTTACCAGGGCTTGGCGAATCTGTTTTACGGTGTCAGGGAAGCCCATCTTATGCCTCGTTGCTATAGTATAGCAGGTGTTATAACAGTCTACAAGAACGCACTTTTCATGCTGTTTTACCCTAAACCCCCTTGAACGATTCGTTGATTGGGGCTAATATGCTTCGCTTAAGGGGACGGTTAGCGGCCCCGGGCCCGTAAAACAGAAGGTGGATATGACAAAATACATAATCAAAAGGCTTATCCTGATGATCCCCGTCTTGCTGGGGGTTACGTTTATTGTCTTTTTCATTATGAACCTTACCCCCGGAGACCCCGCGGTGCTGATCCTGGGGGAACAGGCGACCCCCGAGGCCATAGCCCAGGTTAGGGAAGAACTGGGGCTCAACGATCCCCTCCTGATACGGTACTTCAACTATATCAAAAACATGTGCCGCGGCGATCTGGGAATTTCGTACCGGAACAAACTCAGCGTCTGGGACCAGGTATGGGATAAATTTCCCAATACCTGCATTTTGGCCTTTGCGGGTATCATCGTTGCCCTTATCATAGGCATCCCCGTGGGTATACTGTCGGCAAAAAAACAGTACACCGCCGTAGACAATATCACGGTGGTACTGTCCCTGGTGGGGGTTTCCATGCCGAATTTCTGGCTGGGCCTGCTGCTCTCCCTGCTTTTTGCCCTCAAGCTGGGCTGGCTTCCCTCCCAGGGCATGGGAACCGGATTTATTCCCCTCCTCAGGAGCATCGTCCTGCCCGCCATAACCCTGGGAACCGGCGTGGCCGCCACGGTGGTACGCATGACCCGGTCTTCCATGCTTGAGGTCATACGGCAGGATTATATTTTTACCGCCCGTTCCAAGGGTATTACCGAAAAAGAAGTAACCCGCAGCCACATGTTCAAAAACGCCCTTATCCCCATTATCACCGCGGTGGGTCTTGAATTCGGCATACTCCTGGGCGGCGCCATGCTGACCGAGACCGTGTTCTCCTGGCCCGGCCTGGGAAGGCTCATGGTGGATGCCATTACCCGCAAGGACATTCCCATGGTCCTTGGCTCGGTGATTTTTATGGCCGTCATGTTCTCGCTGGTGAATCTGGCGGTGGATATTATTTACGCATTTGTAGACCCCCGGATTAAATCCCAGTACAAAAATGCGGGGGCAAGGAAAGCGGCATGAAGCAAAACAAACAGCGTTCCCTCTGGGGCGAGGTATGGCGCAGGCTCAAGAAAAACAAGCTTGCCCTGGTCGGCCTGGGTTTCCTGACTATCCTATTTACCATTGCCATAGCGACCATCATCATTGATGCGGTAACCGGCCAGGCGATCTACAACAACTATGTGATCCGCCAGAATCTCCGTATGAGGCTCCACGGGCCCAGCCTCCAGTATCCCTTTGGCCTTGATGAATTCGGCAGGCATATCCTGTACCGCATGCTCTGGGCCATACGGTACAGCCTCTTTATGGGGACCGCGGCCATTGTCATCTCCACCATGATAGGCGGGGTGCTGGGCGCGGTGGCCGGGTATTACGGCAAGTTCACCGATAACGTGGTCATGCGCTTTATGGATGTGCTGCTCGCCATCCCCTCCATGCTCCTGGCCACCGCCATCGTAGCGGCCCTGGGGACCAGCCTGGTTAACGTGCTTATCGCCATTGCCATTTCCTATATTCCCACCTTTGCCCGCACGGTCAGGGCTTCGGTGCTTACCGTAAAGGAGCAGGAATTTATCGAGGCCGCCCGGGCCCTGGGCGCGGGGGACTTCCGCATCATCTTTAAATATATTCTCCCCAATTCCATGGCGCCCCTTATCGTGCAGGCAACCCTGGGTGTGGCGGGGGCCATCCTTTCCATTGCGGGTCTTTCCTTCCTGGGCTTGGGCATACAGCCCCCTACCCCGGAATGGGGTTCCATGCTTTCCGGGGCCCGCTCCTATATACGGGAAGGCTGGCACATTACGGTGATTCCCGGACTGGGTATCATGCTCACCATACTTGCCCTCAATGTATTGGGCGACGGCCTCAGGGATGCGTTGGACCCCCGGCTTAAAACCTAAAGGCGCCATGGAAACCAAAGAACTACTCAGCATAGAGGATTTAACCATACGCTACGTCACCGATGACGGCATTGTGGAGGCCCTGAACGGGGTAAGCCTTTCCATACAGGAGCAGCATACCCTGGGTCTGGTGGGGGAAACCGGGGCGGGAAAAACCACCCTGGCCCGCGGCATCATGGGTCTTATTCCCCATCCCCCCGGAGAGGTTAGGGGCGGGAAAATTCTTTTTGAGGGCCAGGATCTGCTTGCCATTGGCGAAACCAAAATGCGGAACGTGCGGGGAAATCTTATTTCCATGATTTTTCAGGACCCCATGACCAGCCTTAATCCGGTAATGGCCGTGGGTGAACAGATCATGGAAGTTATCAGGACCCATAATAAAATGGGCCCCAGAGAAGTTAGAAAAGCTGCGGCTGACATGCTCGAAATGGTGGGCATCCCCGCCGACCGTATGGACGAATATCCCCACCAATTTTCGGGAGGCATGAAACAGCGGGTCATCATCGCCATAGCCCTGGCCTGCAATCCAAAACTCCTTATCGCCGATGAACCTACCACCGCTCTTGACGTTACCATACAGGCCCAGGTGCTTGAAATGATACGGGCCCTTAAAACCAAGCTTCATACTTCCATGCTGCTTATCACCCATGACCTTGGGGTAGTGGTCCAGAACTGCGATCATGTTGCCATCATGTATGCTGGGGAAATTGTGGAATACGGAAGCCTGCGGGATATTTTCAAAAGCCCCCGCCACCCTTATACCATCGGGCTTTTAGGTTCTATACCAAGCCTTGCCAAGGATGTGAACCGCCTTAAACCCATCAAGGGTCTTATGCCCGATCCGACCAATCTTCCGGGGGGCTGCAAATTCCATACCCGCTGCGACTATGTAACGGATAGCTGCAAGGCCGCCATTCCCCCCCTGAGCGCGGTTGATTCTGCCAACGGTGATACCGATGGTGATACCGACGGCGGGGCCGATGGCAAACCGGAACACCTGGTCCGCTGCATACACCCTTTCAAGGAGGCCCGGTAATGGCAGAAGCTGAACTCCTCAGGGTAGAGGGCTTGAAAAAATATTTTAATACCCCCGGAGGGCTGCTCCATGCGGTTGATAACGTAAACTTCACGGTGAACCGGGGGGAAACCCTGGGTATTGTGGGCGAGTCAGGCTGCGGCAAAAGTACCCTGGGCAGGGTGATACTCCGCCTCTACGAACCTACTGCCGGCAGGGTGTTCTTTGAGGGCTTCAATATTTTTACCTACAGCAAGCAGGCAATGAAGAGAACGCGGCGGGACATGCAGATCATCTTTCAGGACCCCTTTGCCTCCCTTAACCCCCGCATGACCGTAAGTGAAACCATAAGCGAAGCCCTGATCATTCAAAGGCTCTATTCGCCCATGGACAAGGAGGGGCTGGAAAAACGCTCCCTGGAACTTATGGAAATGGTGGGTCTTGCCCCCCGCCTTATCAATACCTATCCCCACGAGCTTGACGGCGGAAGACGGCAGCGCATCGGCATTGCCAGAGTGCTGGCGTTGAACCCCAAGCTCATTATCTGCGATGAACCGGTAAGCGCCCTGGACGTTTCCATTCAGGCCCAAATTCTTAACCTTATGCAGGACCTGCAGGATGAACTGGGCTTTACCTATCTTTTTATCACCCACGACCTCTCGGTGGTTAAGCATCTTTCCGACGACATACTGGTCATGTATCTGGGGCAGATGGTGGAAAAAGCCCCCGCGGCAAAGCTCTTTGAAAAACCTATACATCCCTACACCCAGGCCCTGCTTTCGGCCATTCCCGTGCCGGACCCGGATTTTAACGTAAAACGTACCATCCTGAAAGGCGAATTGACCTCTCCCATAGACCCCGCTCCGGGCTGCCGTTTTGCCAGACGCTGCCCCCAGGCCAGGGAATCCTGCCTGGGCGAGGATATCCCCTTCCGGGAACTTGAGAAAGATCACTTTGCAGCCTGTACCATGGCCTAGCGGCCCATTTTTTTGAGGAAACCTTCTAAAGCTTCAGGTTTTAGAAGTTCCTATATATTTTATTTTTGGAGGAGCAGCATGAAAAAAAGGATCGTGTTTGCGGCGGCGGGTATGTTAATATCCGTCATGGTTTTCGCCGGCGGTGGAAGGGCAGCAGGGGCCGGCACTGGTACCTACAAGGATACCATCACCTGGGGGCAGGGGGCGGATGTAACCTCCTTCGATCCCCATGTGGGAAGGCAGACCCCGGCGGTGCAGGTAACCAACCATATCTTTGACACCCTGGTTCAATTTGAAGGGACCAGCTCCCGGATTGTCCCCCAGATCGCCGAGTCCTGGGAACAGCTTTCCCCTACCTCCTACCGTTTCCGCATACGGCGGGGTATCAAATTCCATAACGGGGCCGACTTGACCGCGGAGGATGTAAAGTTCTCCATGGACCGGGCGGTGGCCAGTTCCATGATCTCCTATCTGATGGACTTTATTTCCGAGACCATCATAGAGGACCCCTATACGGTGGTGATCAACACCCACGCCCCCTATGCGCCGGCGCTGAGAAACCTTTCGGTCCCCTTCGCCGCCATCGTTCCCAAGGCCTACACGGAGAGCAGTCCTGACATCCTGGCAAGACAGCCCATAGGTTCAGGGCCCTACAAGTTTGTCTCCTGGACTCAAAGCGATTCGGCAAAACTCGAAGCCTTTGAAGGCTACTATGCCGGCCCGCCCAAGACCAAAAACCTGGTTATGAAGGTAATCCCCGAAGCTTCCCAGCGGACCATAGCCCTTGAGACCGGGGAAATTGATCTGGCCTACGACATTCCCACCAATGATCACAAAATCATTACCGGGAATAACCGGCTCTCCCTCTTTTTGTCGCCGCCCCTAAGCCTGCTCTACCTGTCGATGAATATGAAAAAGACGCCCTTCGAGAACAAGCTGGTGCGCCAGGCCATAAGCCATGCCATAGACCGGCAGCTTATCATTGACACGGTGGTAAGCGGCGCGGCCCAGGCTGCGGACGCCATCATCGCCCCCGGCGTATACGGCTATTACAGCGCCGGCGTTGACCAATACGATCCCGCCCTTTCCCGGCGGCTCCTTGCCCAGGCGGGATACCCCAACGGCTTTACCACAAACCTCTGGGTAAACAACAACCAGGAACGGGTTGAGGTAAGCACCGCCATTGTGGACATGCTCCGGGAAGTGGGCATTACGGTAAGGCTTGAGGTGATGGAAGCCGGCGCCTTCTGGGACAAGACCGACAATGGCGAACACGACATGGCCTTCTTCGGCTGGATAACCTCCACCCTGGACGGGGACTATACCTACTATTCCCTAACCCATTCCAGCAAGCTGGGGCCCGGCGGCAATACTTCGTATATTACCGACTCCCAGGTTGACGCACTGGTCGAAAGGGGCCGGACCAGTACCGATCCGGCTGTCCGGGAACAGGCTTATAAGGACCTGGCCGTCCTGTTGGCGGACCTTACCGGCTACATTTCCATCATGTATACGCCCAACAGCGCGGGGGGCAACAAGAATGTTGAAAACTTCGAACCCGATCCCATTGGGTATCACCGGCTCGAAAATGTCCAGGTGAGGCGCTAAGACCTCTCCGAACTTTGATGTTACGGCGGCGGCGGAACCGGACGAGGAACCCCGCCGCCATTTTTGAAAAGGATAACCCTATGCGTCTTGCCAATATTACCTGGCCCCAGGCCGAAGCTTATTTCAAAACCCACGATACGGTGCTCCTGGCCATAGGAAGCATTGAGTGTCACGGCAGGCACCTGCCCCTGGGAACCGACACCCTTATTCCCGATAAGATTCTTGAACTGCTGGAAAAGAAAAACAAGGATATTCTGGTGGTTCCCACCATTCCCTTTGGCTGCTGCGACAGCCTGGAACCCTATCCCGGTTCCATCGATATCAACATGGACGTACTCTACCGCTACCTCCACTGCATTGTGGGGAGCCTGAGGCTTCACGGGGCAAAAAAATTCATCGTCCTTAACGGCCACGGCGGCAATGTCAAAATCATTGAAAGGGTGGGATTGGACCTGAACAAGGAAGGCTGCCTCCTGGCGCTGCTCAACTGGTGGCTCAACGTGTGGGAGATGGACCCGGCCTGGAAGGGCGGCCACGGCGGCGGAGAAGAAACGGCCGCCATCATGGGCATAGACCCTGCCCTGGTGGACATGAAGGAGATCAACGGGGATCTGAAACTCAAGGATGTGTCCCCCGGTCTTAAGGCCACGGGATTCTTCTCGGTGGAATTCAAGGGGGTGCAGGTAAGCATTCCCCGGCTTACGCCCAAGGTTACCGACAACGGCTGGATAGGTCCCGATCATCCCAACACGGCTACCCCCGAGTGGGGCCGCAAAATGCTGGGGGCCTTTACGGATTACCTGGCCGATTTTATCGACGAATTTGAAAAGGTAACGCTCTGATGGACAAACAGAAAACAATCGCCATGATAGGCGATATCTCCAATGCGCCGGGGGTTTCCGGTTTTGAGGACGCGGCAATAGCCGTAATCAGGGACTACAGCCGGGAACTGGGGGAACTTGATGAGGACGCCATGCGCAACCTCTACCTCCGGCGTCCCGGCCAAAGGGAGGGGCTTCCGGTACTGCAGATCGACGCGCACAGCGACGAAGTAGGGTTCATGGTTAGGGCCATCCGCCCCAACGGGACCCTGGATTTTATCCCCCTGGGGGGCTGGGTGCCCGCAACGGTGAGCGCCCACCGGGTGTTGGTCCGCAACCTTGACGGCCGCTGGATCCCCGGTATCATCGCCAGCAGGCCGCCCCATTATCTTACCGAAGCCCAGCGGAAGGAGGCGCCCGACTTGAACACCATGGTGATTGACGTGGGGGCTTCCAGCGGCAGGGAAATCCGGGAGGACTTCCGTATACCCATCGCCGCCCCGGTGGTTCCCGATGTCCGGTTTGAATACCTGCCGGATCACGATCTTATGATAGGCAAGGGCTTTGACAACCGCTTAGGCTGCGCCGCTATTATCGCCGCGCTGGAGGAACTGAAGGGAGCGGAACTACAGGTACATGTCACCGCGGCCTTTGCCGCGCAAGAGGAAGTGGGGCTCCGGGGGGCCGTGGTTACCGCCCAAAGGGTTAAGCCGGATATTGCCATCGTATTTGAAGGCTGCCCCGCGGACGATACGGTGGTGGAACCCTACGCCGTTCAGACCGCCATAAAAAAAGGCCCCATGCTCCGGCACATCGACGCCAAGATGATAACCAACCCCCGGTTCCAGCGTCTTGCCCTGGACACAGCTCAGGCCAAGGGGATCCCCGTCCAGGAGGCGGTGCGGACCGGAGGCTCTACCAACGGCGGGGCCATACACCTTAGCGGCCAGGCGGTGCCGGTAATTGTAATCGGCATCCCGGTCCGGTACATCCACACCCATTACGGCATCAGCGCATATTCGGATTTTGAACATTCGGTGCATCTGGCCTGCCATATTATC
The DNA here is from genome assembly GCA_031274285.1 of Treponema sp. Lineage (GTDB taxonomy): Bacteria > Spirochaetota > Spirochaetia > Treponematales > Breznakiellaceae > JAISFT01. Next base: position 13,888 of record JAISQJ010000075.1, on the reverse strand, counting down.
CGTTCCCTGGATAAAAACAGCATCGGGCGGTTTTAGCCGTGGATTCCCATGACGGACCTCTCATCTGCCCCCAGTGTAACAGTACCCTGGACCGGGCGGAGTTTGAGCGAAACCAGTGGGTCTGTGGGGTCTGCGGCCGCCATAGCCGCTTGGGCTGCCAGCAGCGGCTGTCCATAAGCGCCGATGAAGGCAGCTTTACCGAATTTGACGGGGCCATGAGTTCAAAAAACCCCATCGGTTTTCCCGGTTATGAAACCAAGCTGGGCCGGCTTCAGGAGGACTGCGGCGTCCGGGAAGCGGTGATCACCGGGCTTTGCCGGATTCAAGGTTATGCCCTGGTGATCGGCATTATGGACAGCCGTTTCATGATGGCAAGCATGGGCAGCGTGGTGGGGGAAAAGATTACCCGGGCCTTTGAATATGGGACCGAACGGGGGCTGCCGGTACTGCTCTTTACCGCCTCCGGGGGGGCCCGGATGCAGGAAGGAATCTTTTCCCTGATGCAGATGGCCAAAACCGCCGGGGCCGCGGCGCGGCACAACCAGGCGGGCCGGCTCTACATCACCGTGCTGACGGACCCCACCACCGGAGGGGTTACCGCGTCCTTCGCCTCCCTGGGGGATATTATCATCGCCGAACCGGGGGCGCTGGTGGGTTTCGCGGGAAAGCGGGTTATCCAGGATACCATTGGGCAGACCCTGCCGGAACAGTTCCAAACCGCCGAATTTGTCCATAAACACGGGTTTGCGGATATTATCGCCCCCCGGCATACCCTGCGGGACCTCATCGCCCGGATACTCCGAATCCATGGCTGCCTGCCGGAGCTTAGCTAATGCCCCCCTTAACCCTTATCCAGCGGCTTGAACTGCTCCGCGGCATCCGCCGCCCCTCGGTGAACGACTACATCCCCCTCATCTTTAAGGATTTTACGGAACTCCACGGGGACCGCTGTTTCGGCGACGACCCGGCGATCCTGGCCGGTATCGGGCTTTTGGGGTCCCGTCCGGTTACCGTCATTGCCCAGGTCAAGGGCCGGGATATTGAGGAACTGAAGCGTACCAACTTTTCCATGCCCCACCCCGAAGGCTACCGCAAAGCCCTGCGGCTGGCAAAACAGGCGGAAAAATTTCACCGCCCCGTGATCTGCCTTATCGATACCCCCGGCGCCTTCTGCGGGATCGGCGCGGAGGAACGGGGCCAGGGGGAGGCCATTGCCCGGAACCTGATGGAATTTATGACCCTGAAAACGCCGGTTATTTCGCTGATCCTGGGCGAGGGGGGAAGCGGCGGCGCCCTGGCCCTGGGGGTCTGTGACGAGCTTGCCATGCTGGAAAATGCCCTCTATTCGGTCATAAGCCCCCAGGGCTTTGCGTCGATTTTATGGAAGGACCCGTCCAGGGAAAAGGAGGCGGCGGCGCTGATGAAAATCGCTGCGGAGGACCTTTTTAACTTTGGTATCTGCGACCGGATAATTGCTGAGCCCGAAGGGGGCGCCCATAACAACATCCCCCTCATGGCGGCCAACATCTCCGCCTACATCACTGAGGCGGCGGATCGGCTTTCCGCCCTGGACCGCGATACCCTCCCGGACCGCCGTTACGCCAAATTCCGCCGCATCGGCGCCTTTGCCGAATGATTAGCGCCGCCAGGCCCGGATGGGGTTTATTCCCAGGCGGATAAGGAAGTAAAGCCAGGCGAAGCCGAAGCCCGCCAGGTGGGTGATATGGGCCACGCTGCCGCCCCAGCCGGTGACCATGGAGACCAGGCCCAGTGCGGTAAAGCCCAAGACCATTACCGGGGCCCGCAGGGGCAGAATTCCCCACAGGTATATTCTTGAGTTGGGGTAGTAGACCGCATAGGCAAGCTGCACCGCAAAGATGGCTCCGGAGGCTCCCAGGAGGCTAATGTAATAGGCGCCGGTAAGGTAATAAACGGCAAAAGAAAAGACCCCCGCCAGGACGCCGGACAACAGGTAAAAAAGCAGGAATTCCCGGCTTCCCATCTGCCGTTCCACCTGGACGCCGAAAACAAAAAGGGCAAACATATTAAAAAATATATGGCCGAATCCCGCATGGAGGAACATGTAGGTTACAAAGGTCCACAGCCAATGACGGGTTACTACCCATGCGGGGATCATGGAAAACAACAGCTGCATCCGGCGCTGTCCAAAAAGTTGTCCCGCCAGAAAGACGAGAACATTGATGCCGATGAGCCAGAGGACTACGCCGTCATAGCGGTAACGGAATGAACGGTGGAGAGGATTCATGCCTTTAACCCCCGCAGTTTTTTTAATCCCTCCGTGATGTCTTGGGAAGGGAAGTATTCCAGGCCGATAAGGCCCCCGTAGCCCCGGTCGTCCAGGAATTTAAAAATCGCGGGGTAGTTGAGTTCCCCCTGGTCCAGCTCGTGCCGACCCGGCGCCCCCGCGGCATGGAAATGGGCGATGCTGTCCAGGTTTGATCCGATCCGGCTTATGAGATCCCCCTCGCTGATCTGCTGGTGGTAGATATCAAAGAGGAGTTTCACCCTGCCGCTTCCCACTTCCCGGACTATATCAAAGCCTTCGTCCGAGGATTCCAGATAAACGCCGGTGTGATCTACCCTGCCGTTCAGGGGTTCAATGGCCAGGGTAATGCCGCTTTCCTCCAACAGGGGGGCCGCGGCCTTGAGGCCCGCCACCACGGATTTATGCTGAAAGGACCGGACTGCCCCGGTATCGTTTCCTACCTGGGAAATAAGGATCTTTGCCCCCAGTCTTTTGGCCGCATCGATAGATTCGACAAGTCCCGCCAGGTAACTTGCCCGCTGCGCGGGGTCGGTAAGGCTTACCATACGGGTACAAAGGGCATGGCAGGAAAGCCCCAGGGTCCGGGCCTTGGCCTGGAGGCTGTCCAGGTCCCGGTCCCACCAGCCCCAAAATTCAAAACTGCCGTAACCCGCGGCCTTAAGCGCCTCCAGGGCTTCCTCCTGAGACCAGCCCCGGAATACCGCATCGATACATACCGAAAACTGCATAAACCCTCCTAGTTGGGGATACCGTCTATTCGAATAACAGTCCTGCTTCCTCCAGGATACGCCTATAATCCTCCATCGTTTCCGCATGGACAAGGGAATTCCGCAGGGCCGCGCCGCCGGCTATGCCGGCCCGGCCCAGCTTGCAGGCCTTGGTGTAGGCGCAGAAATGCTTACGCATCTCCACGCAGGCCCGCCGCTCCCCCAGGTCCGCGGCCAGCCGTTCCAGATGCCGCAGGGCGGCGGCCAGCCGTTCGCCGGGGCCGGGGGGGCGGTAGGGCTGGGCCAGGAGCAGGGCCCTGGTTTCCGCAAAGATAAAGGGGTTCCCCAGGGCCCCCCGGGCGAACATCACCGCGGCGCAGCCCGTTTCCCGGAGCATCCGCCGGGCCTCTTCTGCGGCAGCCAGGTCCCCGGAGCCGGTAACTGGAACAGAAAGCCGGCTTGCCAGGTCGGCAATGCAGGTCCAGTCGCTCCTCCCCCCGTAGCCCTGGGCCCTGGTCCGGGGGTGCAGGCTTACCATGGCGGCCCCGGCCTCAACCGCAATCCGGGCACAGTCCGCATAGTTAAGGGATTGGCTGTCCCAGCCGGACCGGAGCTTAACGGTTACCGGAATGGCCCCCAGAAACTGCTCACTGGCCCGCACCGCCTCCTCCACCACCCGGCCCAGGTTGGCGCTGTCCTGCATCAGCGCAGCCCCGGCGCCGCTGCGTACCACCTTGGGCACGGGGCAGCCGGCATTGATGTCCAGGGCTGCCGGACGCCAGGGACCCAGCAGGGCCGCGGCCAGGCCGATCCGCTCCGGGTCCGCACCGAAAAGCTGGATCGCATAGCGTTGTTCGTTATCCGCGGGCCGCAGCAGGATGTTTACCGGATGGGGAGCCTCCGGAACCTTAAGGTCGGGCCGGGAGCGGATCACGCTTTCCGCGGAGACCAGCTCCGTAAAGCTAAAATCCGCGCCCTGGTCAACACAGAGGGACCGGAAGGCCCGGTCCGTATAACCGGCCACCGGGGCCAGAAACAGATTCCCCGGCAGGGCGAGATTTCCAATCGTGACAGGGTGGTAGATGTCCATGGGGATCAAGGCACGGGGCCCAACCCTGCTACTCCAGGTTAAGGCCGAAAAACCTGTTGGAATTTTCCCAGAGTTGGGCCGCCAGGCTTTCTTCTTCAATATCCAGCATCTCCGCCATGAACCGGGCGGTTAGGGGAAGGTACTTGGGCATATTCCGCTTGCCCCGGTGTTCCGCGGGGACCATGAAGGGGCTTTCCGATTCGATGAGAATCCGGTCCAGGGGCAGAACCTTTACGGTTTCGTGGAGATTCCGGGCGTTCCGGTAGGTCAGGTTCCCGGCAAAGGAGAAGTAGAGGTTCAGGTCCAGGGACAGGGCCCGCTCGGCGTATTCCGCGGTCTCCGAATAGCAGTGAAAAACCCCGCCCCGGGGGGGCATCCGGTCCTTAAGGATATCCAACACATCGTGCCCTGCCTCCCGGTTGTGGATGACCACCGGCAGGTTCAGCTTGGCCGCCATATCAAGCTGGGTGATAAAGAGCTCGATCTGGGAGTTTTTGTCCCCAAATTTGCGGTAATAGTCCAGGCCGATCTCCCCAATCGCCACCACCCGGGGCAGTTGGACGCTTTGCTCGATGATCTGGACCCAGTCCCTGCCGGGATTCTGGACCTCCGAAGGGCTTACCCCCACGGCATGGTACACATTGACCGCGGATTTAAGGTTATTATACACCGTAGAAAAATCGTGGAGGCTATTGCAGATGGATACAATTCGGGCAACCTGGGCCGCCCTGGCTTCCTGGATTACAATGAGCTGCTCAATGGGGTCGTCAATAATAAGCCCCACATGGGCGTGAGTATCAAAATATTGCATGGCTTAATCCAAAAAAGAAAGGATTTTTGTTTTTCCAAACTGGACAATAGTTAGTATAGCACACCGGGGGGCGGCTGTCAAACAAAACTTACCCTGGTCAACCGTGCGCTCTCACGGAGGATACACCCGGCGCCGTTTTGGCGCCGGGGGGCGTATCAGTCGGCCTTGGGATCGGGGCGAAAGCGGAATTCCTGCCGGAAGCGCGGCGGGGCCCAGCCGGGCCTTCCCATCATCATGGGCCCCATCATGTGGTGTCCGGGGCCCCTGGGCCGATTCCGGCCCGGGGCTTCCGCAATGCCCCCCTCAGGCGCCGAGGGGCCTACCTCGTAATCCTTCCCGTTCAGGGTGAGCTTGGAAACCCGCAGAAAGCCGGTATCCGCGGTACCTTGGGACCGGGGAATCTTTGCCCCCCAGCCTTCCAGGGTAACGGCCGCCCCCTCTTTAAGGCCCTCGATAAACCCGGTAAAGCGATGCAGGGCCGGTACATACCAGGCCGCTTCCCCGGTTTCCAGCACGATGGCCCCCCGCCTGAGCCCCAGAGTCCCGGTCAGGGTCATCTGCTCCAAAGCGGGCAGCCGGCTCCGTTCTATCCGGCGATGGTCCCCGGGCCGGGGATCTTTGCCCTGGGCATAGAGGAAAGTCCCCAGGACCAAGAGGCCCAGGGTTAGTATGGCAATCCGTTTCATGTCTACCTCCAGACGATCTGTACGATTTGCAAGGGCTTTACTTTGCGTGCGCTCCCTTTTTACATGGATAAAAGCAAAGAAGCCCCCAGGGAGGTAACAACCGGGCCGCGGGTCTATTTACCAAAGGAATTCACCATCAAAACCGGCTGATGGGTGGCGTCCAGGGTGTCCCGCCACAGGTTCCCTTCGGGCTCCACATGGCTCCGCTGGGCCACCACTTCCTTAATAGGCAGGTGGACAAATTCGTTGTTCACCAGGCCGATGATCAGCTTGGTTTTCCCCGCCATGGCCGCATGGGCCGCGGCGTTGCCCAGCCGCTCGCAGTAGATGGAATCTGAGGGGTTTGCGGGGGAGGACCGGATGATGTAACTGGGATCGATGTATTTTAGGTTGACTTCGATCTTTTTTTCTTCAAAGTAATGGTTGATCCGGTCCCGTAAATAGGTCCCCACATCCGCCATTTTAAGGTTCCCCCCGGCGTCGGTCTTCCGCTCCGTCAGGAGTTGGTCCTGCATGGCCCCCTCAGCTATCACGATGACCGCATGGTTACGCCGCTTAAGCCGGTCTTCCAGGTGCCGCAGGAAGCCGTTGTAGCCTTCCAGGTTAAAGGGCACCTCCGGGATAAGGACAAAATTCACCTCGTGGCTGGCAAGGGCGGTGTGGGCGGCGATAAAGCCCGACTCCCGGCCCATCACCTTTACCAGGCCGATGCCGTTGATGGCGGAACTGGCCTCCATGTGGGCCGCGGCCACCACTTCCACTGCCCTGTCTACCGCGGTATCAAAACCGAAGGACCGCTGGATAAGGGCAAAGTCGTTGTCCACGGTTTTGGGTATCCCTACCATGGCGATCTTGAGTTTCCGCTTATCAATCTCCTCGGCAATATCCAGGGTACCCCGCTGGGTCCCATCGCCGCCGATGGTAAAGATCACGTTAAGGTTGAGCTGCTCAACGGCGTCAACGATCTTGGCCACCTCCTTGCCCCCTCCCCTGGCGCTGCCCAGGAAGGTGCCCCCCAGCTTGTGGATATCGTCCACCACATCCGGGTCCAGGCGCTTAACGCCGTATTGATAATCGGGAAGGAAGCCCTTGAAACCGTACTGAATCCCCGAGATTCTCTTGACCCCGTAGCGGTACCACAGGCAGCGGACGATGGACCGGATTACGTCGTTGATCCCCGGACACAGGCCCCCGCAGCTTACGATCCCCGCATGAACATGGGCAGGGGTAAAGTAGAGCATCTCCCTGGGGCCGGCGCACTCCAGCACCTGGCCCCGTTTTATCGGCGCCTGGGACCCCGGCTTTACGCCGGTCTCCAACCGGATAAACTGGCTATCCGTTACATAGTTCGCCATCAGGTCCCCATCCACCGTGGACATGGTAATAGGCGATTTGATATTCCTCTTCCCCAGTTCTTCAATCGTGAAATCATACGTATCGGCCATGGCGCCCCCTTACTGCAACTATAATCATTCATCTCCGGTCTTTCAATTAGCGCCCTGGTTTCGTATGATGGTCCTGTCTTGTCACGGCGTCATGTACCTTCGGGTACCTGAAGGTACCGTGGGGTACATGAAGATGCTCTTAAGGAGAAAACGATGAAAAAGATGGTCTTTTTTGGTGTATTCTTGGCCCTGCTGGTCTTTGTTTTGGGGGCTCAGGAAAATAAGGGCGGCATTAACGCCATTATACATCATTACGCGGCCCGGAACTTTGCCTCCGGCCCGGTAAGCCGGGCGGACCTGGATCAGATCCTCCAGGCCGGTATCCGCTCGCCCAGCGCCAATAACCGTCAGCCCTGGATGTTCACCGTGGTGCAGAGCCCCGCCCTGGCCCGGCAGATCGTGTCCAACAACGAGGATGGGAATGTGCTCATCGTTATCTCCGCCGAAGGAGACGGCAGGACCAACGGGCGGCAGATTCTGGACTGCGCACTGGCGGCCCAGAGCATGTACCTGGCGGCCCAGGCCCTGGGTTACGGCTCCCGAATCTACACGGGCCCCGTGGACAGCATCAATCAAAATCTTAAAACCCAGCTTGCCCTTCCCAGGGGCCACAGCGCCGTAGTCCTGGTGAGGGTGGGCAGGGTTCAGGGCAATGTAGACGCCCTTTCGGCCGCCAGCTCCCGGGCCGCCGCCGACACCAAGGTGCAGTATAAATAAGGTTTAGGGAAACGGCCCGGTACATCCTACCAGTATACCGGCGTATCCCTTCCACAGCATGGGCAGGGCAGGGGCCGTGGGCTTGCCGCGGGGTTCCCGGCGGGGGCGGACAGGCGGCTTTCCACCCGGTAGCCCCGCCGGCGGATCAGCACCGCGCCGCAGTGGGGGCAGGCGGTATCGTTCTCCTCCCCCGGAATATTCCCCGGATAAACGAAGGGCAGGGACTTGCGGGCCCGCGCCGCCGCCCGCAGTAATGCCGCGGGATCCGTGGGCGGCGCTTCCCAGCGGTAACCGGGATGGTAGGCGGAAAGGTGCCAGGGCAGGGGCCGTCCTCCGTCAGCCTCAAGGCCGGCGATGAATTCCGCACAGCGATCAAGTTCGGCATCGCTGTCGTTAAGGCCGGGAACTACCAGGGTAGTTAATTCCAGGCAGACTCCGCAGCCGCGGGCGGCGCGGATAAATTCCAAAACCGTTTCCAGGTTTCCCCCCAGTATATCCCGGTAGGTTTTTTCGGAAAAACATTTAAGATCGATGTTTGCCGCATCAACCAGGGGCAGGATTTCACGGGCCTTTTCTATTTCGATACAGCCGTTACTCACCAGCACGTTGGCAATGCCCCGGCAGTGGGCAAGTTCCATGCATGTTTTAAGATACTCAAAATGGATGAGGGGCTCGGAATAGGTATAGGCAATCTGCTTTGCCGTGGCGGACGGCGTGTTCCCCCCCGCAGCCCCGGACGGCGGCTCAGCCTCCGCCAGGACAAGGGCCTCCTCGGGCTGCAGTTCCCGGCCCTGGGGCCTCCCCCGGCCCCGCAGTTGGGAGATTTGCCAGTTCTGGCAGAAGGGGCAGCGGAGATTACAACCGGCAAAGCCCAGGGAGAAAATCCAAACGCCGGGACGAAAGTGGTAGAGGGGCTTCTTCTCGATGGGGTCCCAGGCTGCGGCGGTGACATACGCGGCGTAGGGAAGCTTTAGGCTTCCCCCGGCGTTTTCCCGGACCCCGCAAAGGCCCCGGCCCCCCGGCGGGATACGGCAGCGGTGGGGACAGAGGCTGCAGCGCAGCGCCCCGGCAATCTCCCTGTCCGGCGGGTAGGCCATACTCCGGCTAGACTCCGCCCCCCAGCCCTGCGCCGGGGGCCTTGAATCGGATATGGTTGAACCGTTCCCGCAGTTCCTCCCGCTTGTCGGCAAACTGCACCGGGTCGCTCACCTGGAAGGGCTCCATAATAACCCCGTGGGCGCCCTTGCGGACATAGAGTTTGACCAGGGGCACCCCCTCGCCGGCCTGGGTTACCGCGGAATGCAGTTCGTCAACGTAAAGCACATCCTCGATCTTGAATTCCAGAATTGAAGGTTTTGCCCCCAGGGGATCGTAGATAAGGACGAGTTTGCCCTTTTCCGAGGGATGCTGCCGGGGATAGCCGGTAAAGGGCACACCGTCCTTGGGGGGGCCTTCGGCATATTTGGTAATTCCGCTTAGGGGCAGTGTTTCCAGGTAACTTCCAATGCTCATAACAAACCTCCACACTCTTAACTATACACCCCCCAAGGGGCGGGAACAACAAAGATTGAAACTTACGCCCCGCAGGGGTAGCATACAGGTAGAGGAGGGGCATCTTGGGCAGCTACTTATTTCAGGGGGACTCCGTCTTACTGCCGGACAGCGTTCCTGACGCCGAACTTGCCCAGGGGCTTTCCCAGGGGCAACTTGAAGCATTTTATGCCGCCTTTGGCGCTGCCACAGGTGACGACAAGGGCGCCGCCTGCGGCGGGGCAGGGGCTTCCGGCCTGTCTTTGGATAGTTTTGCCATACCCGCCCTGGATGCCGCCTGCCTGATAGAAGGCGCCTCGGTAGATGAGAAGGCCGCCCTGCCCGCTCGGTGGCGCAGCCTGCCGGTGCGGCAGGGACTTTCCCTGGTCAGCCCAGGGAAAACCGTGGATGGTTTCGGGTCCGTGGGGCGGCTCCTCCGGGCCTACCATGTGGCCCAGTGGCGGCGGGACTCCGTCTATTGCGGATCCTGTGGAACAAAAAACACCGACGCCCCCGACGAGCTTGCCCGGCTCTGCCCCTGTTGCGGCAGGCGGGAGTACCCCCGCATAAGCCCGGCGGTGATCACCATCATCATAAACGATCAGGGCCAGGCCCTCCTGGCCCACAACCGCAAATTTGCCGACGGGGTCTACAGCCTTATCGCGGGCTTTACCGAAGCCGGGGAAAGCCTGGAAGCCACGGTGGCCAGGGAAATCCGGGAAGAAGTGGGCCTTGAGGTACGGGATATCCGCTACATTGCCAGCCAGCCCTGGCCCTTCCCCAATTCCCTTATGCTGGGTTTTACCGCCCGCCATGCCTCCGGGGAAATTCGCCCCGACGGGGAGGAGATCATGGACGCCCGCTGGTTCAGCGCCGCTGCCCTTCCTAAGCTCCCCGGTTTCGGCTCCGTGTCCCGCTACCTTATCAACAACTGGCTGGAGGGGAAGCTGTAGCCTTCGTAGACCCTGTGTGGTCCCTATACTTCATAGACTTTGCGGGCTATGGGCATCCGGCGGCCCATGCCGAAGGCCCGCTGGCTTACCTTGAGGACCGGGGGAGCCTGGCGGCGTTTGAACTCCGCCCTGGCCGCGGTGTGGATGATCCGGGCCGCCAGGTCTCCGTCCCAGCCGCGCTGGGCGATCTCGGCGGCAGAAAGGTTATAGTACAGATAAAGCCTGAGTATCTCATCCAGCGCCTCGTAGGGGGGAAGGCTGTCCTGGTCTTTCTGATTGGGCCGCAGTTCCGCGGAGGGAGGCTTGTCGATAATGGCCTGGGGGATAGGAGCATGGCCCCCGGCCTCCAGAGCCCGCTCGTTGATCCGCCGGCAGAGGGCGAAAACTTCGGTCTTGAACACATCGCCGATGGGCCCCAGGGCGCCGTTCATATCCCCGTAGAGGGTGCAGTAGCCCATGGCAAGTTCGCTCTTGTTGCCGGTGGTAAGGAGCATGGAGTTGAACTTATTGGAAAACCCCATGAGCAGGGTTCCCCGAATCCTGGCCTGGAGGTTTTCCTCCGCAATATCGAAGGGCTTGTTTTCAAAGACCCCCTCCAGGGTGGAGAGCAGGGACTGAAAGACCGGCTCTATGGGCAGGGTTTCGTAGCGGCAGCCCAGGTTTGCCGCCAGTTCGGCGGCATCGTCCTTGGAGCCCTGGGAGGAGAAGCGGGAGGGCATGGAAAAGCAGACGATGTTTTCCGCACCCACGGCTTTGACCCCCAGATAGGCGACCAGCGCGGAATCAATGCCCCCGGAGAGCCCCAGATGGGCCCTGGTAAAGCCGCATTTTCTCATATAATCCCGGATACCCATCACCAGGCCCCCTTCCAGGATGTCAAGCTCGTAGCGGCTAAGGCCCACCTTGAAGGGGTCCTCCCCATCGTCCTGTTGTCCCGCCGCCGCAGGCGCCCCTCCGCTATCCCAGATGACCAGATCCTCCTCAAAGGCCTTGCAGGGGGCGGAAAATTGGCCCGCCGGGGCCGCGGCAAAGGACCGGCCGTCAAAGAGAATCTGGTCGTTGGCCCCCACGGCGTTGATGTAGACCAAAGGGATGTTCCCCCTGGAGGCGATCCGCTGGGCCAGGGCCCGGCGGACCTTGAGCTTCCCCGCCACATAGGGGGAGGCGGAGGGGACGCAGAGGATGGAAACGCCGGTCTTGAGCAGTTCCCGCACCGGGTCCTTCTCGTAGCTGGTGCCGGGTATGTCGGTCTCCCGCCAGACATCTTCGCAGATGGCAAAACCTATCCGCTCCCCCCGGTACTCAAAGGCTGACCATTCCCGGCTGGGTTCAAAGTTCCGGGCCTCGTCAAAAACATCGTAGGTAGGGAGCAGGGTCTTGATCTGCTCAAAGACGATCCTGCCGTTTAGCAAAACGGCGTATTCGTTCACCAGAGACTTACCCCTGGAATAGGGACTGCGGTTCACAAAGCCAAGACCCACCGCCAAATCCCGCGGCAGTTCCCGCTGCAGGACATGGACGGTCCTGATGTTGAGTTCCACAAAACGGTCCTGGTCCAGGAGGTCCATGGGGGGATACCCGCAGACCGCCAGTTCCGGAAAGAGGGCCAGCTCCGCCCCCTGCTCCGCCGCCCGCAGACTGTGGGCCCGTATCTTTTCCCGGTTTCCCTCAAAATCTCCAATCGTTGAATTGATCTGCCCTATGGCTATACGCATCTATTCCTCCGGCATGACAAGATCTAGGTATATCTTGATCCGCTCCGGCCGCTTATGCAACACCGGGCCGCCTAAAAGGGGAAAATGTATGAAAATTCATACAAAAACATTCGGATTGTTGTTACTATAAAAACGCTTTTCTTTTTTCCTATGCTCATTTTTTTAATACTAATATACAAGTCCATGCCAGCCATTTTAGCGGACTCCTTTTATGTAATATTATTTTATCCAGAAAAAATAGAATTGCCAGTATTTTCGCAAAACATTTCTTATTCCGAAAAGGTACGGCTAATAGTGTTAAAAACGAATAAAAATAAATATCCGTCATGGGAAATATATTTTTTATAAGTTTTATATCTCTTCTTCGCAATGGCTGTTCATCAGGTGTTCGTGCATTTGGCGTTAATTTACGATACAGTTTTATTACCGGGTTTGTATCCAAAGGTTCTACAAAAAATGATTTCCCATCATCTTTTAATATTCGTTTAATTTCAGTAAGGCATAACTTTAAATCAAGATGATGCAATATAGATTGGCCGTGTATAATATCAAATTCTTCATTGCCAAATACTGTATCCATTGCGTCCATTACAAAAAAGTCAATATTTTTAATATTATATTCTTTCAGCTTCGATTTTGCATATTCAATTAGTAATTCCGAAATATCTATTCCAATGCCCTGTTTTATTTTATTGCTGATATTTATAAGATAATAACCATTCCCGCAGCCATATTCAAGAAATTTTGTTTTATCTTGCATTAATGCCGCTAAAATATGATTATCCATGTCCAAATTTATTCTACTGTTTATTGAATAAAATTTTGACACCGTAGTCCGTGCATCTGTTCCAAAAGTTTTATTATGCCATTCTTTTTCTCTTATTACTCGTTCTAAAACTGGTTGGTTCATTTTATGCACAAACCCTCCTTTTTGTCAAGTTTCCGCAATAGTTTTGCAAATTTTCTTTTCTTTGTCAATGGACTTTTAGCGGAAAATTTTTTTAAACACTTGTATAAAATAAGAATATCGGATATAATTGATATTATGGAATCCGATATTATCAATACAAATTTGCTTAAAAGTATCGAAGGCAAAAAACGCGAGCTGGACGCTTTTAGGCCTTTTTCTCCTGAGATTGCCCGCAAATTAGACGAGCAATTCACTATAGAATGGACGTATAATTCAAACGCGATTGAAGGAAACACCTTAACTTTACAAGAAACGGATTTAGTAATAAACAGAGGATTGACTATTGGAAATAAAACATTAAAGGAACATTTTGAGGCTATAAACCATAAAGAAGTAATTCAATTTTTATATGATTTTGTTAAAAAGAAAAAAACATTGGATGAGAATGTTATTTTAGCAATTCATAAGATTATATTAAAAAATATACGTGATATGGACGCAGGACATTATCGAAATGCCAATGTTATGATAATGGGGGCCGTGCATTTACCGCCTTCCGCGATAAAAATCCCCAAATTAATGGAGGAATTTATGGAATGGTATTATGAACATAAATCAAAATTATCTATCGTTGAATTAGCCGGATGGGTTCATTATAAATTAGTATATATACATCCGTTTATTGACGGTAATGGAAGAATGGCCCGGCTGCTTATGAACCTCATATTATTGCAAAACGGTTATCCGCCGGCCGTGATACTAAATATTGACCGGCGGAAATATTATCAAGTATTAAAAGAAGCTGACCGGGAACAATATAATAATTATTTTAATTTTATCGGAAGGTCCATTGAACGTTCCCTATTGATTTATTTAAACGCGTTAAAAAGCAAAAATGACAAGGAAGATAGATATGGATATATAAGTTTACAGGAAGCTACAAAATTATGTGAATATGGTATAGAATATTTATCTTATTTGGCTCGAACTGGACGGTTAAAGGCTATAAAAATACGAAGAAACTGGATGACAACCAG
>JAISQJ010000065.1 GCA_031274285.1 Treponema sp. | reverse complement strand
TGGTAGACCCGTTTGACTTCCCGGTACTGCTTACCCCGCTTGGCCTGGCCGGAAAGCATGCGGGATCCGTAGACGACGGCCCGTATCTTAACGTCGTCGTCCCGTATACCGGCCTGCATCTCGATATCCGCTTCCTCCCCGTCGTTGAAGGAGGCATGGATATCCAGGTTGACGGTTTTTCCGGTAAGGTCCTCGGGGCCTATCTCGTTATTTCTGACGACAAGGTTCCGGACAGGGCGGTCGATACAGGCTGAGAGGAGGGAGCGGAGGGCCTCGCGGGAGTCCCCGTCCGGGCCTGCGAACAAGGCTTTGAAGACCACGTCGACCGTAAGGTTGAGCGATTTACCCTGGGAGGCGAATTTCTTAGCCTTACGGATGAGCTTCGGGTTGTCATGAAGCTCTAAAACTTTAAAGGTTTTCATACCTCTATAAGGGCGCGATCCTGCGTGGCGCTTGCTTCTTGGGGGAAAAATTTTCAAAAAAATGAAAATTACTACGCTGTGTTCCTGCCACGCCGGTGAGGGGGGGTGTATCCTCCGTTTATGTGCCGCCGCCCCGGATTATCCGATACTTATAGGGGACTTATGTGTTACCATAGTAGCAGGAAAGGGAATTTTGGCTTCTGAACGGATCGAACTGGAAAACAGGATGCCCCGCGGCATGGGACTCGGTAGCTGGAGTCCCGGGGAAGCCGCGCCGGGGCCGCCCCATACCCCGGCAGGGGGAAAGCTCCGCCTGGCCGTCCCCCTCCTCATCTTCGCCGCGCTCCTCGCCCTGACGTTCCTGGTGCTCCGCCCCGTTTCCGCGGCCCTAAGGCAGCGGATGGAAATTTTGCGGGACGAGCTCCTGAGCCGGGGGGAAGAACTCATCGGCCGGCAAATCGAGTACGAATCCCTGGGCCCCTCCTTCCTGGGGGGCATTGATATCCGCTCCCTCAAGGTCACGGGGAAGGGCCCCCGGCCCCTCTTTGCCGCGGCCCGGTTCCATGTCAGTTGGTCCCTCTGGGATCTGCTGACCGGGGGCCGGGGGGCCCTGCGGGGGCTGCGGATCGACGGACCGGAACTCTACCTTGATCCGCGGGAGGACCGGGATCTGCCGGAGATTCTGGATCGCCTGAAAAGCCTGGCCGGGGAGGGGGGCGGCGCGCCGATCCCCGGCGTCTTCAGCTTCCGGATCAGGAACGGCGGCATCAGCCTGGCGGAGCTGGGGAGGCTTTCCGGCCTAAACCTGGATGCGGAGATCCGCGGCGGCCGAATCGAGGCCCAGGGGCTTTGGGACGCCCAGGTCCGGTTCGGCGCAGGGGAGCTTGCCGGCCTGTCCTCCCTGCTCGACGGCTCCCCGGCCCCCCTGTTCGACAGATTTCCGGGCCTGCCCCCGGCCTTACAGGCCCTTTTCGGCGATTCCCCGGCCCTAAACCTCTCCGCGGCCGCCCGTTTCCGCCTGTCCTGCGAAACGGACCTCAGCCGGGGGGAGGCCTTCCTGTCCCTCCCCTCGGTCACGGAGGATCGCTTCAAGACCGGGCCCCTGGAACTCAACCTGGCCCTGAAGGACCGGGTCCTCAGCCTGAGCAATACCCCGCCGGGCATGACCGGGCCCCTGATCCTTGCCCTGGACTACGGCCTTGACACGGGGGATCTGGCCCTCCGGTTGAACTGCCGGGGCTACAGCCCCGGCGATACGGTTAAGTTCCAGGGCCCCTGGAAGGACTACGCCCCCTTCCTGGGCTTTAGGACCAGCGGGGAGGCGGCGCTGACCCGCTCCGGCGGGGGGGTCCTTGAGTACCGGGCGGATATTTCGGGCCTCGTTCCCCCAAACCTGCCCCTGGCCCGGTCAGGCTTCAAGGTCAAGCTAGCGGGAAACGGGGATCGGGTCTCTTTCGAGCCCCTGGAACTGGCCCTGGCCAGGACCGGGAACACGCCCGGCGGGGCCCTCAGCTTCCAAGGCAGCCTGGACCTGAAATCCCTCAGCCCCAACGGTACGGCCGGTATCCGGGACCTCAGCTTTACCGGCCAGGGGGGCATCAACGCTGAACTGACCCTCAGGAGCCGGGGGAAGGACCTCAATATCTTCGGGGAAACCTTCACCATCGGGGCCGCGGAATTTACCGCCCTGGAACTAGACCTGCACCGGGAAGCGGAGGGCCTCAGCTTTACCGCCAGCGCCCTGCGGTTCTACGAATCCCCGGACGGGGCGGATCAGGTCGGCATGTCCTCCATCCGGGCCGACGGGAACTTTGACTACACCCCCCGGCATCTGGAAACCCGCTTCACCCTGGATTCCTTTTCCGCCCGTGACTTTATGGAAATCGCCCTTCCCCTGGCGGAAAAATTCGAATTTTCCGATACGCTCCCCCCCCTGCTCCCGGCGATCTGGGAGAATTTGCTGGATAACACCCTGGTAACCACCGAGATTTTCGCCACCACCGATTTTAGCAAGCTCCTGTACAATGCGCCCCGGCTGGTAATCTCCTATTCGGGCTACGGGGACCTTATCGCCCTGTTTTCCGTCTCCGGCACGGACCGGCGTTTCACCGTGGACGGGGGGCAGATTCTCTGGGACGGGGGGAGCGCCCAGATTACCGGTCTATCGGACTTCTCCAACACCGAAAACATCTCCTTTTCCCTGAATGTGGGGTTCCAGGACATAAACTACTACCTGGAAGGGGCCCTGCTGGACCGCCGTTCCGTCAGCATAGAGGGCTCCCACGGCCTCAACGCCTTCATGAGTTCCCAGGACGGCGCGTATTCGGGCCGGGTCCGGGGGGAGAACATCCCCGTGCTCCTGGGGGAGCGCCTGGGCCGCTTCAGCTTTGACCTTGGCATGGGCTACCGTTCCACCGAATCCTGGTATCTGGACCTTGCCGGTTTCGAGCTGGCCGACTTCGCCGCCCCGGATCCCCTGGGGAATGCGGGGGTATTCCGTTTTTCCGGCCGGGCGGATCAGAGCCAACTGGCCCTGCGGGACATCTACCTTAACGATTCCCAGGGGGTCCTCCGGGGGGGCGGTATCTTTTCCGCGGCCGGGGGCGAAGACGGGGTCTACCAGGGAAGCCTCTCCGTGCTGGGGGAAAGCCACCTCGAAAGCTATGCGGTGGACCTGTCCTGGGTGCCGGGAGCAGCGTGGAAGGCTTCCCACGGCGGGGGGCTGGGGAACCTGGCCTGGCAGGGGGCCTGGCCCGCGGCCTTTTTGGATTCCCTGCTTGAATCCCGGCCCTCCCCCCCGGCCTCTCCCGTCCTGAGTCTGCGGGTCTCCGGCATCGGCATGAGGCCGGCCCGGTTTTTCAGGAAGCTCCCCAACGTCCAGGCCGACGGTGATTTCTCCCTTGAGTGGAATTCCCCCGGGGATTTTAACGCGTCGGTGGATATCCGCTCCCTGGGCATAGGCCGGGGGAGCCAGGCGATCAACGCCGGGGGCCGGGCTTTTGTGGACCAGCGCGGCTTCCGCGTCCAGGACCTGCGTCTTACCATGGGCGCGCTGGAAGCCCTGGTGCCCAGCCTCCGCCTGAGCATGGACGAATCCCTGATCGAGGGGGGGGGCCGGATTCAGGGAAAGGTATCGGGAAGTGAACTGGGCTTGAATTTTTCCCTGGATTCCCGCTTCGCCCCCGTAGATTCCTGGCTTGACTACCGGGCGGCCCTGGAGGACCTGCGGGGCAGCATCGAACTGACTGATATCACTTTCGCCGGCCGCACCAGGGAGGAATCCTTCAATTTCGGCTTTTCCCGCCAGGGAGAGGGGATGGTCTTCGCCGGCGGCCCCGAGGACATGATCTTCTTCGACATCAAGGGCGGCGGCGCCTTTATCGCGGCCTTCGCCGATCCCTTTCCCCTGCGGGGAACCTTTCAGGGGACTCTGAGTCTTGACAGCATCGACGCCCGGGGCGAGGGGATCGTGGTCAACCTTCCCGCCCTGTGGCAGTTTATCCCCTCCAAGGAGGACTTTGAAATCAGCGCCGGTTACGCGGTGGGCTCCCTGCAGATCCGGGGACCCCTGGGGAACCCGGAGATCTACGGCAGCGCCCGGGGGGAAAACCTGCGGATGCGGGTTCCCAAATTCCTGTCCGCCGACATCGTGCCCGCGGCCATGCAGTTGGTATTCGACGGCAATGAGATGCGCTTCACCAACGTGTCCGCAGCCTGCGGCAGGGGCCTGGGGGTGGTAAGCGGCCAATTCTGGCTGGAAAAGTGGATTCCCGGCTCCTTTTCCCTGGACATCACCGCGGCCAAGGACCGGCCCCTGCCCTTCATGTTCGATATAGGCGGCATCCTGGCCCGGGGGACCGCCTCGGGTTCCCTGAATCTTACCATGACGGACCTGGTTCTCAATGTTTCCGGGGATCTGGTTGCCCAGGAAACGGAGATCAGCCTGGACGCCGCGGAAATCGCCGCGTCCCAGCGGGAGGATAGCTGGGGGAACCTTCCGGTCCCCGTCATCGCGGATGTGGCCGTTACCGCGGGGCGGAAGGTGGAATTCCTGTGGCCCACCAGGGAATTTCCCATGCTTCAGGCCTACGCGGACCAGGGAGCCAGGACCCGGATCTATGCCAACAGCCTGGACAGGACCTTCACCTTTACCGGGGACGTAAAGCTGCGGAGCGGGGAGGTGTTTTACTTTGAGCGGAGTTTCTATATCCGCAACGGAATGCTGTCCTTTAGGGAAGACCAGACCAACTTCGATCCCCGGATCACCGTCCGGGCGGAGATCCGGGACCGGGCCAGCAACGGGCCGGTAACCATCTCCATGGTGGTGGACAATGCGCCCCTGCAATCCTTTACCCCCCGCTTTGAGTCCAGCCCCGCCATGTCCCAAACGGAGATACTCTCCCTCCTGGGGCAGAATTTTGTGGGCGCGGCCGGGGCGGACGGGAGCGTTTCCAACCCCTTCCTCTCGTCTTCCGCGGACCTCCTCTCCCAGTCCCGGGTCATGCGCCGGGTACAGGGGGCCCTGCGGGACCTGCTGCACCTGGATATGTTCAGCATCAGGACCCAGTTCATCCAGCGGGCCGCCTTCAGCTTTATCGGGCTTGAGGAATCTCCGGTTGACAGGATTGGCTGGGTTGGTAACTATTTTGATAATACCTCTGTTTTTATAGGTAAATATATCGGTTCGGAGATGTTTGCCCAGGCCATGCTGTCCCTCCGTTACGATGAAAACAAGCGGTCGTTTGGAGGTTATACCTTCGAGCCGGATTTCGGGATTGAATTGCGGAGCCCCCTGGGAAATATCCGCTGGAATTTGGTCCCTACCCATCCGGAAAATTGGTATATTGATGATTGTTCCTTCACCATTTCTTGGAATTTTTCGTTTTAACCTGCCTTTGCGCCGCGGGTAAGACAGAGAACTTGCATATCGAACCTTAATAGGAGTGTAGATGCGTCGCTGTTTGTTGGTTTTTGCCTTAGCCATGGCGGCTTTTTCCGGTTTATTGAACGTAAAACCCTGTTTTGCCCAGGACGGGGACGACTGGTACCTGGGTAAACCTGTCCGGGACATCCAGTTTTCCGGCCTCCGGCACACCAGCCCCCTGGACCTGGAGGGTATCCTGGCGCCCTACCTGGGCCAGCCTTACACCTACGAGCTGGTGGAGGAACTCCAGGTGCGGCTCTACGCCACGGGGTATTTTGAACTCCTTTCCCCCAGTCTGGCCCCCTCCAACCCGGAACGCAGCGCCCTTATCCTCCGTTTCACCGTCACCGAGCAGCCGGTAATTTCCCGGATCAGCTTTGTGGGGAACAGCCACGTCCGCCAGACGGAACTGTTGGGTGCGGTGCTCCTCAAGGCCGGGGACCGGGCGGACAGGCGCCGGGTGGGGGATGAAGAGCAGGCGGTGATCAATAAATACCTGGAAAAGGGTTATACCCAGGTGACGGTCCGTTCGGATATTCAGGTTAACGCGGCCGGGGAGGCGGTGGTTGTTTTCTTCATTACCGAGGGCGTCCAGAATTACATCCAGGAATTCCGTTTTACCGGGAATTCGATCTTTTCCGACAAGACCCTCCGGGGCCAGCTCTCCCTTAAGGCGAAAAGCCTGGTTAACGACGGGGCCTTCCAGGAGGCCAAGCTTATCGCCGACCGCCAGGCCCTCACCCAGTATTACCGGGACCGGGGCTACATCGACGCGGAGGTTCGGGACGTGCTCAGGACCGAGGTGGTCAACGACCGGGGCAACACCAGCCTCATCCTAACCTTTGATATATACGAAGGGGACCACTACACCTTCGGGGGCATCAGCTTTACGGGGAACCGGATTTTCTCCGAGGAGCAGTTGCAAAAGCAGGTCTACTCCAAGGTGGGGGACGATCTGCGTGCCAGCCGGCTGGAGGCGGACCTGCAGCGGGTGGCGGACCTCTATTTTGAAAGCGGTTACATCTTCAATACCATCAGCCGGGGAGAGGAACGGGACGAGGAGAAGAAGATCGTGTTCTACACGATTGACATCGTGGAACGGGGCCGGGCCCATATCGAGAGTATCCGCATCGAGGGGCTTGATAAGACCAGGAAAGAGGTGGTGCTGCGGGAAATTCCCCTGGAACCGGGGGATGTATTCTCCAAGACCAAGGTGGCCAACGGCCTGCGGAACCTCTACAACCTCCAGTTTTTTTCCGCCATCATTCCCGAAACCGAGCAGGGGAGTGCGGAAAGTCTGATGGACCTGGTGTTCCGGGTGGAGGAACAGCCCACCACGGATATTCAGTTCGGCCTTACCTTCTCCGGCACCTCGGATCCCGGCCAGTTTCCCATATCGGGGATGCTGCGCATCAACGACCGGAACTTCCGGGGCACCGGGAACAGCCTGGGCGCGGAGATAAACGCATCCCCGGACACCCAGAACCTGTCCTTCAGCTATAACCACCGTTACATCTTCGGCCTGCCCCTGTCCCTTGGGGCCGACCTGTCCGTCTCCCATACTCAGCGGCTTACCCCCATGGACAACACCGCCCCCTTCTTCTACGGGGACGAAACCTACGCGTATCCCGACGGCTTCGACTCCTATGCGGAATTCGAACAGGCCTCCACCTACCCCTCGGAATTCCTTATGCGCTACGATCAGTGGTATTTTTCCCTGGGTCTTTCCACGGGCTACCGCTGGGCCACCTTCCTGGGGAACCTCTCCACCGGGGTGGGGGTCCGGGCGGGGATCATCCTGAATACCTACGACGCGGACCTCTACCGGCCCCTGGATTACACCATCCGCCGGGACAACAACCGCCCGACCCCGTCCAACTCCTTTTGGGGCTCGGTGAGCCTGGATCAGCGGGATATCTACTACGATCCCTCCCAGGGCTACTTCGGCAGCCAGCGTTTCAGCATATTCGGTATTCTGCCCATGGAAAACGAGAAGTACATCCGCAGCGATACCAAGGCCGAGTATTTTCACACCCTTGTCAACATCCCCGTGGGGGAACACTGGAGTTTCAAGCTGATAGGCGGCCTCCACACGGGCCTCTCCTTCCTTATGAAGCAGCCGGGGCAGGACCAGGTCATGATCGAAAACGCCAACAAACTGGCGGTGGACGGCATGTTTGTGGGCCGGGGCTGGAATTCCGATTACCGGGTTAAGGGGCTGGCCCTGTGGGACAACTGGGCGGAACTGCGGATTCCCCTGGTGCCGGGGGTCCTGGCCTGGGATTTCTTCCTCGACATCGCCGGGGTCTTCCCCACACCCAAGGATTTCTTTGCCAATTTTGATCCCGACGCCCTGAGGTACAGCCTTGGAGGGGGCCTCCGGTTTACCATTCCCCAGTTTCCCCTCCGCTTCAGTTTTGCCAAGCGCTTTAAGACGGTGGACGGAAAGGTCGAATGGCAGCCCGGCTCCATCGGGAAGGACGGCCCCGGAGGCGGCCTTGACTGGGTCCTCTCCTTTGCCATCAGCTACTAACACAAGGAGGGAGCTTGAAAAAGTATAGTCTTATAGCCTGCCTGCTGCTTGCCGGGTCCCTGGTTCAAGCCCAGCAGCTTACCCGCTTTGCGGTGGTGGACCTGTCCAGAGTGTATATGGTCTTTCTGCAGGATTCCCGGGCGGTTAGGGAATGGAACGAGTCCAGCGCCCAGGTTCAGCGGGAAGTGGACCGGCGGACCAAGGAAATCCAGGACCTCCAGTCCCGCAAGGTGAATGCGGAACTCCAGGGCGACGAGGATGAAGTCCTGCGGCTGGAAAATCTTATCTACCGCCGTTCCGATACCCTGCGGGAATACTACCAGGACCGGACCAGGGAACTGGAAGAACGGAAACGAAGGCTTTCCCAGTCGGACTCCTTTTTGGAACAGGTCTACGACGAGATTCGTTTTATCGCAGAAAGCGAGGGCTACAGTACGGTGCTTAACCTGAAAGAAAATTCCGGTATACTCTGGCACAGCCCAACCGTTGATATTACTGAAAAACTGATACAGAATTTGATCGCCAAGGCAGGCCGTTAAAAAAGCAAGGGCCTGACAGGAGGTCCTTACGAGTCACAGCGCTTCTTCCACACCTATGTTTGATCAGTACCGGCGGATCAAACATGATCATCCGGGGGAAGTATTGTTTTTTCGGCTGGGGGACTTCTACGAGATGTTCGCCGAGGACGCTCTGGAAGTATCCTCCCTGCTCAACCTTACCCTAACCAACCGGAACGGCCGGCCCATGTGCGGTGTTCCCTACCACGCCTCCCGTTCCTATATCGCCCGGCTCCTAAGACTGGGAAAGAAAGTGGCGATCTGCGAGCAGTTGTCCGAACCGGGGAAGGGCCTCCTGGAGCGCCAGGTGGTGGAGGTGGTCACCCCCGGCACCGCCCTGGACGAGGACTACCTGGACAAGGGGAGCGCCAACTACCTTGCCGGCCTGGCCGCGGCCCGGGGCGCCTTGGGCCTGGCCTGTATCGACATATCCTCCGGGGATTTCCGGGCCACCTCTTTCTCCCGGGAAAACACCGGACGGCTGCGCCAGGAATTTGAGCGGCTCCAGATCAAGGAGCTCATCGTCCAGGAATCCCTTTTGGAGGAAGCCGACATTGCCCCGGTGGTCCTGGGCCGGTCGAATCTGGTGGTGAACCGCTGGGCGGACTGGCTCTTTGACCGGGAACGGGGCTGGGAACGGCTCTGCCGGCAGTTCAAGACCTCCAATCTGCGGCCCTTCGGCCTTAGGGAGGACAGCCCCGAGATTCCCGCCGCCGGGGCCCTGCTGGACTACCTGGCGGATACCGCCAAGTCCTCGATCCCCCATGTCCGGGGTATCGTGATCTACCAGGACAGCGAGTACGCCGGCATTGACGAATCGACCCAGCGGAATTTGGAACTGGTCAGGAACCTCCACGACGGGGATATCCGCTATTCCCTGCTGGAGGTGATGGACGAAACCCGGACCGCCATGGGGCGGCGGCTCCTGAAATGGCGCATCCTCCATCCCCTGTGCAGTTGTCCCGCCATCGAGGCCCGCCTTGACATGGTGGAGATCCTCTACCGGGATCAGGAGAAACTGGGCATGATCCGTGAGATCTTGGGCGCTACCCCGGACCTGGAACGGCTCACCGGCCGGGTGGCCATGGACAAGGCCCATGCCAAGGACATGCTGGCGGTAAAGAAGGCCCTGGATTCTTTTTTTGAGGTTCTGGCCCAGATCCGGTCCCTCTCCCTGCCCTTTGAAAGTCCCCCGGTCATCTCGCTCATCCGGGACCGGGAAGCGGCCGCGCTTAGGGAGCTTAGAGATCTGCTGGACCGTTCCCTGGCCGAGGATCCCCCCCTCCTCCTTACCGAGGGGAATCTGATACGGAGCGGCTGCAGTAAGGAACTGGACGATCTGCGGGAACTGCGGGATAACGGCCGGCAGCTTCTGGAGGGCTACCTGGAGGAGGAACGGCGGCGGACCAATATTCCGGGGCTCAAGATCCGCTACAACCGGATCATCGGGTACTACATGGAGGTCTCCAAGGTCAACCTGAGCCGGGTGCCCGCCCACTTCATCCGCCGCCAGGGGATCGCCGGGGGGGAACGCTTCACCACCAACCGGCTGGCGGCCCTGGAGTCCGACATCAACGGCGCCCAGGACCGGATCGTAGACCTGGAGCGGGGCCTCTTTCTCCAGATCCGGGAGGAGACCAAGAAAAGCCTGGAGCAGCTTTCCGCGGCCGCAGCCCTCCTTTCCGAACTGGATACGGCCCAGTCCCTGGCCCGTTCCGCCACGGTCCGCCGCTGGGTACGGCCCCGGATAGGGGACTCCACGGTCCTGCGGGTGTTGGAAGACCGGCATCCGGTGGTGGAGGCCCATCTGCCCCAGGGAGAGTTCATCCCCAACGACGTGATCCTGGACGGCCTGAGCTTTGCCCTGATCACCGGCCCCAACATGGCGGGTAAGTCCACCTACCTCCGGGCCGCGGCTCTCACCGTCCTTATGGCCCAGATGGGCAGCTTTGTCCCCGCCCGGGAGGCGGAACTGGGGGTGGCGGACCGGATCTACTGCCGGGTGGGGGCCCAGGACAACCTGGCCCGGGGGGAATCCACCTTCCTTTCGGAAATGAACGAGACCGCCTACATCCTTAACACCGCCACCGAGCGGAGTCTGGTGATCATGGACGAGGTGGGCCGGGGAACCAGCACCAGGGACGGCCTTTCCATAGCCTGGGCGGTCTGCGAGGAACTGCTGGACCGGGTCAGGTGCCGCACCCTCTTCGCCACCCATTACCATGAACTCTCCCTTATCGTCCATCCCCGCATGGTCAACCGTTCCATGGAGGTTCTCAACCGGGACGGGGAGATTCTGTTCCTCCGCCGCCTGAAGGAAGGCCCCGCGGCGGAGTCCTACGGCCTCCACGTGGCCCGCCTGGCGGGACTCTCGGAACAGGTGCTGCGCCGGGCCGAGGCCATCATGGCGCGGCTCCGGGACCGGGGCCTCAGCCTGGATCCCGCTGTGCCGCCCGCTGCCGATATACCACCCGCCGCCTCTGCGCCGTCTACCATACCGCCCGCCGCCCCTGCACCGTTCACTGTACCGTCGGCCGCTGCTGCGCCAGCCTCTGCGCCGCCGCTTCCCCCGCCGCTCTTGGGTCTGATCCGTGAAATCGGCGGCCTGGACATCGATACCATCACCCCCCTGGAATCCCTTAACCGCGTCAAGGACTGGCAGGAACTCCTGGCCGGCCTGCCCGGACTCCCGGTCAAAACCGCCGCAAAAACCGCGCCGCGCCGGACCGGCTTCAAGATCATCCCCGGCGGGGACTCCGCGGAAACGGCGCCCGCGGGGGCTCCCGACGGAGTTTCTTCGGGAAGACGGCCCCTTCCCGAAGAGCCGGGACTCTTTGACTAGTGTACTGTCTTACACAGAAGTAGGAATAACCACGGACGACACAGACAGACACGGACAAAGAAAAAGAGTGGATAATGAAGCAAAATCGTCCTAAATATCTCATATTCTTTGGGTTTTCTCGGTTTTTCTGTGAGGTCCGTGAGGTCCGTGAGGTCCGTGGTTTGACTTCATTAAACCAATTGTCAACGATACGGTACACTAGCACCCTGTCGTCATTGGGCGCGGGCCATAGCCTGACGCAAAATAGTATTCATGCGGGTTGGAAAGAGTGGAAGGCGCCGGCGTTTTATGCTAGGCTAAGGCGGCGGAAATTAAGATCGCGAAAAAAAGGAATAGCCCTTGTATTCTTCCAAATGGAGCCGGCTTGATAACGC
>JAISQJ010000031.1 GCA_031274285.1 Treponema sp. | reverse complement strand
TGGAGATAATCGCCGCCTACATGGGCATGGAAAACGTAATCACCGGCCCGACCATGACGTTTGAACTGTATAAGGTCGGCAATCCCAACCCGTCACCCCTCAGCGGACCGTATACGCTCCTCTTGCGCTATATTGAGCAAGGGAATCAAGGGCCGTCTGAGCTTGCTGTCACTACGACCATAACCCTTACCGATCAAACGGGTTCCGTCGCCTATTCGGGAAACTGGACGAATGTTACATCCTATTTTAACCCCGACTACCGCCCCTTAGATCTCACCGGCGTTACCGCGGAGTCCTTAGGGATTAGCTACACAGGCCAGGGCCAGTCGTATAACGGGTCGTTCCCTGCCGGGTCCGCAAGCGGAACCCACTATCTGCTTATTGAGGACTCTGGGACGGCCCAATCGCAAATCGAGACAGCGCTTGGCCAATTTGATTCTATTGGTCCCAATGTGGATATTTGGCATAGCACATCGCTTTCCGAAGCCTCCGCCCCCTGGGTTATTTTAGAGGTGATTGATAATGCCAGCGGGAACGATGAGATACGGCTTGTAGAAAAGTACGACCAGTGGAACTCGTTCGGAATGTCCTGGACCGTAACGGACGCCAGCAGCATAACGCTGGCGACATTTACCGGCCTTAGCGCCAGCGACAATGAGTCATATAACATTTCGTGGGACCCCGAGCCCTATTCCGGGATATACTACCTGCTTACCGGGACCGCCATGGATGTCTCGCAAACGTTCAATGAAGCCATGAACACGCTCGGAATGAAGTACGGTCAAGCCCAGGAGATGCCGGGGTCAGGGTCCGGCTGGTCCAGATCGGGCAACACGGCGTATTCCACTTACGACGACTTCGTTGTTTTAGAGATACATCGCAGCGCCACGGGCCGCGATGAGATAACTCTGCTGCAAAGAGTGGGCGGAGCCCCGGTGGTTGAAGGCTTCCACTGGTATTAAACAAAATAGTGACTGACACCAAAACGGAGACGCAAGTCTCCGTTTTGGTGTCAGTCACCTTCTCCGCGTCCTCTGCGCTCTCTGCGGTTAAATTTCTTATTGTTTAGCTAGACAAACTCCAACACGCCCGCTATACTGCTTTCGTTAGTATAATCTAACACATCCCGCATTTTGGAGAAAAAAATGAAATATCCTCTCATGGTCCTTGGTCTTTGTCTTGTCCTGCTGTCCGGCCTGGGAAGCTGCGACCGCTCATCCCCGGCGCCATCATCCGGGGCATCGGGAACGGCCGCCGCCGAAACCCGGACGGTGGACACCCTGCGGGGCGCGGTAAGCATCCCCGCGAAGCCCCTGCGAATCGCCGACGCTTCGGGAATCAGCGATATGCTCTGTATCATAGGGTATAAGCCGGTGGCTACCTCCGATTCCGATGCCTATGATTACACCCGGTTTCCCTCCTACCTGGAGGACCTCCTGACCGGCGCGGTGATCATCGGCTACCCCATGTCGGACACGGTGAACGTGGAGGCGGTCCTCGCCGTGGAGCCGGACCTTATTATCATCAACCCACGGCAGGAAAAAGCCTACGACCAACTGCGGGCTATAGCCCCTACCATCGTCATCGAACCCACGGTAAACGACTGGCGGGGGGATCTGCGGATGGTGGGGAAACTCTTTGACGCCGGGGCCGCGGTTGAATCCTATATCGCCGATTATGAAGCAAAGGCCAGGGCCACGGGGGCGGCAATTAAGGCGGCTAACGGCGCGGGGGCGACTTATTTCTCCTTCCTCACCGCGGGCAGTTCCTATTACCTGTTTACCGGCGCCGCCTATGGGGACATTTTTTATAACGACATGGGCCTGGGTATCCCCAGGGATCTTCCGGAACAGAACAGTATCACCCTGCCCACGGCGACCCTGGAGGGGCTGACCGGGATAAGCGCGGATTATATGGTGGTATTGGCCTCGCCGGATGACCGGGCGGCCCTGGAAGCCAGTTCCGTCTGGAACAGTATGGAAAGCGTCAAAGCCGGGCATGTTATCTGGCTGCCCCAATCTCCCTATTTCAACCAGGCCTACAGCGTATACGGAAAAAACCTGCTCCTGGATGAACTGGAAACCCTGCTGATCCAATGAAAGGGAGGAGGGAGGGCCGGCTGCGGATGGGGCTTATCATCGCCGCTGAGCTGGGTTTGATCATCATCGCTCTTGTCCTCTCTATTTGCCTGGGGGCAAAAAACATCGGCCCCGGAGATATTCTGGCGGGTGTTTTCGGTAAGGTAAAAACCGGGACGGCCCAGTTGATTATCTGGGATTCCCGGCTGCCCCGTGCGCTCTGCGCCCTCCTGGTCGGCGCTTTTCTTGCCGCCGGGGGGGCAATCCTCCAGGGTATCACCCGTAATCCCATCGCCTCCCCCTCCATTATGGGGGTAAACCAGGGCGCGATATTGGCCATGGCGATCTATATGGCCGGCAGGAGCGTCCCCCTTTTGCCCGGCAAGGTGCTGTTCGCCTTTTTGGGAGCCTCGGTCAGCGCCGCCCTGGTGTTTCTGCTCAGTACCAAACGGGCCGGGCTGGACATAACCCGGCTGCTCCTGGCCGGGACCGCCCTGGGGATGCTGTTTTCCTCCCTGGCGGCGCTCATCGCCCTTTTGACCAATAACAGCAAGAACCTCGCCCTATGGATGGCCGGCGGACTCGGCGGCGCAACCTGGGGCATGGTCCGTGCCCTGCTTGCAGCGTCTTCGGCCCTGGTGTTCGCCCTGTTCCTCTCCCCCAAGATCAGCATCCTCAGCCTGGGGGACGAGGCGGCGGTGGGCCTGGGGGAAAGGCCGAACCGGGTCCGCTTCGCGGGGCTGATCTGCGTGGTAATCCTCAGCGGTACGGCCGCGGCGGTGGGGGGTAATATCGGCTTCGTCTGCCTTATCGTACCCCAGATCGCACGGTTGGGCGTGGGGAGCGATTCCCGCCGGGTGATACCCCTGTCCATCGTAACCGGCGCGGTCCTGATGATATACAGCGATATTCTGGCCCGCACCTTGAACAGCCCCTTTGAAATACCGGTGGGTTCCATCACCTCCCTCCTGGGGGTGCCGGTGCTTATCAGGATGGTAAAGAAGGAAAAACGGCTATGAGCGGCATCTCCGCCCGGGCCGGGCGTTTCAGGCTGGTCTTTACCGTGCTGCTGATCCTCCTCCTCGGGGCTATTCTGCTCAGCATGAACCTGGGGACCATGGCTATTTCGCCGGGGGAACTGGTCCAAACCATCCTTGGCCGGGGAACCAGGCAGCAGCAAATCGCCCTGTTCATCATCCGCCTCCCCCGGATCCTTATCGCGGTGCTGGTCGGGGGCGCGCTGGCGGCTTCCGGCGCCATCCTCCAGAGCGTAACCCGGAACGACCTGGCCGAACCGGGGATCATCGGCATATCAAGCGGGGCCGCGATGTTTGTGGTGGTATACATCTACCTGACCAACGGAAACAACTACTACTCCATCCCGGCCTTTACCATTTTTACCATGCCCGCCATCGCCCTTATGGGGGCCTTCGCCGCGGCGGCGATCATCTACGCCCTGGCCTGGCGGCGGGGGATGAAGCCCCGGAGGCTCCTCCTCATGGGGATTGCGGTAAACGCCGGATTTAACGCGCTGATCATCATTTTACAGCTTAGTTTTGATAACCGTGATTTCAACCGGGTTCTTTCCTGGACCTCCGGCAGCATCTGGGGGGTAAGCTGGAATTATGTGATCGCCGTAACAGGGCCCCTGCTGCTGCTGGGCGCGGCCACCCTGTACCAGTCCCGCTACCTCGATGTCTATACCCTGGGGGACGAGATCGCCCAAGGACTGGGGGTGAACGTGGAAAGACGCCGGCGGCTGCTCATCGCCATGGCCGCCGCGCTGGCCGCGGTATCTACCTCCGTGGCGGGGAGCATCGCCTTTGTGGGCCTCCTGGCCCCCCATATCGCGGGGAAACTGGCGGGGCCCCAGCACCGGTACCGCACACCGGCGGCCATCCTTACGGGGATGCTGCTGGTAGTCTGTTCCGACATGATAGCCCGGAATCTCTTTGCCCCCCTGGAACTGCATATAGGCATCGTGGTCTCCGTCATCGGGGCGCCCTATTTTATCTACCTCATGGTGAAACAGTAAGGGGGATACCATGGAAAACGGCATAGTAACGGAGAACCTGAGCCTCGGCTACGGCGGTAAACCCGTTATTCAGGAACTGAACGTATCGATCCCCAAGGGGGCGGTAACGGTCATCATCGGGGCCAACGGCTGCGGAAAATCCACCCTAGTAAAGGGCATCGCCCGAATTCTGAAACCCGAGGGGGGAACCATCCGGCTTGACGGAAGGGATGTCCACGCCGTCCCCTCCAGGGAAATCGCCCGGCACATGGCGGTACTGCCCCAGAGCCCACGGGCCCCCGAGGGTATGACCGTGGAAGAACTGGCGGCCTACGGACGGTTCCCCCACAAGCGCGGTTTCGGCGCCCTGGGGAAGGAGGACTTCGAGATCATCCGGGAATCCCTGCGCATCGCCGGGATCGAATCCTACCATGACCGGCCCCTGGCGGACCTCTCCGGGGGCCAGCGCCAGCGGGCCTGGATAGCCATGACCCTCTGCCAAAAAACGGAATTTATGCTCCTGGACGAACCGACGACCTACCTGGACATGGCCCATCAGATGGAGGTCCTCACCCTCCTGGCCGCCCTCAACCGCCAGGAGGGGCGCACGGTGGTCATGGTCCTCCACGAACTCAACAACGCCTCCCGTTTCGCCGACCACATCCTGGCCATGAAGGACGGGGCCATCCTGGCGGAAGGCCCCCCGGAAAATGTCGTTACCCGTGAAAACCTGCGGGACATATACCGGATCGACGCGGAACTGGTGCGGGACGGCAAAACCGGCAAGCCCATCTGCCTGTCCTACGAAAACATCGGCCCCGGGGAGTGAGAACAGGGGGAGCGGAGAACTTATAATCATATAGGCGAGTTGTTTCCAAAATTGGTTATTTTGGGAACCGGTCCGAATTTTTGAAAAGTAAAATGGGGCATTCTCCTAAAACCTTCTTCGACTTCTTTGCGGTTGAAAATTCTTCATTTTTGATGATTTCTCGAAGATTGAAAGTAAATGCTGTTGCCCTGCAAACTCTCGCTTTAGCCTTCTTGTTTTGAAATCCCTGTGGTATCATACCCTATGGCTCGGAACGTTACCTATTCCGCCCTGGTCCTCCGGGCGCGGCCTTCGGGGGAATCCAACCGGGAAATAACCTTTCTCACCGCCGAAGAGGGGCTGATCCGGGCCACGGTTTTCGGCGGGCCCAAGAGCAAGCTTCGCGCCCACACCGCCCCCTATCATCGGGGGAAACTCTGGATATACCGGGACCCGGCGAAAACCTTCATGAAGGTGACGGACTTTGACGTTCAGGTGTGGAGGCCGGGCATACGGGAACTCTACGAGCGGACCATGGCGGCTTCGGCGGTGGCGGA
>JAISQJ010000166.1 GCA_031274285.1 Treponema sp. | reverse complement strand
GCCGGCAGGCTCCTTCCGGTTTTGTCTTGTTATGTTGCATATTGTTATGTTTTGTTATAACCTTGTCCGCAAATGTTTGGTGAAAGCCAACAAAAACGGAGGACAAGATGAAGAAAAGGGTGGTTTCTTGTGTTTTAGCGGTTTTAGTTATGGCTGCTTCGGTCCGGGCCCCGCTTTGGGCCAGGGGACGGCAGGATCAGGGCACGGCGGCGCCTCAGGCGCTTCAGGCCAATCAGAACGTAAGCATCCTGGTTGCCGCGGCCGCCAGCCTGCGGAACGCATTTGAGCAGGAGCTTATTCCCAAGTTCCAGGCCAAGTACCCCCACATTACGGCGGAGGGGACCTACGACAGCTCGGGGAAGCTCCAGACCCAGATTGAGCAGGGTTTGGAGGCGGATGTCTTCATGTCTGCGGCGGTTACCCAGATGAACAACCTGGTGAGGGGCGGTTTTGTGGGGGAGGCCTCGGTCAGGCCCCTGCTGGAGAACAAGATCGTGCTGATTAAGACCGCCGGGGCTTCCACCGCGGTGATCGGGTTCCAGAACATTAGCGCGGCCGGCATCATTGCCCTGGGGGACCCTGCCAGCGTGCCCGCAGGCCAGTACGCCCAGGAGATTTTTACCAGCCTGGGAATCTGGGACGGGGTAAAGGCTAAGGCCAGCCTGGGGACCAACGTTACCGAGGTGCTGAACTGGGTAGGAGAGGCCAGCGCGGAAGTTGGGGTGGTCTATGCCACCGATGCGGCCTCAACCGGCAAGGTGGAGATTATCGCCGAGGCCCCGGCAGGCAGTTTGGCCAGTCCGGTGATCTACCCCGTGGGCCTGGTAAGCGCATCGGCCCACCCGGAGGAGGCCCGGCTGTTCATCGATTTCCTTGCCTCCGCCGAGGCCCAGGACGTGTTCAAGGCTTACGGCTTCTCGCCGGCCCGTTAGCCTTCCGCGGCCGGGACTTGGGGCATGGACACTTCACCGATCCTGATCTCTATGCGGACCGCCTCCGCGGCCATGGTGGTGACTTTTTTCCTGGGGCTCCTCCTGGCGAAGCTGGTGGCGGGCCTTAGGCGGAAGGAGTGGCGGATGATCCTGGACGGCATCCTCACCCTGCCCCTGGTACTGCCCCCCACGGTGGCGGGTTTCTTTCTGCTCTACATCTTTGGGGTCCGCCGCCCGGTGGGAAAATTCTTTCTGGATTTTTTTAGCGTGCGAATCGCCTTTTCCTGGTCCGCCACCGTGCTTGCCGCGGCGGCCGTCTCCCTGCCCCTGATGTACCGCTCGGCCAGGGGCGCCCTGGAACAGGTGGACCCCGATCTGATCTATGCGGCCCGGACCCTGGGGCTTTCGGAGTGGCGGATCTTCTGGCGGGTAAGCTTTCCCACCGCCCTGCCGGGGATCGCCTCCGGCGCGGTGCTGGCCTTTGCCCGGGGGCTGGGGGAATTTGGGGCCACCGCCATGATCGCCGGGAATATCGCGGGGAAGACCCGCACCCTGCCCCTGGCGATCTACTCCGCCGTGTCCGCGGGGGACATGGACGAGGCCTACCGCTACGTGCTTATCATCGTGATCTTTTCGTTTCTGGTGGTGGTTCTGATGAACTACCTAAGTTCCCTGGAAACCCGGCCCCGGCGGGCGGGGAGGACAGGCGGCGGTGGGCATTAAGGTTTCTATCCGCAAAAGATTCTCCCGGAATTTTACCCTGGAAACGGAATTTGAGAGTTCCGGGGGGAGCTGCCTGGGAATCCTGGGGCCCTCGGGATGCGGAAAGAGCATGACCCTGAAGTGTATCGCCGGCATCGAAACCCCGGACGAGGGCTTTATTTCGATAAACGGCCGGGTGCTGTTTGATTCGACAAAGCGGATCAACGTTAAGCCCCAGCGGCGGCGGGTGGGCTATCTCTTTCAAAACTACGCCCTGTTCCCCCGGATGACGGTGCTGGAAAACCTGTCCATCGGGCTGAAACAGCCGGACCGGCTGGCCGGGGCCTGGCTTGAAAAATTCCAGCTTACCGAATTTGCCCACCGTTACCCCTCCCAGCTTTCCGGGGGGCAGCAGCAGCGGGCCGCCCTGGCCCGGATGCTCATGCGGGAACCGGAGGCCATCCTCCTTGATGAGCCCTTTTCCGCCCTGGACACGGGCCTGCGGGAGCTTATGCAAATCCACATGCTGGAACTGCTGGCAAACCGCCGTGACGCGGTGCTGGTGACCCACAGCCGGGATGAGGTTTTTAGGCTCTGCGGGGAACTGCTCGTCATGGACGGAGGCCGGGCCCTGACGATGGGGAAAACCCGGGACCTGTTCGCCAGGCCCGGCCTGACGCCGGTGGCCCGGCTTACGGGCTGCAAGAATATAAGCCCCGTTACCATCACCGGGGAGCGGGAAATCTACGCGGTAAACTGGGGCGTGACCCTGGGAACCGGCGTCCCCGTGCCGGCGGGGACCACCCATGTGGGCATCCGGGCCCACGACCTGGCGCCGGTATTCCCCGCGGCCGTCGGCAATCCTGCCGTCGGCAATCCTACCGGCGGCAACCTGATCCGCATGAAGGTTACCAGTTGTTCCGAGGAGCCCTTCGAGGAGGCGGTGCTGTTCACCAACGCCGATGCGGTACCTGCCGATGGCAACGCCGACAACAGGTCTGCTGACGGCAGGTATGCCGACGGCATACCTGCCGATAACACCCTGTGGTGGAAATACTCCAAATATTTAAATCTCCCCGCCCTGCCGCCGTACCTCTATGCGCCGCCCGAGCGGTTGCTGCTGCTGCGGGATAGTACCTAAAAGAACCTGGTCTTCCGCTCTGCGGCGATGGTGGTGGAATCCCCGTGGCCGGGCAGGACCTGGATAGCCCCGTCCATGGCGAGGAGCCGCTGGAGGCTTTCTTCGATCGCCCTCCGGTTTCCGCCGGGCAGGTCCACCCGGCCGCAGGTTCCCTTAAAAAGCGTGTCCCCGCTGAACATGATGTTCTGCTCCTCCAGGAGGAAGGCCGCGGAGCCGGGGGTGTGGCCCGGTACGCTGAGAACCTTGAAGGGGCCGACACGGTCCCCGTCCACAAGTTCCAGGTTGGGAGAAGGGACGGACCCCAACTGCAGTTCGATAAAAGCGTCGTCTTCTTTGGCTACACCCAGGGTGCGGCCGTGCAATCGTAAACAGTTAGGCCCCAGATACGGAGCGTCCCCCCGGTGTATGGCGATGGGCGCCTCCGGGTAAGCGGTGTGTACTTCCCCCAGGGCGGCGATATGATCAAAGTGGCCGTGGGTTAAAAGGATATGGCTGGGGCGCAGGGACATTTTCCCCAGTTGTGCTATAATGACGGCGGCCTCATCGCCCGGATCGATCAGGGCGCAGCGGGGGGTCTTTTCCCCGGCGGAATCGTAGACCACGATGTAGCAGTTGGTCTCATTGGCCCCCAGGACAAGCCTTTTGATTTGGTATTTTTCCACGGAGGGATAGTACCCTGCGTATCTACGATTTTCTAGTAATCGCCCTGCTGGCCTTGTTCTGGTACGGACTGGTTCCCGTTGCCGGGGCCCTGGTAAGCCGCCGCCACTGGCGGCGTTTCCGGGCCTGTTTTGACCGGCTGCGCCTGGCGCCCCTGCTGGATTACGCCCGCTACACGGCAGGCGGCGGGGCCCAGGGCGGCAGGGTAGAAACCCTGGGGGACGGGACCCAGGCCGCGGGGCAGCGGCGGTTCCGCTTTACCGGGGCCTTTGAATCTATCACCGACGGGCACACCCTCTGGGTTCAGGGGCCGGACCTTACGATCCCGGTGGCCCTGGCGGGGGCCCAGATCTACACGCTGCCAGCCGCGGAAGGCCGGCCCGGACGGGAAAGCTTTGATCCCGCGGAAGAAGCGCCCCAGCGGCTGCGTTGGGACCGGGTTGCCACCCTGACCGAGGAAGCCCGGGTCTATGTGGGCGGGTCCCTGACCCTGCGGGAGAACCGCTGGGTCTTCGCCGCAGTTCCCGACAGCCCCCTCCAGGTAATTTTTTATACCGGCTCCGACCGGTCCATGGCGATTCAGGCGGTCCGCTCGGGCCGCCACCAAAACGAGTACTGGAATGCGGTTACCCCCTACGCCCTGGCCCTGGGGGCGCTCTGCTTAATCGCCATGGCGGCGGCCTTCCTGCCCCGGCCCGCATTCCGCCTAACGGCCATCACCGCCTTTGCCGCGGCCTTTATCCCCCTGTACCCCCTGGTGCCGCCGGGGCTCCTCCTGGCCATAAGCTACCGTCGGCTCTGGTGGCAGGCCCGGCTGTTCCGGGCCTGCCGTGATCTAGCCCGGCTGCCCCTGCTGTACCCGGGAGGCCGGCTTCCCGGCGGAGAACGCTACGGGGCTCGCCGTTGCGGGGAACGGCCCGAGGGCTTTCCCCTTCTGGCGCCGGGGATGCGGAAACCAAGGAAGGAGTCCTGGTACCTGTTCGGGGCTTTGGATTCGGAGGGGGGGGTCCCACGGGAACCGGAGGATAGCTTTGCCCCCTTTGGGGCAATTCCGGGGGACCCTGAAAAACTGGCCCGGCGCTGCGCCCGCAACGCCTATTTGCTGGAGATCCTTTCCTGGCTTTTGCTGATGGGGGGTATCGGCCTAAACGCCTTCTTCATCGCCTTGATCATCACCCTGCTCTAGGGGCTCGTAGGGCTCCGGCGAATCTTCGCCAAGTCCTTCCCCCTGGGTGTCCTGGGTGTCCTGGTCCAGCGTATCCGGCTCCTGGGTGTCCTGGGTATCCGATTCCTGGATGTCCTGGCCGCGTGTTTCCCCGGTCCCATCTTCCCGCTTGAGACGGGCGTAGTTGGCGGTTATGGTCCGGCCCCGGAAGACCGTGCCGTTCAGGGCTTCGATGATCGTATCCGCCACCGTATCCCGGACCTGCACAAAGGAATAGCTGTCCAAAATCCGTATCACCCCAATGTCCTCCCGGGCGACCTGGGCCCTGGTGATGATAAGCCCCAGGATTTCCCGGGGGAACACATGGCGGTTCCGCCCGATGCTGATGAAAAGCCGCCGGGATTCATCTTCCGCCAGGAAGGGCCGGGGGCCGGAAGGGCCTGTCCAGGGGGCTTCCTGCGAGGCTCCGTCCCACTTAGCTCCGGGGCGGCCCCCCTCCCCCGAAAAGGGGCCCTTGGTCCTTGGCCGGGCCGGAGCCCTCCCCAGATTCCCCTGATCGTAGAGCATGAGGAGGTAGGCCGCGGCCCAGGGGCGGCGGAAAAAGGAAAACCCTTTCTTGAATAAGGAGCGGTACTCATTAAGGAGATGGGGGTCGGCTTCCGAATTAATTTTTTCGCCGATAAGGGCGATTTTTTGCCTTAGCTTTTCTCTATCGATATCTATTCCTGCCACTTTGCTATCCCAGTGTTGAATTTTAATTTAATATGGCGAATTTTCCGCTTAAATTCAATCGGTCCTAAGGCAGTACCGGACCGTATAGGGCTTAAAGGAATCCCGGTAGAGCACCTGGGAAAAACCTTCGCTCCCCGCGGGCAGATCGATAAGAATTTGAAGGGGGTTCTTGGCCCCCGGCTTAGGGGCGAATTGCCGCCGGGCCTGCTCAATGAACCGGGCCAGGAGGCCCTCCCCAATACCCAGGCCCCGGTATTCGCTGCGCACCTCCAAGGCATTGATATACAGAACATGGCCCTGCCGGGAGGCGGCGATAAACCCGGCAAAATCCCCGTCCCCGGTCTCCACCGCCAGGGCCAAATCGCCGGGGATGGGGGCTTCGCCCCGGCAATGCCCTTCCCCCTGGGGGAGTCCCGCATCCCCCAGCTCATGGTCCGCCGCATAGGAGCGTGATTCCTCGATACAGCGCCGGTGGAGCGCGGCGGCCGCCTCGTTATCATCCTTCGCAAAGGGACGGAAGCGAAAATCTTCCAGCACCAAATCCCCGGTCTCCTCCGGCTCCCCCCCAATCCGCTCAAGCCCCCACTCCTCCCGCAGGCCGTTGTACCAGCGCAGAATCTCCCGCCGCATGCCCCGTTCCTTGTAGCTGAACCACAGTTTTTCTGTTTCCGGGTAATGGGAGATAATATCCTTAAAGGCCCGGAACACCCCTTTCCCCCGGTTAAGGGCGGCGGACAGTTCATTCCGCAGAGTCAGATTCCGCAGCCCCGCGGCAAAGTGCTCCATCAGCCTGAAGCCGTCGGAGGAATCCCAGCCCGGCAGGGGTATGTAGCGGTTTTCACCGGCGGCGGCTTTGGCAAAGCCCTCATCCCCCTGGCCGATAATCACCCCATCCTGGGTATCAAGGAAAAATTCCCCCATCTGATCTTCCATGGAAAAAAGCA
This sequence comes from Treponema sp., assembly GCA_031274285.1. Lineage (GTDB taxonomy): Bacteria > Spirochaetota > Spirochaetia > Treponematales > Breznakiellaceae > JAISFT01. Next base: position 36,015 of record JAISQJ010000166.1, on the reverse strand, counting down.
GGTCCTTGATTAACGCCTCGCTCAGTTCAAACTGCATGATCCCTCCGGGTGTTCATTATAGAATATATTCAGGCCCCGGAGTATATTGAATGTATGGAATTATTGAAGCGGACCACGACCTGCGGCGCCCTGCGGAAGGATGATTCCGGCAAAACGGTCATTTTGAACGGCTGGGTGCACCGGAAGCGGGACCATGGGGGCATATTTTTTATCAACCTGCGGGACCGTTACGGCCTTACCCAGACCGTGGTGGATCAGGATGCGCCGGAGGAACTCAAGGCCGCGGCCGCGGAACTGCGGAACGAATACTGCATCGCGCTGGAGGGGACGGTGCGGGAGCGGCCTGCGGGTATGGTGAATCCCGGCATGCCCACCGGGGAGATCGAGGTACTGGTGCGGCATCTTGTCATCCTGAGCCGCTCCGAAGTGCTTCCCTTCCAGGTTGATGAGGAAAGCAAGGCCGGGGAGGACCTTAGGCTAACATACCGTTACCTGGACCTGCGTTCCACGGGGATGCAAAACCGAATCCGCCTGCGGAGTGAGGTAAGCTTCGCGGTCCGCGAATGGATGACGGCACAGGGTTTCTACGAGATTGAAACCCCCACCTTTATCAAATCCACCCCCGAAGGGGCCCGGGACTACCTGGTCCCCTCCCGCCTGTATCCGGGGAAATTCTACGCCCTGCCCCAGAGCCCCCAGCTCTACAAGCAGATTCTTATGGTGGCGGGCTTTGACAAGTATTTTCAGATTGCCCGCTGTTACCGTGACGAGGAAACCAGGGGGGACCGGCAGCCCGAATTTACCCAGATCGATATTGAAATGTCCTTTGTAGGCCGGGAGGATGTGCTTGCCATGACCGAGGGGCTCATGGGCCGCGTGTTCAGGAAAACCCTGGGCCTGGAACTTCCCGCCCGGTTCCGGCGGCTCACTTGGGAAGAGGCGCAGGAACGCTACGGCTCCGACAAGCCGGACCTGCGCTTTGACCTGACCCTTCGGGACTTTAGCCCCTTTGCGGAGGCCGGGGAATTCCAGGCATTTAAGGACGCCCTCCGGCAGGGGGAGCAGGCCCGGCAACTGGCCGCGGAAAGGGGCGTCAGTATTGCCGGGGGCGCGGTTAAGGCCCTGACCGTCCCCGCTTCCCTGATGCCCAGTCCCTATTCGCGAAAGCAGATCGAGGAACTGGAAGCCCAGGCCAAAATTTACCGGGCAAAGGGCCTGGCCTGGATGAAGGTGGGGGAAGGCGGCGGCCTGGAAGGCGGGGTTTCCCGGTTTTTTGCAGGCCAGGAGGGGGCCATTGTCTCCGCCCTGGACGCGGGGCCGGGGGACCTGATCCTCCTGGCCGCGGATTCCCGCCGGGCCGTTGCCAATACCGCCCTGGGGGCGGTGCGCTCCAAGCTGGGCCGGGACCTTAAGCTTACCGGCCCCGGCCCGGACGGGAAGAGCCGCTTTGAATTCGTCTGGATCGTGGATTTCCCCATGTTCGAATTCAACGAAGAAGAAAACCGCTGGGAAGCGGCCCACCACATGTTCACCTGGCCCCAGGACCAGTACCATACAACCCTGGAAAGCGATCCCGGATCGGTAAAGGGGGACCTGTACGATCTGGTGCTCAACGGCTTTGAATTAGCCTCCGGGTCTATCAGAATCCACGACCCGGAACTGCAGAAGCGGGTCTTCAGGATTGTGGGCTTTGGGCCGGAGGAGGCGGAGCGCCGTTTCGGTTTCCTTACCGAAGCCTTCAAATACGGCGCTCCCCCCCACGGCGGCATTGCGCCGGGGCTGGACCGGCTGGTAATGATCATGGCGGGGGAAACGTCAATAAAAGAGGTCATCGCCTTTCCCAAGAATTCCTTTGCCGCCAGCCCCATGGACGACTGCCCCGGTGAGGTGGACCAAAGGCAGCTTGACGAACTCCATCTGCGGGTGGAAGGTCCCGCTCCTTGAAAAATTTTGTTGAACTTTTTACGGCCTTCCTCAGGCTTGGGGTCCTTACCTTTGGCGGCGGTTACGCCATGATCCCCGTGGTGGAACGGGAGCTTATCAACAAGAAGGGCTGGATCACCATGGACGAGGTGATGAACTACTACACCATCGCCCAGATCACCCCCGGCATCATTGCGGTGAACCTTTCCACCTTTGTGGGGTACAAGCGCGGGGGAATCCTGGGGGGCGTCCTGGCGACTCTGGGCTTTGTGCTGCCGGGCCTGGGCTTTATCACGGCGATAGCCGTCTTCCTTGCCAATTTTGCGGATCTTCCGGCCCTTAGGCACGCCTTTGCGGGAGTCCGGGTGGCGGTCTGCGCCCTCATCCTGAACACGGCCATAAAGCTGGTAAAAGGGGTCTTTAAGAGCAAGAAGACCCTGATCCTGTACCTTATCGCCTTTGCCCTCTCGGCGGTGTGGAGCGTATCCCCCATGCTGTTGGTTATCGCCGCGGGGCTCCTGGGGCTCCTGATTTTTCGGCCTTCCGGGCCCGGGGAACAGGCCCCCGGCGGGTCTAAGGGGGACGCCGGGTGAATCTCCTCCTCCTCTTTGGCCAATTCTTCAGAATCGGGCTCTTTTCCATCGGCGGAGGTTACGCCACCCTGCCCTTCCTCTACGAACTGGCGGATACCTACCAGCTATTTAGCCGGGAAGATGTGGGGAACATGATGGCCGTGGCCCAGTCCCTGCCGGGGGCCATCGGGGTTAACCTTTCAACCTACGCCGGCTTCCGCATCGCGGGGATTCCGGGGGCCTTGACGGCCTCCCTGGGGTTGATAAGCCCTTCGATCATCATCATTGTGATCATCGCCAGGGTCCTGGCCGCCTTCAAGGAAAGCAAGGTGGTGGCCGCCCTCTTTGCCGGCTTTAGGCCTGCGGGCGCGGGGCTCCTTTCCGCTGCGGCCGTGGCGGCCATCACCGTGTCCCTCTACAACCCCGCATGGCGGCTCTGGTACGAGGTTCTGCGTCCCAGGGAGCTGATTCTCTTCTGCATCCTCTTTTTTCTGGTGGCCCGCTTCGAAAGGCACCCCGTGTTCTACATTGCCGGCGCGGGCCTGGTAGGACTCCTGCTGGGCCTATGAATCGAATGACACGGGCGTCCAAAACCCTGTGCGATTAGCGCAGTTTCCTCCGCAGTTTGCGGCGGGCGTTCCGGGCTCCCCCGTCCCCCTTGGGGCCGGGCGCCTCTTTGGGACCGGGCGCCGGAGTTTCGGGGTAGAGCCGGATGGGTTCCCGGTCGGGGAGCCGGGCGGCAATGATCAGCCAGACCAGGGCAAGGGCTATCTCCAGGAAGGAGAGGAGCTGGCCGGTGGAAAAGCTGAGGAGCGGGTGGCTGGCCGCCGGGGGCAGGACGCTCTTAACGAACTCAATGCGGTAGCCCAGATGTTCATCGGGCTCCCGGAAGTATTCCACAAAGACCCGCATAATACCGTAGATGACAAAATAGATGCCAAAGAGGAAACCCTTGTAGGGCTTCCGGTTGCGGATCGCCCAGGTGATAGCCCAGGCCAGGACTCCCTCGAAAAGGGCCTCATAGAGCTGGGAGGGGTGGCGGGGCAGGTTAACCATTTCCCCTGTCACGGGGATTCCGGCCTTTGCCGCTATCTCCTGCACCCAGCTTTCCCGGGCAGGGTAGGCTTTGGCCTGGGGGAAGATCATCCCCAGGGGGCCCGCGGTTACCCGACCGTAGAGTTCCCCATTGATAAAGTTACCCAGCCTGCCAAAGGTGTAGCCCAGGGGGATACTGCCGGCGTACATATCGCCGATCTCCCGTGGGTCGAAATGCTTGTACAGGGCATAGGAGATGATGCCGAAGGTGCCGCCGATGGCCCCGCCGTGGTAGCTCATACCCATAAGGCCGGTAAAGCGGCCGTCGCGGAAGGGCCAAAAAATCAGCCAGGGCTGGCGGCGGTAGTAGTCGTCGGTTTCGTAGACCAGGGTGGAGAAGATCCGGGCTCCCAGGAGCAGGCAGAGGATGCAATAAAAAAACATGCCGGAGAGATCGTCGTCGGTCATGGGGAAACGCCGCTCCCGCACCTGCCGGCGGTAGAGGAGGAAGGCAACCCCAAAGGCCGCGATGTACATCACCCCATACCAGCGGATGGGAAGACCGGGGATAACTTCGGGCTTGAGCCAGGGGGGAAAGGGTATGGCTAAAGGCATGGCCTATGGTAGCACATCGGCCGGCCGTTGTCGCCTGGTCTCCCTTGCAGGCCGCCTGGCCCCAGCCTTTAGGTAGCGCCGCTGCGGGGGTCGTCGTCCCAATTCAGGTAGCCATAGTTTTGGGCTTCGGCGTCCTTCTTGAACCAGGCCAGGAAATCCTCCCAGATGGGTCTGGGCCAGGGGCTCTGGTCTATTTCCGAGGCGGTATACTTCCGCTCCTTGAGGCGCTGGAACCCAAAGATATCAATGACATGGGATTTTTCCGCCGCATCCACCGCCTGCTCGGCAAACTGGGCCGGCACAAAGCAAACGCCCCCGGCGCTGCCGAACACAATGTCCCCGGGCATGCAGGTGGCCTCCCCGATACGGGTGGGCCGGTTGTAGCCGGTCATCACATAGTCCCGGATGGGGGTGGGATGGGTGCCCCGGTAGTAGATCTGCAGGTTGGGAATCTTGATTACCTGGTCGATGTCCCGGATGCCCCCCCAGATCACCGCGCCGCCGCCCTGGGTCCGGTTGGCCACCGCGGTGGAGAGGTTGCCCCCAAAGAAGGTACCGTAGCGGACCTTGTCGAAGAAATCCACCACCATGACATCGTCTTTTTGCAGGCGGCCGACGGCTTCTTTATTGTAATCGTTCTTGCCCACCTCACCTATAAAGCCAAAACCCCTGGACTCTTCCTTGCAGTAAAGGTCCAAGTCTTCCCGCCAGGGGACGCACTCTATCGTAAGGGCCCGTCCAACCAGGGGCTTATCGGTGGAATGGGTAGTCTTAAAGTCGGCTTCGGTCTGAAAGTCCCATTTCAACCGCCACGCGTGCATCCACGCTTCTTCCAGGGTCAGATGGCGCATCCGTTCCAGAATTGATTCCGGCACCTTGGGCCGCCCATCTTCCAACCGCTCCCCCTTCCATTGAGGGGTCATCTGGACAACCTGATCGGCTGTCATAAAAAAAAGATTCATCGTTCCTCCTTAAAATCCGCTGCCTTACGCGGGCTTCGGTTCTATCTCTTTTCTTTAACCTTCTCTTTTTCCTTGGTGATCTTCTGATCCAGTACATCCATAAGCTTGTCAATCGCCGGGTTGATGCTAAAGTCATGTTCCTTGACATGGATAGAAACACCCCAGCGGAAATTCACCTTCGCCTCCGCCTGATAATCCTTATCATGGGTCAGGGTGATAAGCAGATCCACGATCATGTTTTCCGCATTGTGAATCCGGGCAATCTTCCGGTCCAGGTATTCCCTGGTTTCATCTTTAAGGGTGAAATGTACGGCCTTAACATCGGTATTCATGGCAGCCTCCTGGGTTACATGATAGCACAGACCGGATACTCCGGGTAGCTCAACGCTGATATGAGGAGCCCAGGTCCAGTTCATTCCTGTACTTGGCCACAGTCCGCCGGGCCAGAGGGATGCCCCGTTTCGCCAGAAGTTCCACAATCTTTTGGTCCGTAAGCTTCCCTTCGCCGAAATTGATGATTTCCCTAATTACTTCCTTAACGCCCCCCTTGGAATGTTGAGACCCCCCCGAACCGATGCCGCTGATGGAATTGGTAAAGAAGTGGCGGATTTCAAAGATACCCCATTCGGTCTGCATGTATTTACCCCGGGCCGTCCGGGACACGGTGGCCTCGGTGATATCCAGTTCCTGGGCTATGTCCCGCAGGGTAAGGGGGGCCAGGTATTTGGGGCCCCGGAAGAAAAAGTCCCGCTGGAAAATGGTTACCGCCTGGGAAACCTTCAGCAGGGTCTGATTTCGGAAATTGATCGAACCGATGAAGACCCGGGCCTCCTGGATGTTTTTTCTGACAAATTCCCGGGCATCCTTGCCGCCCCCGCCGCCCTTGCCCGCAAGCCTGCGGAAATACTGGTTTATCCCCAGCACCGGAATCTCCTCCTCGTTCAGGACGATGACCAGTTCTCCCTCCCGGCGGAGGACCTGGACATCGGGGATCACATAGCGGACCTCTTCGGAGGCGAACTGGCGGCCCGGAAAGGGGGAAAGCTCCCGGATGCGGTTCAAATAGAGGCCCAGATCTTCCTCGGTCCGGCCAAGCTTCTTGGCGATCTCCGCGGTTTTCCCCTTATCCAGGGCTTCCAGATGTTCAAGCAGCTCCTCAATGCCGGGGGGGGCGTCGGGCAAAAGGCCGATCTGCACCCGCAGGGACTCCAGATAGCCGGAACAGCAGGTTCCCTGGGGCTCCAGGGAGCGGACCAGGCCTATGGCCTGGTCAAGACGGGGGGGCGGATCCTTAAAGAGGGCCTCCACCGGCTCCTTGTAGAATCCGTCGGCGTCCAGGTTTCGGACCAGGGTTTCGCAGACGCCGTACAGTTCCCCGTCAATGGGCTCAAGGTGAAGCTGCCAGAGGAGATGCTCCTGGAGGGTTTCCGGCCGGGTAAGGACCCCCTCGATGAAACGCTGCCGCTCATCCGAAGCTTCCATCCCCCGGCGGTGGCTAAAGCCCGGATCCGAGGAGGTCTCGAAATACTCCTCCTCCTCCCTGGGGGGGCCGATCTCCTCCTCTATGGATACCGTGGACTTGTCTTCCACCAGTTCCAGCGCCGGATTCTGCTCAAGCTCCTCCTGAATCCGGCCCCGCAGGTCCAAGAGGGGCAGTTCCATCAGCCTTACCGCCTGGATGAGCTGGGGGCTAAACTTTAGACGCTGTTCCTGGATGAGAGCCGGCCGCAACTGCACGATAGATCATTGTAACATTGACGGACCAATTGCGCCATGTTAATTTGGCAAGGGGGTTCCATGGACATTGATCTGGAGAAATTTCGATCTTTTTTTTCCGCCGACCGCTGGGCCGCGGCCGCGGGGGTAACCATCGATTCGGTGCGGGAAGACCTGGTGGAATGCAGCATGGAGATTGCCGGTATCCACCGAAACGCCGGCGGCGCGGTCCAGGGGGGGGCCATTTTTACCCTGGCGGATTTGGCCTTCGCGGTGCACTCGAACCTGGACCTGGTCTGCGGCGCGGACCTGGGAATGACCGTGGGCCAGTCCTGCAGCATCTCCTACCTCAAGAGCAGCAGGGGAAAGCGGCTCATCGCCCGGTCGGTATGCCTCTCCAGGGGAAGGAGCATGTCGGTCTACCGGATCAGCGTGACCGACGATCTGGGCGTGCCCATCGCGGAAATGATCGGCAACGGCTTCACTACCGTGAAAAAGTAGGCTCCCGCCGGGGGCTGGGGTTTTTACGGTAAAACTGCAAATATTTCGCTGTTTTAACAATCTTTTGTATGAAATGATGTTATAATACTATTATTCTGATTTTACCTTTCATTCATAAGGAGAAGCAAAACATGCTTAAAAAGATTCTTGCGCTGGTTCTTGCGGTGACGGCGCTATGGATTGCCGGTTGTAAGAAAGACGATGCCTCCGGGGCGGCGAAGGTCGAACTGACCGTTTGGGAATCCACCAACGGGCCCGATGAGTTCATCAAGCAGGCAGGGGAAGCCTACACCAAGCTGCACCCCAATGTGACGATAAAGTTCGTCAACGTGGAACTGGGGGATTCGGTTAACCAGATCGCCCTGGACGGTCCCGCCGGGGTGGGTCCCGACCTTTTTGCGGCCCCCCATGACCGGCTGGGGGAACTGGTGACCAACGGCCACATCCTTCCCACCTCCAACCCCGAATCCATCAGCGGTGCGCTCCTGGGGGCCTGCCGTACCGCCGTCACCTATAACGGCAAGCAGTACGGCTACCCCGTATCCGCGGAGACCTATGCCCTGTTTTACAACAAGGCCTTGATCAAAGAAAATGAAGTGCCCAAAACCTGGGACGCCATGGTTGCCTATATCAGGGACTTTAAGGTTCCCGGCAAGTACGGCTTTGTGATGGATGTGGGGAATGCGTATTACAGTATCCTCTTTACCACCGGCGGCGGGAACCGGCTCTTCGGCCCCGACGGCACGGATACCAGAAACACCAACCTGAATTCCCCGTCCGCAGTTGCGGGCATGCAGCTCTTCCAGAGCATCCGCCAGGTCATGAACATACCGGCCGCGGATATCAACACATCGGCGGCGGACGGCGCGTTCCAGTCCGGCAGCGCGGCCATGCATATCTCCGGCCCCTGGAATGTGATGAACTTTGTGAATGCGGGCCTTGATATTGGGATTGCCCCCCTGCCCAGCCTGCCGGGGGAAACCACCCCCGCCGCATCCTTCTCCGGCACCAGGGTGATGTTCGTCTCGGCCTATTCGGATCACAGTGACGAGGCCAACGAATTCGGCGCTTTCCTGTTAACACCGGAGATGCAGCAGCTCCGGGCAAATATCACCAATACCCTGCCGGCCATTGACACCCCCACCCAGAACCCCTATGCAGGAGGCTTTGTGGAACAGCTTAAATACGCCTTCCCCATGCCCTCCATTCCGCCCATGGCAAAATTCTGGGACGCCATGAATGCGGCAAGCGCAAATATCTGGAACGGTGCGGATGTCAAGAAAGAACTTGATGCGTGCAACGCCGTAATAGTTGCAACCAATTAAAAATGCGGGGCTGTCCGGGGCGGACAGCCCTTTTTTATGCGGAGGCGCCTATGGGGCCCGTAGACGCCCCTTACCCTTCATGCCAAAAGGCGGTAGACCATGCCGGAAAGCAACATGAAAAATAACGCGGATAGCGTCCGTTCCAAGGTACTCGTCACATCCCTTCTTTTCATGGGTTTGGCTCATATTGTCTTTCTCAAGCAGTACCTGAAAGGTATACTGCTGGCCCTTATCGAAATAGTGATGATCATCCTTTCTCCCAGGGTAGTTACGGTGCTGTTTCATCTTATCACCCTGGGAGACCCAAAGCCCGATCTTCCCATACGGCAGCGGGATAATTCGGTCTTTATGCTCATCGACGGGGTCATGATGCTGGCCGTCCTTGGCATTTACCTTGCCCTCTACCTCATCACGGTACGCAGCGCCCTTAAGGGCTGGGACGAGTATAAAATTACCGGCAGAATGCCGCAGAGCAAAAATCCCTTTGGGGAACTGCTCAACAAGGCGTTCCCCATTTTTGGCCTAAGCCCCGCGGTACTCATGATAGTATTCTTTGTCATCGTGCCCCTGGTATTCTCCGTCCTGGTGGCCTTTACCAATTATTCCACCCCCGACCACATACCCCCTAACAACACCATAGACTGGGTAGGCGGCCAAAATTTCGCCGCCATGTTCGGCGGGGAAAAAACCTGGACCGTGGCCCTGGGCCGGGTTGCCCTGTGGACGCTGGTTTGGGGCGCCCTGGCCACTTCCACCTGTTACTTCGGCGGTACCATCCTGGCGGTGGTGCTCCATGAAAGCAAGATAAAGGTCATTCCCTTTTTCAGGACGATCTTTATCCTGCCCTATGCGGTGCCCGCGGTGGTTTCCATGCTGGTCTGGCAAAACCTGCTGAATGGCTCCTTTGGCACGGTGAACCAGACCCTTATTGCCCTGCATATCCTCAGGCCGGGAACCGTTATTCCCTGGCTTTCCAGCCAGTGGCTGGCCAAATTTACCTGCGTCCTGGTAAACTTTTGGGCCGGGGTTCCCTACTTCATGCTCCTGGTGACCGGCACCCTGACGGCAATTCCCAAGGATATTTACGAGGCATCGAGCATAGACGGGGCCAACAAGGTTCAAACCTTTACCCGAATCACCCTGCCCCTGATCCTCTACCAAACCATGCCCCTTATCATCATGTCATTTACCTTTAACATAAATAACTTTGGCGCCATCTTCTTCCTTACCGGGGGCGGCCCCATTGTTTCCGACAGCACTACTACCAGCGCCGCGGGGACTGACATTCTGGTTACCTGGATCTACAAACTTACCATCACCCTGATGGATTACAAGTACGCTTCGGTTCTGGCGGTAATGATCTTCGTCGTTCTGGCGCCTTTTGCCATCTTTAACTTTAGGCGCACCAGGTCCTTCAAAGAAGGGAGGGTATAACATGCGCATGCTGATCCGTATCATCAACAAAACTATTTTGGCCGTGTTCCTGGTGGCGGTGGCCTTCTTTGTGCTCTACCCCCTGGTTTATGTGGTAAGCGGCGCGGTGTCCCCGGGAAATTCGATCTCGGATATGTCGATTATCCCCTTTGCCAAGGGCATAACCTTTGAACATTTCCGCCACCTTTTCCTGGAGACCAACTACGGCCTTTGGTTCCGCAATACCCTGATCATCGCGGTTGCCACCTCGTTCCTCACCGTGCTGACAGCCTCCCTGGGGGCCTATGTGTTTTCCCGTTTCTACTTCACCTTTAAGAAAAGCATGATGATGAGCCTCCTGGTACTCCAAATATTCCCCTCCTTTGTGGGGATGATCGCCATCTATGTTATCCTCTACCGCATCGGCGGCCTGGACAGGCTCTGGGGTCTGGTGCTGGTGTACCTGGCCGGCAACATCCCCTACAACACCTGGCTGGTAAAAAGCTACGTTGATACGGTCCCGGTTTCCCTTGACGAGGCCGCCCGCATCGACGGGGCCAACAACCTCCGCATCTACTTTACGATCATCATGCCCGTGATAAAGCCCATCCTTATCTTCCTTGCTATTTCCAGCTTTACTTCCCCCTGGATGGACTTTATCTTTCCCAAGATGGTGCTGCGCTCCAGCGAGAACCAAACCCTGGCCCTGGGGCTCTTTAGCTTTGTCACCGACCGGAAAAACGAGTTCACCAACTTTGCCGCGGGATCGGTCATCGTGTCGGTGCCCTTTGTCATCTTCTTCATGGTGACCCAGAAGATGCTGGTAACCGCCCTGGGCGGCGCGGCGGTTAAAGAATAGACCCCGGCGGCCCCGCCTTCCGGCGGGGCCGCCGGGGAGTGCTATAGCACATAGGGAAGGGAAAAGGACTCCACAAAGTATTTATACACCATATCGGGGCTGCTTACGATATCCAGGCCCGAGACCTTATGCTCCGCCATATCCGGCACATACCTAAACATGTTGTAGTTATGTTCCAGTTTCCCAGAATTAGTAATTACATCAACCCAGTATAGAAACCTTATCATGCCTATACCCTCCTTTACCATTTTTCCCGGAGGGTTTCCCGGCATCTGTGCCCGTATGAGATTACTATCCAAGTCCCAGGGGAATCTCAGGGGCCTAAAGAGTTTCCGGGTATACCCAGTGGAATAGATTTCCCTGACATCGGTTATTACCGCTTCAAAGGGATCTATCCGTATGTATTCATGCTTACCATCCCACCAATGGGTCCATTCGGTTACCTGGTCAAGGCCGTATATCGTTACCGTAACCATGTTTCCCCTGAGATCCCAGGTTCCCAATGCGCCGTTTATGCTTTTTGTCCCGTCGTTTTTATAAATTAACTTGTCAAAAACATAGACAAACAGTTTATTGGGGTAAAAATAGTAGTCGCCGCGGTCACTGGGATTAAGGGAAAACCACTCGCCCAGCAGCCTGGATTCCGCCTCTCCCAGGTTGTAGAGGTCCCGGTACTGTCCGAATTCATCCCAAAAGTAGGTACCATAGGGTGTTAATGAATCGGTGAATTCCTGCAGGTCTTCGTAGCTTAAGGTACCCGCGTCTTTCCCGCAGGAGCATAACAATACCAGAAGAAAAGTCAAGGTCCATGAATTTTTCATTATCGGCCTCCTTTTACCGTATAGAAGTTTATATTGTTTTTCAAAAGTTCTTCCCGTCTACTACGCCAACCGTTTGTGGCAAACACCATGGAGGAAATTCCTGTATATGATCCAGCCTGCGCGACAACCGGCCATTGTGTACTACTATTCAAGCTGGTTCCTTTTTTTCCTTCAAATCCACTTTCCGGAACTGAGGGTAATGTGGACAGGGTTAGGTTGCTATTCGCCACAAAGGCTATATGCCCACTATCGGAAGCATCGGGATTCTTGTAGATCATAAGAATCAGCAGGCCCCTATCCGCCATTTCCTGTATGGCTTCCATGCTTACCGCGTTTGTATCGATCTTTGCCAGATTGGGGTTTGTTTTAAATTCTTCAAACATGGTGTTGGTATTGGCCCAGCCCGTGCCAAAAATACTCCCGTAAACTTCCGCACCAAAATACTCCCGGATGACATCCCGGGCGAACCGATTGCAGTTATATTCGCCTGTAGTTGTAAAAGCGTATTGATTCTTTACCGCATCAGTCATTAGGCTATTCCAGAAACTAAGCGAATCTCCCCTATTAACCAGGACCATATCGCTAAAGGTATCATTCTGTTCCATATCGGTCAATTGTTCGGGAATAGCCTGGCGGTCGGATTTTTGAAACAGCCCCTTGACCGTATCCAGAAAAGATTCGACGCCCGATTTAGCTTTATTAAAGCCTCTTTCAATCTTGCCGGGAATCGTTGACAGCTTTTCCTTCACTTTTCCCGCGGTGTCCCCAACCCAGTCAAAAAAGCCTTGCAGGAGTCCGGTTTTCGTTGGTTTTATTTCCGGTGCCGCTTCCTCGGGCTGTGCCGGCGGAACATATTTTCCCTCATCATCTACCGCATACCACAAGCGCGATTCATTATCAAAATCTAAGTGCGGGTCTTCGGTCATGATAGCATTCATTTCAGTACCCGTCATACCGTTGCCAACCGCAGCCGCTAAAGCCGCGGTCAAACTTCCGTCCTGTAATTCTACGGTCCTTTCGGTTCCATCCGCCTCTACGATTGTGGCCTTCCGGTACTCTTCATCTTTGAAGACCCGAATAACCTTTCTCTCCTCATCCAAAATAACCCGCCAATACTCATCACTATTATCGTAGGTTCCCAGTACGTATTGGGCAAAGTCAAGCTTGCCATCGGCGGCGAGAGAATAGGCCAGCAGGTCCGTTAGAATATTCCCGTCATCCAAAAATCCCAGGCCGTCTTGCAGCATGCGGGCGGCCATTTCCGTGTGGGCCAGTACCGCCTTCACCAGCTCCGCATCGTTATCGCCGATCCGGTAGCCGTCCCGGTGGGCTTCGTGCTGCAGGCGTATGGCGCTGCTATTCGTATCGCCCCAGTCCGCTATGGTGATATCCCGGCCCTGCTGCTCGTCGGTCCGCCTTGTGGTGTGACCCATGGCGTTTTCCGGGAGCGGATTGCCTTCACTGTCCATGCCCAGCCAGAGCCGATCGCGGTCCGCCTCTATCCTCATGGCGGTGTTCTCCAGCGCCCAGTCGCCGTTTAGGTAAGCGGTGGTAAGCAGATCGCGTCTTTCGGCAGTATAATTCCCGTGCATCAGGACCGCGTAATCCAGGTTGTACTTAGCGGTACGGTAGAGGTTTCCCCCCAGATCAATGCCATCGGTTCCAAGGGACAGGGAGGCGCTTCCCCGGCCCAGATTCAACTCCAGCAGCCCCGTATTGCCGAGGATCTGGCCAAGGGCTTCCAGGCGGGTATCATAGTTCTCGCCCAGGCGGTAGGACAGGGTTCCCGCGAAGTCCAGTATGCTCCCCAAATTTGCCAGGTTCAAGGTGATACCCTCCATGTTGTCGTATGCCTGGCCAAGGCGGTTAAGAAAATCCCCGCTGCCGTTTATCAGGCTGTCTATGGCGTATACCCCGTAGCGTGCGGCTTCGCTGTACCCGGCTATCGCAAGGTTGACGAGACCGCCGTACAGCTTATTGTCGGCCGTAGACATTTCTTTGCTTGCATAACCGCTAAGCTGGGTACTCAGCACGGAACCTATAACGCCGGACAGGGTTTGCGCGCTGTAAAGACTCTTGACAAAGGCATCTGCGTCAAATTTTCCGGTACTAAAATCATAAGAGCCCATAAAATTCATCGCCGCAGCGCCGGTGTAGGAAGATGCCGCGGATTTTCCTATGTCCAGCACCTTTGCCAGGACGGTGTCCTTGGCGGCAATATCGGCTAAGGGCTTAAATGCCTTCTCTCCCAGGGACTTAACAAGCTCCGTATTACCCAGCGCGCTAAGGCCCAGGCTGGCGGCCGAAGTCCCGGCGCTAAGGGCCAGGGATTTAAGTACGTCCTCCGGGCTCCGGTAACTAAGGCCCATGTCAAAGGCCCCAAGGAACAGGTCATCAATCATGCCCACAAGGGCTCCGGCAACCGGGGTGGCGATGGCGCTTACCACCGTAGAGCCCACCGTTCCTGCCAGACTTAGAACATCACGGAACGTAAAGCTGTTTATATTCAGGCCGGGAATAAGCTCCCCTGCCCAGAGTTTCTGGTCATAAAAAGCCTTACTTGCCTCCAGGTAGCCCATGGTACTTATCCGGCTGTTCCACATAAAATCCAGCAGGATCCTGCCCAGTTCCCCCGCGCCCCGGTCAAGGGCGTCATCAATGGGGCTGTGGTGATAGTCTACTTCGTCTTTCAGTACCGGCCCGTAACCGATATGGGCCCCCAGTTCCCCGTCCCGCACGGTGATCAATTGGTTCGCCAGTTTTTCGTATTCCTCCTTTTCTTCTTTACTCAGGGAATCAAAGTCCCTCTCCTCAAATTTATTCATTTCCCTTACCAGGTCATCTACCCTGTTCTTTTCCGTGGAGGCGATCTCCGCATAGCCTGCGGCGCCCAGTTCACCAAAGCCCCGGGGAATCCGGTGTTCCAGTATATTTCCCTTGGCGTCAAGGCGTCCGAAGATTGTCTCCCCCCATTTGTCCAGGTTCCAGCGGGCCAAATCCACCACCCGCATGATCCCCTCGGCATCAAGGTCGTTCAGGGCTGCGGCGCTCATATCCGCGGCGGAGACGGGCTCGGCGCCGGGCTTGTAGTCCTGGTAGCGGTGTACCGTCTGCGTCCTGGTAATATCTTCAAAGGCCGTGGTGTCAACTATTGCCTGCCGCCATATTTCGCCGTCGATCCGGTAGCCGTTTGCCTGTACCAGGCGTTCTTCCCATTCCCACATGGCCTTATTTTCAGCGGCAAGCCGGTTCCGGAATTGACGAATCGCCTCATCAATAAGTTTTTGCGCTTCCTGGACGGCCAGCTTGGCGGCGGCCTTCTGCATATCATCGCTCATCAGGTCAAGAACCTTCGATGCCTGGGCCAGGCTCTGGGCGTCGCTTGTCCGCTTGGCCGCGGTTTGCACCCTCGACCCTCCCGTGCGCCCGTCCAGATCGTCCATGCGGGAAAGCAGTTCCCCCAGGATCGAATCTTCCAGGAGCATGTCCGTGTAGGCCGAGGGATCGATGGTTTCCCGGTTCATCTGTTCAATCGAGAGCCGCGCCAGGGTCTGGGCGACTATCTGGGCGGCATCACTTTCCGTATAGTCAAAGAGCCCCACATTCCCCACGCTTACCGCGTAAAGATACTGATCATCCACCCATTGCTGCTTTCCGGTTACAAACTCAAGGTAATTGAGGTCCCACGCGTCGGCTTTGGCCTGGTATTCATCGCTAAAGCTTTTCCGCCAGTTGTTATAGCCCTCGTTCATTCTTGAACGGGCCTTGGTCCACTCGGAAAGCCCGGCCTGCCGTATCTGCTCCACCTGTTCCTGCCATGCGTAATACTGGTTCAGGAAATCCGCCATCGTAAGTTCCCATTCCCGCTCCTTTACCGAAAGCGCCAGGGACGAACTCTTGTCAAGGGCGGACAGGGCAGAGGCCCGCAGTAAGACTATTTCATTCTCGGTATAGGTTTCCGCTGCCCTGGTATGGAGTATCTTAGAATTGAACAGTTCCCCTTCCAGGCCCATAAGATTGGCGGCATGCCATTCGCTGTTCCAGGTATCATCCCCAAAGGTATTTTCCAGCAGGCCCCTGATCTCGGCGCGCCTGTCCTCCGTTTTCCCGCAGAGTTCCTCAATAAGCCTTTCATACTCAAGGGCGGCGTTCCGGCGCTCCGCTATGTCCAGGCTGGGGTCCCCTGCCCTCAGGGCCAGGGCCCGCAGTTCCTCCTGCCGGTCCTGGGGAATTATCAGGGCGGAATTCATTACTTCATCGTAAAGGGCGATATTTTGTTCCTGCGCCGCCATCAGCCTTTCAGACTCCCCATCCAGGGATTCCTCGAAGGTAAGGGATTCTTGCTCGATAACGGCATTAAGGATTTTTAAGGCCCCCGTTATGGTGGAACCGGCCTTTGCCCCGCTGGCATTGAACAGTTCCTCGCTGTACAGATCAATGCCCTCGCCGAAGGAAAGGGCGGACCTGGCCCGGCCGTTGTTGAGCAGGGCCGAAAGGCCCTGGCGGAAATTTCCATAGCTCAGTTCAGAATCGGCATTGGGGGGCTTGTCGTCGGTACCGTACATCATGCGGTTCAGCACCTTTCTTTCCTCGGCCAGATGGGCTAAGGTTTGCTCCCATTCGCTGTAGTTGTTCTTAAACCGCGTATTGTAGCCGTTACCGCCGTCCAGGTTTTGATTAACCCCATTCTGGATATTCCGTACCCCGTCCCGGATATTATCCAGTTGATCGCGGGCAAAGTCCAAGACCCCCGCCGTAAAAAAGGCCGCCGCCGCTCCCGCAAAGGCGATACCCGCCGCAGTCGCAAGGCCGGGATTAAAAATAGAAGCCACCGTCAGGGCCACCCCGGTGGCGGTCAGAGCGGCCCCTATCCCCATGGCCACCTTAAAGGCGGTGGTATAATTCCGGTAGGTTTTTCCTATGGCATTATCCACCAGCTTCAAGGCCCGGGATTTCAGCAGACTCTCCTCGTAATCGGCGGCGTTGCCGATAATATTCCGGTTCCGGTACAAGAGATAGCGGGCTATATCCTCTTCCCCGCCGGCCCTGGACATGACCCGGTTATACGCATCCTGCAGTACAGTCCGCCGGGCAGAGTCGTATTCCGCCCTTAAATTCAGCCCATGGACGCTTTCGCTCAGGGGAATATCCCCCAGGGTATACGTGCCCCCGGAGCGGGGATCGCTTGCCGTCTTAAACCAGTCTCTTCCTTCGGCCGATCCGTCGGCGGCGCAGTATCTGATATAAAGGGACGCCAGCATCACATCGTCATAGTAATCGATTCCTATAGCCCCTATCCTTTTGAGCCATTCGCTGGCCTCATACTCGGCCATGGTTATGGATTCGGGGGTATCAACCCTTTCAAGGGCCACGGTTCTATCGTCAAAATAGGCGCGAAAAGCCTCCGCATCGCTGGCGGTATTCGGCTTCCGTACCGCGGTGGGGCTTAAAAAATACCCAAAGCCCTGGGATGCATCGGGATCGAAGGAATTAATAACATCGCCAATGTACCGGTCTTGCAGGGTATAGGTTAATTCGATTCGGTAGCCGCCGTTCCCGTCGCTCAGCACATTCACCAGCTCATAATTCCCCGGCGCCACGGGGCCGGTATAGACCACCAGGTCTCTCCGGGCCGCCTCCTCCGCCAGTTCCGCCTCCCGGACAATACCCTGCTGCCGGGCAAGGGCCGTTGCGGTTTCGTAGGCGGCAACCTGGGCCAGGTAATAACGGCGGCGGCTTTCCTTGTAGGACTCCATCGCCTCGTGGTATTCACCGTCAACATGGGGGGATTCGCCTTCAAGAATCTCCCTCAGCACTTCTACGGCCATTAAAGCCCGCTCCCGGGCGTAACGGACCTGACTCGATTTTTCCAGGGGGCTCAGGTAGTTTTCTTCGTAGTTGATTCCAAAATCCTTTAGATAAATGCTGGAAGCCCAATCCTGTATTTCCTGCCTTTTGCGCAGGTGGAGCCGCGCTGCCGCCATGGCCCGGTAGTAGCTGTCCGCCTCGTCCACAGCGTCATTGTAGTCCACGCAGCTTTGATCAAGGAAAGCGACGGCAAGATCGTAATCCTGATCCAGGTAGGTATTATATTCATCCAGGGCCTTATCCAGGGCAGCCTTTTTCTGATCCTTCTGCCTGTTCAATGCCTCCCCGCCCTCGGCCATGTAGAGCAGCCGTTCTAAGTCCCTGTTTACCATCGAATAGAGGTAGGCGTCCCAGGTAATTCCGTTCATACTTTCCTGCCAGCCGCTTTCCAGGGCGGCCCGGGCCTGTTCCGCCTCGGTCTCGCCTAAACCTTCCTGGTACTGGACCTGGTTCCATGCATCGTCCCCGGTAAACCATACCCCGGTCCAGAATATTTTATTTTTCAAACTTTCCAGGCCCTTATCCGCCGCACCGGCGGCAAAGAGGGGAGCTATTTTTTCCAGGGTATCGTCGCCAATGCCGCATTCTGACATCTGATTTTTGTAGGAAGCCAGTTCCGCTATCCATGCGAAGAGGCCGCCCTCTTTTTCCCGCTGATAATACTGGGCATAAACCAGGGCGTCGGCGGCCTTAAATAATTCCTCATGGGCGGCCTGGATGATCCTGCCGGCCCAGAGGGTCAGGGCCGCGTAATCTTTGGACAGGGCATAAATGATAAACGCCTCCTGCTCCTGTTCGTTAAGCCGGGCAAATTCGCCGCTGCCCGCTATTTCGGCCAGCCCCGCTTCGTCGTAGATCTGGTACTGCCAGGCGGTGTAGACCTGGTAAGCCGCCCCGGCGCCGGCGTAGGCCTGCTGCCTCAGAGAAAGGTCCGATTCGCTAGTTGGATTGACGCGGTAGTCACGGACGGCGGCGTATTCAAGGAAGGCGGCGATATACATTTCCAGCGCTTCCTGTCCCAGTTGGTTGAGCCCCTGGCCAAGGACCCGCAGTTCCGCCGCATAGTCCAGGGCCCCTTCCCTGCCCGCCGTGTCCCGGCTCCCGTCCTGAAGCGCCGCTATAAGCGATCTTACCGCTTCCCGGGCCTCCTGGTTTTTCCTGTTGGTATCCCCGGCGTCGTAGCTTCCATAACGGTTCCTGATAAGCTGTACCCGCTCCGCTTCGGCCAGGCCGAGAGTCCGCCGGGCCTCCCGCTGCGCAATCCAGGCCGCGGCGTAGGCCTCGTCGGGCAGGACCAGGGACCCTGTCATGGCATCAATAAAAAGCTGATTCCCCATAGCGAGCGCGGCTATCGCCTCACCGGGGTCCGAGCTAAGGGCATCCTCAATAGTTTGAATCAGAGCCGTCAGTTCTTCCCGGCTGACAGAGTCCGGGAGCCCAAGGTCCAGGGTAACCTGCAGGGCCGCCAGCAGGCCCTCCAGGAGAACCCGTGATTCCGATTCCGCCAGGGCCTCCTCATCAATTTCGGCCAGGGCCCCGGTCTTTAGATATTCAATGGCCTGTCTCCGCAGCTCCGCTTCCTCCTCGTACCATGCGGCCGCTTCCTGCCATGCCTGCCGCATCAGGGTCAAGAGGATTTCCTGTTCTTTGGGGGACGTACTTTCCCGAAAGGCCTGATCCAGGGCTATCAGGAGTTCCCGGCCATTCTGATACAGGGATATTTCCCCGCCGCCCCAGTAGATTGATACCGGAACCCCCGCAGGGTACAGCCCCGCCGCAGCCCGCAGGTCCTCCTCACGGTTCGATTGGGCAAGGAGCCGCGCCTCCTCCGCCTTGGCCTCCAGCTCGGCAAGACCGGGCTGACCAAGGCCGGCGCCCGTTTCCAGGGATTCCAGCATGGCGTTTATTTCCAGGGTTCTCAGCATGTCCGCGTAGTCATGAGAAAGACGGTAATAGGCAAGGATGGACTCCTCGATGGTCTTTGCGCCGTCCGCCTCATCGTCAAGGCTTGTTTTTCCCTCCCAGACCGCCAGAATCGCCAGGCCCAGGTTTGCCAGTTCATCGTAGACCGGGGCGGGGTTCATGTCCTTTATGGCGGCAAGGATGTTCGCGTAATCCCGCTGGGCTTCCTCAACAGCTTCCCTAAGGCCTGCCAGGACAGCGCGGGCGGTCTCAAAATCTTCCTGGGCCTTATCCAGGACCAGGCCCTTTTCCCTCAGGGCTTCCAGGGAAGCCTCGTATTGCCTTACCGATTCTTCATAGACCCCCTTGGCGTTTTCCAGTTCCTCCTGGGTTTTGGCCGCATCCTCAATAATGGAGCTGGTTTCCTGGGCATAGTAGTTCAGCGCTTCGGCCACCTCCAGCTCATCATCCCAATAGCTCAACAGGGCCCCGGCCTTGAGCAGTTCGGTCTCCAGTTCCCACGAGTACCCTTCGATGGTTTCGCCCATGGCTCCTGTCAGCCGGTAGAGCCGTTCCGCCGCGGTATCCGCATATTCCCGGTACCTCGCGGCCAGGGAAAGCCAGCCGCTTTCTTCGTTAAGCAGCTCATCGGCGGCGGCCAGCAGCGCGTCAATAGACGCCGGCAGACTCCTCCCCCCTGCCTTCAGCGCCAGGCAGGCCTCTTTCCAGAGTTCAATTTGAGAACGCAGTACGGTCATGTTATCTTTATGGGGATTAGTTAACTCATCAATATCAAGACTTTTTTTATCGATCAGGCTCTTATAAATATTTTCATCAAGGTTACTAAAGTTATTAAACTGATTTCCCGTATGGGCGGCGGCCTGCTTTATCAGGGTATACACCATAAGGTATTTTTCATTCCACAGGTCGTACCAGCTTTCTATCCCCTGGCGCACCATGTCCAGCATCTGGCGGCTGCGGATATAAATTTCCGCCTGGGAATCCAGCATCTTTTCCTTTACCTTGCGGCTCTCCTCCGATGCGGCGAGAAATTCATTCCGGGCGGTTTCAATCTCTGTCGTAAGGCGGGAATGATCCTCCTGCCACTTGGCAAAGCCCTCATCCAGCTTTAACAGTATGGCCGCTTCCCAGGCCTTTTGCCGGTCTGACAATTCCCGGTAGGCATTGTTCCAGGCCTCCTCCCCCGCAAGGTAAGCGTCTTCCGCATCATGCTCCCATTCCGCCCGGGCGGCTAAAAAACCAAGTTCCGCCTCCTCCCAGCGGGCCAGGCCCTCCTCAAAGGCCCCGCGGAATCTGTTAAGCCAATCGTCGGCGGCCAGCGAAATCCCCTCCTCCTCTTCTTCCGAGGAGAACATGGTGTCGAGTTCCGTGAACAGTTCCTTGGCCCGCTCCTCCGTGGCCGCCTCCGCCTCCCTGGCCAGTTCCCTGGCAATAACAGAGGCCGCCTCGGCCGCAGCGAGTTTTTTCATGCTCCCGTGATCGTAGAGCAGTTCCGCCATAAGCCGGTTCCCCTCGGCCAGGGCGATGCGGCCATACTCCCTGTCCACCAGGGCCCGCCGCTCCGCCGCCACGCCGAGGATCAGGGCCTGCCGCTCCTCATCGCTTAGGCCCAGGTCCCGGAACCGGCTTTCCAGTTCCGCGTGAACCAGGCCCTGGGCTTCTTCCCAGCCGGCAAGGTAGCGATCCACAATTTCCCCCGCCACCTGCTCCCAGGCGGCCCTTGCCGCACCGGCGTCCGCCAGGTTTACTATGCGGCCGGAATCCCCATAGCTCCAGTCCGCGGCCGCGGCCCGCAGCGCCGCGCCCAGGCCGGAACCCTCAAAGGCCGCCCGCTCACTGTAGGCCCGTCCGCTGGCCCAGCGTACATAGGCGGCCTCCGTTTCCTTGCGGTAGCTCAGTTCCGCCTGTTCCCGTTCTTCCCGCCAGGCTTCTTCGTCCCGCTCCAGAAGCCACAGGGCCCCGCTCTCCCATTCATACATGGCCGCTTCCAGCCCCGAACGGGCCAACTGGTCCCAATCCTGGGCCCTCCGCTCCGCCGCCGCCCGATCCAGGTAATGCTCCAGCCGGGCCATGCCCCGTCTCAGGTCCGTCCGCAGTTCCTCCGCGGGCAGCATCATGGAAAGCTGGCACTGGATCAGCGCCAGGGCGATAATTTTGCTAAACTTCGGATTCATAAATCCCCCCCTATAAGCTGCACTGCCATAGAGGCAGTGTTGAGATAACCTGGACCATCAAGGCCCGGCTGTTTTTCTCACCCCTTATATGGGCGCAAACCTGGGATTTTGTTGTGTCTTGGGGAAAAAATTTTAAAAATTTTTAAAGAATTTTGGCGGAGGGCATCAGATGTCGCCCCGGGGGCCATTTGTTTTTGGGGGAACCAGCCCCGGTCAACCCTTTTGCGCTGTTGAAATAGTTCTTTGATGCTCCAAAGGCAACAAAAGGCTGTTATGCCCAAGGCAGTGCCGGCAATAATATTGTGTACGAATAATGAGACGGCGCATAATGAAAGGCCTATAAAGAGAAATGCTTGCCGGAACCCGGGCCGCCGCCAGGCGGCAAAAGGCGGGGGATAATTTTTTGCAACTAGCGTTTTTCCATTAAAAATAAATATTCAAAATTATCTTCATCAATATCTTTTATCCAGTTATTTGTCCATTTCATTGTTGCCATAACGTTTTTTTTGTAATTAATTTTTTCTATTTCTATAATTTTACCATAGCTATTTAGCACATTATTTAATTCCTGTGCCGTTGCCCTGCCACCAGAACTATACGACAAAATAATATAATTTGCGGTAGTTTCTTTTATAAGTTTTTCTATCGCTTCAATAACGATAAATCTTCCCGATTCACTTTTTCTGAATTCCTCAAAAATAGAACCGGCGATAATATCGGAAGTGTCAGCCCGTCTCTTCGCTTTACCAAAAACTTTCGGTTTGTCATTCAAACAAATTGTCGTCCAAATATGATAATACGATGCATACCGCACACGCGAAGGCGGCATTTTCTCATTATTCGAGCCATACGGCGGATCAAAATAAGCAATAATAATATTATCAGGCAATTTCTTTATCGCGTTAAATATATCATGATTCATTACGACATTTTTTTTCTTGTTTATCCAAAGGTTTGGTACCTTTAATTTCATATCATTATATGAGCGGGGCGACCATTCATTTAGATACGAAGCATAATGCCCCAGCGTGCTGTCAACTTGGTCTAACGCGAGTATTAAACTGGTGATGGCGACAGCTTTTGTAACTTCATCGAGTTCTAATGCATCGATTTCTTCACGAATAGCATCCAGTTTACGGGTATTTTTCTTTTGCCACGGCTTTTTTAACCCGTCTCCATTGGCCGATATTTTCTGTGTTCCGTCCCCGCCGTAATGTTCCGTGAACCATCCCGAGACAGGCTTAAGCGAATTGAGATGGTCAATCAGCGGTTTGTAACTTTTAGGCTCTTTTGTATTCATTAAAAAGGCGGTATTAAAAACTTTTGTATACGGCGCGATATCATTCGCGAAAACTGTATATCCGGTTTTCGCGTAAGCCTGACTAACTCTTGTAGAACCGGAAAACCCATCAAAAACGGTAATGTTTTTTGAATTCCCCGCCGCTTTTTTTGAAAGGCTTAATATATACGGCAATAATTTCAATTTAGAGCCCGTGTATTTTATCGCCTGTGTTTCGGATATATCCAGAATTAAATCATCAAATAAAATATCAGGCATATTTGTTATCCATTCATGTTAGTTTTTTGTTTGTCAATGTCATGTGCCAGTGCCACTAACGCTTCTTGGTGTCCCTCTGTGGTGGAAACAAGAGCGTATGAAAATAGTTTTACAAGAATAGTATTATCAGAATCAATCCAGCCATTAGTTGCCGAATTAAAATATGGCGTTGCGTGTTTTGTGTTTGTCCATAATCCTCGTTGTAAAGCATTTGCGACGGTATCTCCATAACGAACTTCACAAATATAATTTTTATTTGCATCAAAAAATCGAAATGTAGGATGTTTTCTGCCTTTGCCTTCGCTTTCCAGCAGGATTATCTTTGTTGATGTTATTGCTTTTGCAAAATCGAAAACCATGATATTGCATTTTTTATGTTTCTCGTCGTATATTAAAGGCAAAACATTTATATTTCCAAATTCAGAAAATTCTTTTGAAGAAAATACTGTTTTTATAATATTGACATCATTGATAACTTCTTTTTTAAGAGATCTTAAATAGGGAAACATTGTAGAATTCTTATCCGTTGATAATTGAAGCGGCCCATCACCGTAGGCCTTGAGACTAATTGCGAAGTCAATTTTTGCAATTTCATTTATTATTTTTATATCTTCTTCGTGTTCTTTGGCGCGATACAATTCTTTACCAACGTGAACCGAACTAAAGTCATACATAAATTGATTGATAAATTCGGATATTCCTATGTTAGAACCTAACAAGAAAGTCGTTGAAAGCCTCTGTCTTAGTCATAATTACTCCCAACATCACGGTGTTTTGATTTTATCCATGCTTTTATACAATATCACTTATTAAAAATATGGTCAAGGGAAGAAAATCTAAGAGGTATGCTGTCCTCAATGAGTGGCTGCGCTCGGCACGAATAATCTGCGGCCAAACCGGGACTTACATTTTTATGGTTTTCAGCAGCTTTACCATGTAGACCTGCATGTAGAGGGAAAGGGCGTCCTTGCTTGCCAGACTCCTTAGACTAGGAGTCCCGTTGATAAGCCCCTGGGCCAGGTCCTGCAGGTTGGTAGGGGTAATCCGCTGCTTCTTCCATACCCGCACCGACTGGCGCAGGTTATCCCGGACCAGGGCGTTCACATCTTCCACCAGGTTTTGCTGGGCCTTGGGATCCAGGAGCCGCCCCCAGTGACCCTGCAGTTCCTTCAGGTAGCCGTTGATATCCTTATCCCCGGGGACCACGTGGGCTTCCGTATCCCTAATGCTGTTAAGGAACTCCCTGCTCTGATCCCGGACCGCCTCGGCCGCGGCTTCCTCTTCGGTAAAATCAATGGCTCCATCCGCTTTTTTAGGCGCGGGCCGGCTCGGTCTTTTCTTTTTTCCCAGCCTGGAGAAAAAGGCGACAATGGACCTGATAATGGGAATAGAATACCAAAAGGGCAGGGACAGCTTAACATCCGTAAGCAGTTCCTTACGCTTCAGCACAAAGAGCAGACTCCAGGGAATAAGCTTTCCCCGTTCAAAGATCCGGGAGGCAGGGGGAATAACCTTTTGGGTCCGTTCCATCTCGTCGTAGACCCACAGGAGCCTTTTATCCTCCAGAAAACCGTTAAGCATGGGGTTCAGGGTTCCGTTCAGCCCTCCCAGGAGCCGCTCAAACTCCGCATCATTGTCCATGGCCGCTTCGGTTTTAAAGTTATTAAGCAGGCCGGTCCAGCGGTTAGTAAGCTCCTGTTTCATGGACCCCTGGGCTTCAATAATAAGCCGGGTAACCAGGGGCAGGTACTTATCTTTTTTAAGGTAATACTGGTCCCCGCTCTTTAGCTGTACCACCAACCATTCGGGAATTGCCCCTTCCAGGCTTTCGGTAGTCCTTTTTTTGATATGGTCGTTCAAGTCCGCTTCGGTATACTGGCTTAAGAGGGGCGTCCCCTTGTTGTCGGTAAATTTGATAATCTGGTCCTGGGTAAAGTAATAGGGAGCCTTATCCATAAGCTGATCCAGGTACCGCAGGGCGGTTTCCCTTACCCGTTCCTTCTGCAGTCTGGTCTTATACAGGTTAAGGCAGGTTTCAATAACGTAGGCCGCCTCCAGCACCGCCGTATCGCTGGAAAGCCGGTCGCTTTTCTTCCGCACGTCCCCCTTGATAAGGGAGCAAAGGGAAGCCCAAAAGAGGTAGGTCACTTCCCCACCCCCCTCTATGGCCTTTAGACAGTCCAGGGGACGGGCAATCACCATGTCCATGACCTCCCGCAGAGTCCCCTCCTTACCCTGAAGCATGGGGAACAGCTTACGCATGGCGTATTCTTTGTTGTTATGCTGCTTCAGATAGTACCGCACCTTAAGAATCGACGCCTCCAGCAAAAGACGGGGAATCATGGGGCCCAGTATCAACGCGTCCACGCTGCTATCGGGGAACACCAGCTTGACAAGCGGCAGAAAGGACGTAACCGGCGCATCAAAAAAGGAAACTAAATCCGCTTCCAGGCTGACCAGCCTCACCTGATCCGGCGGCAGACTCACCTTAAAGTATTCCTCACTGGGAAAGGGAATGTCGGCGCAGGCATCCAAATCCCGGTAGGCCTCTTTAAGCTTGTCCACCAGGAAGTAGGGCAGGAAAACCCGGCCTTCCGCGGTATCGGTAAGGAGAACACAGCGGCCGTCCTCGGTGTACTCGCCCATGACATTCCAAAATTTCAGGCTGGTTTCATGCTCCCATTCGGCCCATTCAGGCTGCTCCTGGGCCAGGTGGCGGACATACTTCGACAGAAAGTTGATAAACACATTGATATCAACGTAGGGAGACGCTATTTTGTTTGAGTATGCCCGCAGGATGGCATAGAGATCCGCAGCTTTTGCCATAGGCTACCTAGAATATCGGAAATTCCCCCCCTTGTGTTAAGGGGGGCTGTTACCAAACATCGGTGGACCATGCCGCATCCACGCCCCCCTAACGAATCTCCGCCTCGCTAAGGCCGTAACCCTCATCCCCCCGCAGATGATCCCCGGAAGGCTCCACGTGGACCATTATATCATAGATTCCCTCAAGGCGGCCTTTAATCGCCTGTTCTACCTGGGTGGCAATGGCGTGGGCCGCGTTCACCGTCAGGTCCGGCGCCACCTCAATATCAATATCAATGTCCCACAGCCCGGCAATACGCCGCATCCGGGTACGATGGGGATTCCCCGCGCCGGGCACCGAGTGGACCGCGTCAAAAACCGCCTCGTAGGCATCGGTTCCCGCGCTGCCGTCCATCAATTCCATATTCGCCTCGATAAAGATACCCACCGCGGAGCGGATTACCCACAGCCCCACCAGGATGGCGGTAACCGAGTCGATGGCCGCTTTCCCGCTTTCAATGGAAAGGCCCAGGCCGGTCAGCACCCCCAGGGAGAGGATCACATCGGCGCTCATGTTCTTGGCGTTGGCCCGGAGCATGGCGGAATCCGCCTTGTTGCCAAAGTAAAACTGGACAAGGGCCAGCAAAACCTTGCCCCCAATGGAAACCAGGGCCGCGATAAGCGCCAGGTTCCCCGGCAGTTCCCGGTCTCCCCCCCTTATAAGCTGGCCGGCGGAATCAAGGATAAGCTGGGCCCCGGCAAAAAAGAGCAGAAAGGCCAAAAGCGCGGTGGCTACGGTCTCCGCCCGGCCGTGACCCCAGGGATGCCCCCGGTCGGCGGGACGGGAGACCACCCTGGACACCACCAGCGCCATAATGGCGATGCCGATATCCACCAGGGAGTCGATACCATCCCCCAGGACCGCCAGACTGTCCCCCAGGATTCCGCCGGCAATCTTACAGGCCGCCAGGACCAGGTTCCCAAAAAGGGCAATCAGGGAGGCGGCTCTGATAAGCTTCGCCCGGTCCTGAATACTCCGCAAAGCCATAGCCAATCCTAAAGCAGCTCGAACAGGGCCGTGTAAAAACGGATAGCCAGGAAAAAATTCTCCAGGGAAACCCGCTCGTCATGGCCGTGGACAGAACTCATATCCCCCGGCGAAAGGCGCATGGGGCTAAAGCGGAAGGTCCCCTCCGTAAGCTCCTGGTAATGCCGGGAATCCGTGGAGGCCGTCATAATAAAGGGCAGAACCGCCGCATCCGGGAAGGCCGCGGCCGCGGCCCTTTGCATGGTATCCCAGCCCGGCCCCCCCATGCGCCCGTGTTCGGGGTGGGCCGGAACCGGGGCGGAGGCAAAACCCAGAATACGCATGTTCACCCGCCCGTCTCCCACGGCCCATGCGACGTAGTTAAGGGCATCATCCACCGTCCAGGGGTCGATAAGCCGCAGATTGATAACCGCCCGCGCCTGAGAGGGCATCACATTATCTGCGGCGCTGCCCTCCAACTGGGTCATGGCTACGGTGGTACGGAGCATGGCAAGCACCTGGGGGTTCCCCCGGAAGGCCAGGGCCAGGAAAGGAACAATAAGGGGGCCCAGGGCGGTCAAAACCGCCCCGCCCCGCACTCCCCTGCTCCGGCCCGGATTCCTTAAACCCAACAGCCGGGAAAAAAAGACCGCCACTACCGGGTTTAACCGGGCCGGAAAGGGCCGCCGGGAAAGCCGCAGCAGGGCCCGGCCCAGTACGGCCGCGGCCTGCACCCGGGGAGGCTGGGAGGCATGGCCCGGCTTTTGGTCCACCGCCAGTTCCAGACTCAAAAAGCCCTTTTCCTCAACGCCGAACAGGGCCAGGGGGGTTGTGATGGAGGGGAACTGATCCACGATCACCGGGCTCCCCTCATCCAGAATCCAGGAGAAACGCAGGCCCCGGCCCGCCAGCCAGGCCGCCGTGTTCCGGGCCCCCAGGAGCCCTGAACGCTCCTCATCCCCCCCAAGGGCAAACCAAAGGTCCCGCCGCGGCCGAAAGCCCCGGCCCGCCCGCTCCTCCGCCGCCTCGAACAGGGCGATAAGGCTCCCCTTCATATCCTGGGCGCCCCGGCCGTAGATAAACCCCCCCTTAAGATCCCCCCCAAAGGGATCGGCGCTCCACTTGGCGGCCTCCACGGGTACCACATCATAGTGGGCCAGGATCAAAAGCTCCGGGGCACCCCCGCTCTCCGGCCCGGCCCCGGGCCAGCGGTACACCAGGGCGTAGGGACTAAGGACCCAGCGTTCCACCGCACGGTGGAAACAGGGATAGGCCTTAACCAGGAAGTCCTGGAAGGCCCCAAGCTGGGCCTCCGCGGCCTCCAAAGCCTCCGGGGAAGCCCCATCCCCAGGCCAATCGGTTTTAATCCGTATGGCCCGGCGGAACCGCTCGATTGCCCCTTCCTTTTCCATAATTTCCAAGTATAGTGTCATAGCCGTGCTCTTGATATACTCCAAGCCATGAAATCAGGGCAACAGCGCGTACACTTACGGAGGACGTACCTGATGAAACCCACCGGCGCGGGTGTAAAAGGGGTTCTGGGCTTTCTGGCCGTCCTGTTCCTCGCCCTATTTTTAGCCTCCCGTTTTACCCCCCTCCCCGCGGCCGGGCAGGAGGAGACCCTTACCGTTTATGTAACCAACTCGGGGAAAAAGTACCACCGGGAATCCTGCAAAAGCCTTAGCCGGTCAAAAATCCCCCTCTCCCTGGAGGAGGCCTTACGATCGTCCTACGAACCCTGCGGCATCTGCAGACCGCCGGTTCTTAGGCCAGATGAGGGATCCCCGGCGGGGACTTCGGTAGTATCTTCAAGAGGATCGCTGGCGGGGACTCCCGCGGCATCGCCGATGGGACTGTACCGGCTGAACATTCCGGACCTGGACAGCGTGAACCAGGCCGACCAGTCCCGCATGGTCCAGGCCCAGGTGGTAGACCATGTGGACGGCGACACCCTGCGGGTGCGGATACCCAACCCTCCCGCCGGACTACGGGCGGTGGAAACCATCAGAATGATCGGGGTGGACACCCCGGAAACCGTACATCCCCAGCGGGAAGTGGAATTCTTCGGCAAGGAAGCCAGCGAGTTTACCCGGCAACGGCTGCTGGGAAACCCGGTACTCCTGGCCTTTGACTGGGACCTGCGGGACCGCTATGGCCGGCTCCTGGCCTACCTCTACAGTCCCGGCGGCGAATGTCACAACGCAGACCTGATACGGCAAGGCTACGCCCATGCCTACACCAGTTACAGCTTCCAGTTCATGGACGAATTCCGCCGCCTGGAACAGGAAGCCCGCCGTGAAAAACGCGGCCTCTGGGCGGAATGAACTCGCCCGAGGCAAGCCCTAAACTTGACCTAGCAGCCCGTTGCACTTGTGGATTTTTTGCATAAATATGCAAAAAATCCCGATCAATGGGCATGCTTTTCGGAGTTTGTAAGGTATAAATATTCACTATACCGAAGCGGCGCAGCCGCGAGCGGGTCCGGCTTGGGGGATGTCCCGTCATCCGGCCGGCGTATGGTACGTCAGGCGCCAATTTTCTTATTCCCCAGTGCCGGAGAGCATCATCAGGTGTATCCTCCCTGGGAAAAGTTGCTGCCCCTGGCTAACCTGGAAGCAAAATGGGGTATATACTTGGGGTATCAGGGCAAGGAAGGGGTAGCGGGGATGATACAGGAGCTAAGCCGCGGGGAGGAGGGGATCATGAGTGCGGAGCGGGAACTGGGGAGGATGAGCCGGGACGCGGAGCAGTGGGCCCGTGCCTTATTCCGGGAGAAGGCGGCCATGGACTACCGATCCGGGATGGGTAACGCCCGGGATCGGGGCCGGGAAGAAGGTATCAAGCTAGGCGAAGCAAGAGGCAGGCAGGAAGGCATCAAGCTAGGTGAGGCCAGAGGCAGGCAGGAAGGCATCAAACTAGGTGAGGCTAGGGGCCAGGAGGAGGCCCGCCGGGAGAAACTTGAAAGCGCCCGCAGGATGAAGAAGGACGGCTTTACCCCGGAGCAAATCCAAAAATATTCCGGGCTGCCGCCGGAGGAAATTAGAGGACTATAATCACTTGTCACAGGATTTCACGGTCAAATATACGGGTCAAGTTTAGAGCGGAGGCTCCCTTGCCCGCATCCTTGCCGTCTTAAACCCCTTCGAATGAAGCACGGCGCTTAGGCCTGTGGGCGTCTCGCGGCGGACTTAACCTGGCTGTTTAGGACCGGGGGATCACGAGGACCAGGCCGGGATGGATAAGATGGGGGTTCTCCGGATCAACCAAACGGCTGCGATTTGCCGCATACAGTTTGGGCCACTGGAAGGGATCGTTGTAAATATCCGGCCGGGCCGCAATGTCCCACAGACAATCCCCCCGCTGTACGGTATAAGTCCCCGCAGGCTGAGGCCGTACCGGGAGCCCGGCGGGAGCTTGCTGCACCACCTGCTGAACCGTGGGCTTGGGCTTGATGGCGGGCTGCTGGGGGGGAAGCTCCACCGTTTGGTCTTCATCTTCAGGCTGGGAAACCGCGTTTGCCGGGTCAGCCTGGACCGGGGCGCTCTGCTCCTGGACACTCTGCTCCGGCGCTTCGGGGACTTGGGCTACACTCAGTTCAACGGGGGCGGGCTCCGGCTCTAAGGGAAGGGATTCCGCCGCTTCGGGAGCCGCTTCAACAGGCTCGGTAACAAGAACCGCTACAACCGGAGCCGTTTCGGCAGGGGGCTCGGGTTTCTGGACAGGTTCAGGGTCCTGGACAAGCACCGCCTCGACGGGCTCAGGTTCCTGGACAAGGGTGATAACGGAGGGTTCGGGCTCGACCGCGGGCTCAACCAGAGCCGCCTCTTCGACGGGCTCCGAAACCACTAAGGCCGCGGGGGAAACTTCTTCGACGGGTTCCGGAACGACCGCGATAGGGGCTTCTTCAGCGGGTTCGGGGTCCGGAACGGGGACGACCAGGGCCACAGGAGGTACGGCGGGGGGAGGCTGAACGTTTGCCACGGGGGCCTGCTGGGTTATCTGGGACGATGGCACAATGGGCTGCCGTTCAACCAGGGCCGCGGGGGCACTGGGCCCGGCAATCTGGGCCGGCGGGATATAGGGCGGGGGCGCGACCGTAGAACGGGGGGCCGGTTCGACGGGTTCAGGCTCGATGGACTCCCCGGCGGACTCCGCCTCCCGGGCTGCGTCAGGCGGCGTTTCCCCGATGGGCTCCGGAACTTCTTCGGGGATTTCCTGGACCAGGGCTTCTTCGGGGATTTCCGAGATTAGGGCCTCTTCCGGGATTTCCGGGACGAGGGCCTCTTCAGGAATTTCCGGGATTAGGGCATCTTCCGGGATTTCCGGGACCAGGCCTTCATCGCCAATGGACGGGGTTTCCTGGGCAAGGGATTCTTCGGGGACTTCCGGGGCCTGATTGGGGGATTCCTCCTGGGCACGGGGTTCAAGAGGCTCAAGGGGTTCCGGAAAGGCGGACTGGGGCGCTGCGCTGCTGCCGGTGGGAAAATCCCACCAGCGCAGAATACTGGCGCAGCCGGGCAAGAAAAGAACGGCGGCCGCAAAACAAAGGGCCGCCAGCTTAGGGGCAATTTTTTTCATAGCTTTCCATACGAACCTGTCCCAAAACCCGGAATGGGGTTTTGGGACAAGACCCTTACTTCTTTACCGTGAGCAGCAGGGTGTACTTGGTCGTGTCAAGGTCGAGACCGGAGGAGATGGCCATCAGGTCTACGGCCAGGGCCTGGGTAAGGTTAACCGTAAGGCCCCCAGCGAAGCGGGCGGAGGGCACTCCCATCTTAGTTTCCGTTATCTCATCCCATTTGACCCCAGTTGTTGTTGTTTCCCCATTTATCGTTATATGCTCGTAGGTAAAGAGGGTAACCCCAATGCCCGCATGGAGGGAGAAGTGGTCGGGGATGAGGTGGAGGCTGGCGCCCAGGGCAAAATCCGGGGCAACGCTGATCGACAAAATGGTTGATTCTTCACCAGTGGTATCATTCTCCCAACTCAAAAGACCAAAACCGCCATCCACTGCCAGCTTGGCCCCCAGGGTAAGACGCTCACCCAGATCGCCGGTAAAGGCGAAGCTCGGCGCGCCGGTGGCCCGGAGATCCATGGGGATGGTAACTGTTCCGATATTACTAGTAGTAGCGGTCGAATAGGGAGGATTCGAACTATTAAGTGGAAAGTTGGGGAAACCGCCAGTTACGTCATCATAAAACCACTCGGAGCTTATGGGATCGGGATCGTCCTTACCCCGGTACATCCGCAGGGCGCCGTCCCCTTCCAGGGCAAACTCCAGGGACGCAGAGTCGGACAGGGCGAACTCCAGGGCAAGGGTTAGTCCCGCGGAGGGTTCCCAGAAGTTGATCCTATCAGTCCGAAGTACCCAATAATTGGTACTAAGTGGGAGTCCCAAAGCGGGATCGTCAGTATCCAGGTAACCTTTCTGAGATTGGAATTCGTGGATGTCAAAGGCGGCCCTGAGGGAGGGCTTGATCCGCACGGAACCCACGGGGATGTTAAAGCCCAGTTCCAGGGAGGGTTTCAGGCTGCTTTCCAGGCTATCTTCCATTCCCCAATAGGGACCGGCCGAATATCCATTCACCGACCGGATCCACTGGGCAAAGCCCACACGGACGCCGAAGATCCCCGCTCCCAGGATAAGGTTGACATCGTTGTTGTTGATGGTTTCCCCATAGGGCGTTACGTCGGTCTGATCCACCAGGCTGGTACCATAGGTGGGGGTAGAACTATCCACCTTTCTGGACGTTTTCCACAGGCCGCCGACCTCTTTGTTGGTTATGCGACGGTAAAACTCGTCGATGAGGCTCCCCGAATAAGAGGCCCCCACGTAGAGCTTTTCGCCCTTGTGGCCAAAACCCAGGGCCAGGCCCCACTCGTCCACCCCGGCGACGATGATGTTGCTGTTCAGGTTTTCGATGGAACCCCAGTCTATGGTGGACATGAAGTAATCCCCGTCCCCGGTGAGGGTTCCGACGGTGGCCTTGCTGGTGCTGGACTCAGGAAGGTGGAGATCCCGGGATCCGGGCAGCAAATCCTGAATTCCAAGCCCTACTGATGCCGGCTGTGCCCCCAGGATGGGGAGGAGCCCCAGAATCAAAGCCAAGGTTAGGGCGGTAACCTTGCGTTCACGCGAAAAATACATAGAAGCCTCCTTGCATATCATTTCCATTTTGGTCATGGTATTCCCTTCTAGGATATGGGAGTATTTTTCTAATGTCAAGGGGTTTTGCCTAGGGCGGCAGCTTTTTCCAATTTTCAGGGACGCTGCACCCGGTATCTACCCTATCGATGCTGTTGAATCTATCGTTAAGGCGGCAGGGATTCCCCCAAGGCGGACCCGCTTGCGGCTACGCCGCTTCGGTCAAGTGTCCACCTTGGGGGAATCCCTGCCGCCTTAGCACATAATCCAGCCGCGCCGATGATTGTCGCCGGGCGCAGCTTCTAAACTTGACCCACAGTATATGGGCGCCAAGAATTCTTAAGAAATTTTAACCACCAAGGCGCCAAAGGCGCACAAAGGGGCTTGGAAATGAGATTTTTCATCGGTTTATGTCTGAAAAGGCGGCAGAAGGCTTAGTTTCTTTACCCTTCTTCGCCTTTGTGCCTCTTTGGCGGCCTTTTAACACGTATTCGTGATGGGGCGGTCATTGGGCCTACGCCGTGCCGCATTTTCCCATAATCAACCAACCCTGCCGCAGGGCGGTTTTACGGAGCCGCGCAAGGGATAGGAGCGGAATTTGGCCGCGAAACGGAGTGGAGCGGCCAAATTGGAGCGGATAGCCCGGTCCCGCCGCCGGAGGGCGGCGGGATGCGCCCAAAATGATCATTACGGCATAATCTTCCCCTTGCGAAATGCCCTGGTCCGGTGCATGATTACCGTGAAAACAGTGTTTGCGTGGAGGAAAGATGGCCCATTGCGTGGTTCCGGAGGCGGAGGCCCTGCTGGATAAGGAATTCCCGGTTCTAGATAAGGGTTTTGTGCGGCTGGTGGACTACCTGGGGGGGGATCAGCGGGTGGTTCAGGCCGCCCGGGTGTCCTATGGGGCGGGGACCAAGAGTTACCGGGAGGATGCGGGGCTTATCGATTACCTGCTGCGCCGCCGGCATACCAGTCCCTTTGAGCAGGTGATCCTGACGTTTCATATTAAGCTGCCCATTTTTGTGGCCCGGCAGTGGATACGCCACCGGACTGCCCGGGTAAACGAGGTATCCGGCCGCTATTCGGTGATGAAGGACGAGTGCTACCTGCCTGCGGCGGAGGATGTGGCCCTGCAGAGCGACGATAACCGTCAGGGCCGCCGGGGGGAGGCCCTGGAAGGGGCGCGGGCGGAGGAGGTGCGGTCCGCGCTGGAGCGGGGCCAGCGGGAGGCTTACCGGGATTACGGCGCCCTTATTGACCAGGGGATAGCCCGGGAGCTTGCCCGGATCAACCTGCCCCTTTCCCTGTACACCGAATGGTACTGGCAGATCGATTTGCACAACCTTTTTCACTTTTTGGAACTGCGGCTGGATACCCATGCCCAAAAGGAGATCCGGCTTTATGCCCAGGTGATGCTGGACCTGGCCCGGAAGGTGGCGCCCCTTTGCTGCGAATCCTTTGAGCGGCATGCTCTGGGCGCGGTACGTTTTTCCCGCGACGAGTTTGCCGAACTTAAACGCCGTCTGGCCGGCGCTCCGGCGGGCTCCGGGGCGCCTCCTTCGCCGGATGGGGCCGGCCTCTCGGGTAAGGCCCTGGACCGGTTCCGGGCCAAGCTGGAAACGGGGGAACAGCTTTGAAGGGGAAGCCAGGACCGCGGCAAGGCAAAAATGAGCTCCCCGGTGGGGCTGGTTCCCAGGGGGTCACGCGGTGAGGCCCCTGGTCTTTTTCTGGACCGCCTTTTTGGCCTTCCTCCCCATATCGGAACTGCGGGGGGCTATCCCCTTTGCCCTTGCCAACGGGGTCCCCTGGTACATCGCCTATCCCTATGCGGTAAGCCTGAATGCCCTGGTTGCCCCGGTATGCTGGCTCTTTCTTTCCACCCTGCACAAGCTTTTTCTCCGCATGGGCTGGTATGAACGTTTCTTTAACCGCTTTGTGGAGCGGGCCCGGCGAAAATTGCAGGCCGGGGTGGAGAAGTGGGGCTGGCTGGGGATCGCGGTCTTTGTGGCGATCCCCCTGCCCATAACCGGAGCCTGGACCGGGACCCTGGGGGCTTGGGTGCTCGGGCTTCCCCGCCGTCGTACCCTGCTGGCGGTGGTCCTGGGGGTACTCTGCGCGGGAATCGTCGTTACCCTGGTGTTCAGCCTGGGTATCCGGGCCTTTAGTTTCTTTATCAAGCAGGTCTAAGCCGGCAGGGAGGCTACACCTGATTATCCCCACCGCCGTGGGTGAAATCAGCGGGGGGCCTGTCACGGAAACTCATGTACCGCTACGCGGTTCACGATTTCCGTGACACCCCTCGCCGCGCTTGTTTCAACCACGGCGGTAATTGCGGTCGGGTGTAGCCTCCCTGGCTTTAATGGGGAAGGCAAGTGTCTGGCTTGGGGGCCCCCCGCCATCCGGCTGGCATATTTGGCGGGGGGCTTTCACCGCGCTACCATTTCCGGGGCACAAAGTCCGGGGGCACGTCGATCTTTACCGTGTCCCCTGTCTGGGTTATCACATAGAAACCCGCCTTGATAGCGTAGTTCCGCACCCCCTCGTCCATGATCGCCCCCGCCACGGCGCCCAGAAAACTGTGCCCGTCATGCTTTATCTCCGTATAGTACCGCTTAATAATCTCCAAACGTTTTAAGTGCTCGTCCACATGCCGTTCCAGCAGCTTCGATTTTACCTCCACCGCC
Source organism: Treponema sp. (assembly GCA_031274285.1). Taxonomy (GTDB): domain Bacteria; phylum Spirochaetota; class Spirochaetia; order Treponematales; family Breznakiellaceae; genus JAISFT01. The sequence goes on along the minus strand of JAISQJ010000166.1, from coordinate 89 downwards.
AAACAATACTCGGTGTTCTCCAGAAATATATCCACCTCCGCGGCTATTTTCCCGTCGGGCCAGGTAATCTTCCGGCCGGAACTGGACTC
>JAISQJ010000066.1 GCA_031274285.1 Treponema sp. | reverse complement strand
ACCGGCCAGAGGAGCCAGGGGTAGCTCTGCAGGTTTGCCAGGGTGCTGATATCCCGCTTGATCAGGGAACCCCAACTGACGGCCGGGTCGGTGATTCCAAGGCCCAGGTAGGAGAGGGTGGTTTCGGTCATGATAAAGCCGGGGATGGAGAGGGCCACGCTCACAATAAGCAGGCTGGCGATCTGGGGAATGATAAACCTGGTGATGATGGTAAGGGAGGGGATCATCTCCAGTTGGCTGTTCTGCACAAACTCTTCCCGCTTGATGGCGTGGACCATGCCCCGGATAGTCCGGGCCGAGCCGGGCCAGCCCACCAGGGACAGGATCAGGGTGATCATCATGTAGGCTTGGCCTGAGTCCATGTTGTTGGAGAGCAGGGAGCGGAGAAAGAGGATAAGGTAGAGGCCGGGGATAAGCATGAAAAATTCGGAGAACCGCATGATAGCCCAATCGGTGACGCCGCCGAAGTAGCCTGAAAGGCCGCCGAAGAGAACGGCCAGGGCCAGGGAAATGGCGGTGGCCACAAAACCGATGGTAAGGGAAATGCGGCTGCCGTAGATGATCCGGGAAAAGAGGTCCCGGCCCAGGTTGTCCGCCCCCATGAGAAAGACGGGGTAGGCCCCCTCATCCGCCCGGCCGGTGGTAAAAAGGCGCCGGTCCGCGGGAAAGAGGCCCAAAAGCCGGTAGGGTTCCCCCCTGGCAAAGAATTTGATTTCCCCGTAGCGGTCCCGCACCCGGGCGTACTTCCAGTTCACCGTATTGGTAACCCGCCATTCCTGGGCCATGAGTTTTCCCCGGTAAAACCGGACATTGGGGGGATGGTAGCTCTGCTCAGGAAAAGATGTGTTGGCTCCGTAGGGGGCAAAGAATTCGGCAAAGATCATCATTAGGTACAAAAGACCCAGGATGACAAGAGAAACGATACCTAGGGGCCGCCGGCGAAGATAGGCCAGGAATTTTTTCATGTACCCTCCGGGCTTGGACAGGGATGTTCTTCATCGTCGTGGATACCCGGGCGCCCATAGAGCGCCGCAGGCTGCCGGATACCGTCTTTAAGCATAGCCCAAAAAAGAAAAAAGAGGGAACACCCTTAGGCTGGATTTTTTCGCCGCCCCCGGCGGGTCCTTCTGCCCATCAAGAATTCCCAGGAAAAAGGTGTGATAATTGCACCAAATTCTTAGGAAAAAGGTGTAAACATCGCACCAAATTCCTAGGAAATATGATCGGCTGTTTTGCCGGCATTACGGGCCTTGCCGGGGCGGGGGCCCTTAGCCCCTGCCGTACCTGATCCGGGGGTCCACCAGGGCCAGGAGTACGTCCGCCAGGACCATGCCCAGGAGCACTAAAAACGATATGAACATAATATTGGTGAGCACCAGGTTGATATCCTCCTGGATCACCGCCTCGTACATGAGCCGCCCGATGCCGGGGTAGGCAAAAATTATTTCCAGGATCAGGGATCCGGAAAAGAGGCTTGCCAGCAAATTGGCGCTGCCGGTGATGTAGGGGTTAAGGGTGTTCCTAAAGGCGTGGCAAAGGTAGATTCGCCATTCGGCAATGCCCCGTGAGCGGAGGCTGGTGATGTAGGGCTGCCCCAACTGGTCCAGCATGGTGGCCCGGATCATCCGCAGGGTGCCGCCTATGCCCCCCAGGAAGGAGGCGAGGAGGGGGAGAAAAATGTGGTGGGCGTAGGAAAAGACAAAGCGGCCTGGGGCCTCGGAAAAGGGGAAGGGGGGATAGGCGGTGACGGGGAAAAGCCCGGTGACCGAGGCAAAAAGCTGCAGAAGGATGAGCATAAGGATCCCCGGAAAGGCGTGGAGCGCCAGGGCGAAAAAAGTTACCGCCAGGTCCGCCCTGGTCCCCGCCTTGGTGGAAAAGTAGACCCCCAGGAAGAACGAAAAAAAGGTGATAAGCACCAGGGAAATAAGGTTGAGCAGCATCGAATTGATAAGCCGGCTGGCGATAAGAAAGGAAACCGGGGCCCGGCTTATAAGGCTTATGCCCAGGTCTCCGTGGAAGACGACCCGGCCCAGCCAGCGGAAGTACTGCTCGTAGAAGGGCCGGTCCAGCCCCAGGTCCGCCCGCTGGGCCGCCATCTGTGCCTCGGAAAAATTACGATCCATCGTGCCGGTCCGGCCGGACTGCTGCCCCCCCAGAAGCTGCTGGGTCATAAGCTGAGTCACGATGTCCCCGGGGGCAAGTTCCATAAGGAGGAACACCGCCAGCCCCAGGATAAACAGGGTGGCCGCCATGGTAACCATGCGGTTGATGATATAGGAAAGCATGGGGAAGCGGCGGCGGAAAAAATAAAGGGGGGCCAGCAGGTTTTTCATCTTTTTAGGGCCGCAGGAATATTTGGGAAGTTTCCACGCCGTTCAGGTTATCGTAGTAAAAGTTGGAAAGGTCCCAGCGGTTCCGCAGGGCAAAAAAACTGCGCTGCCGGAGCAGGTAGATAACCGGGCACTGTTCCAGGATAAGGCGCTGGTACTCGTCCCATATAAGCTCGGCCTTTTCCCGGTTGATAGTGTACTTCCCCTCGTTGTAGAGGTAGTCGATCCGGGCCTCCCAATCGGTGGCGGCCTTTTCCTGCAGGGGGTACCAGAGGTGGAGGTTCCCGGAGGAGGGCCAGACATTACTCCCCTGGATGGGGAAAAAGGGGGAGCCCAGGCCGATCATGACGGATTGCCAGTCGTAGGTGGCGGTCAACTGCTCCACCAGCTTCTGGAAATCCGTGGCCCGGATATTCACCTTGATCCCCATCTTGTCCAGCTCGTCCCGGATGATGGAGGCCGTATCCGCGGTAACGGTATTATCGCTGGAAATGGAAAGATCAAATTCGATCTGCCTGCCCTTCTCGTCCCGCATGATTCCCCGGCGGTCCCGGGTTATGCCGATGGACCGGAGCAGTTCCAGTGCCCGCTGGGGGCTGTAGAGGTACTGGAGCTTGATCTGCTCATTGTAGTAGGGATTGGGAGGGGGGAAAAAATCCAGCTTGGGTTCCGCCAGTCCCCGGTACACCTGGCTTATAATCCGGTCCCGGTTAAGGAGGCAGCTCATGGCCTGCCGGAATTCCTTGCGGGTAAACCATTCGTACTGGGGCGTATCCTTATTCCGGGGATTCTGGTTAAAGCTCCAGAGCGGCGCATTGACGCTGCCTTCGGCGTTGAAAACCGTGTAGCCGGTATTTTGCTTTTCGATAAGTTCGTTCAGGTCCTCCGGCCTTGAGGTGTAACCCTCCAGGCTTCCCTCCTTGAACACCAGGAACTGGGTATTCTGATCCGGCAGGATTTGGACGATATTCTCCTCCGGGTAGGGCAGGGTTTCGCCGGCGCTGTCCTTTTTCCAATAATCGGGATTCCGCTTGTACACCAGCCGTTGGCCGGGGATGTACTCCGTCAGGAACCACTCGCCCATGGAGGGGATGGTCTTGGGGTCCGTGGCCACGCTGAAAAGGTCCAGTACCCCCTGGACGCCCCGTTCCCGCTTTGCCTTTCCGTAGATGGCGGAGGGGCCGAAATCCATGTTGGTAGCCAAAAGGGGGTCCGCATCCAGCCGGGGAAAGTGGAAGACGAAACGCTTGTCGCTGATCTTTCTGATGGTGATCCGTTCTTCGCTGCCGTCTTCCATGGTGACGAACTGGGAATTGTAGCCCGAACTATGGAGCGCCGGATCCCCTACGATTTCGTTGTACCAGAAGATCACATCGTCGCTGGTGACCGGGACCCTGGGCTGGGCGTTTTGGTAGTAGCTCCAGTACAGGTTATCCCGCAGGGTGTAGATCACATCCAGGGTCCCCGCCGCTTCGTTTACCACCACTTCGGGAGAGGCGCAGCGGGGTTTCCACTCCCGGCGCACCACATCGTAATCCACCAGGTATTCGTGCATGCTCCCCACAATAGCGCTGCTCTCGTTGTCCCGCTCCGCCACCAGCAGGTTGAAGCTCTTGGGCTCGTTGGTGATGCTGGAATTCCAGGTTCCGCCCACCCTGCCGGGGACAAACTCCTCCCCCCGCCAGGGCTTGCTCGTGGTCCTGGCCAGGATCTCGGCCAGACCCTCGGGGTCCCTGGCCTCCAACTCTTCCAGGGAGTATTCTTCCTGTTTACCGATGCTAAAGCCGATGCTGCAGAGCCCCAGAAAAACCGCCAGACATACATAGTTCTTTTTCATGGGTAAATATTAACAAAAAAAGGGAGAAAAGTAAGGTAGGGGGGGCTGTTACCAAACACCGGCTGACCGTGCGGCACCCGCCCTCCGCCCCCCCCTGCGCCCGCACTTCGTCGCGGGCTACCCCCTTTTGACAAGCATGGGGATTAAAATTCGGTTTTCAGCATGGAGTCGTCCAGGACGATGACGACTTTGCCTTCCCGCAGGAGGCTGCGGTTTTCCTCGCCGCCAATGATGGTCAGGGCGTCTTCCGCATCGATGATGATGTCCGTGGGCCGGATGCCGAAGAGTCCCCGGGCCAGGATGCGCAGGGGTTTGTCCCCTACCAGGGCTTCAATTTCCGGGGAAAGGCCGGAGGGATTCCGGCGGAAGATCGAATCTTCCCGGGCGTAGTGGACCATCACGGTTTCCCGGGCGCCAAGCATGGTCCGGTCGTAGACCAGGTTCATGCCGCTGTCCCAGATTTTGGGGAAGAGGCAGGGCTGGGCCCGGGCGCTGCGCCGGGTTCCGTGGAGGGGCAGTTCCCCGGCGGCGATGATGACGATCCCGGTGTAGGCCGCGGCGGGCAGGGCGGCCAGCACCCGGCGGGGGCTTTGGGGCCGGCGGTTTTTGATGAATTCCTGGGAAAGTCCCCCCAGGCTGATGGTATACGCGGCCTTCATCTGTTCCAGGCCGGCGCTCATGGCCGGCGGGACCAGCCGGGCGGAGAGGGCGTAGGCTTCCGCCTTTTGGAGGGAAAATTCCCCGGCGGCGATGTGGTCCCCCACGATGCTGGAGGAGTCCACGGGGATGGAAAGGATGAGGGGCCGGATCAGGGCCAGGTATTCCGCGCTGATGAGCTCCTCGGCCTGGGTCCTGCCGGTGGGGAGTCTGAGGCCCGCGGCCTTGAGGTCCACCGACACCTGGGCGGAAATTTCCATCTTGTCCCATTCCAGGGCCCCGGAGATGCCGGATTGCGGGGCCGCGGCAGCCGAAACCAGGACCAGGAGGCAAAAAACCAGGGGCCTCCGGGCTGCACTGGGGAGGTTGGGCGGGGAAGTGCAGGGGGCGGCGCCCCTGAGTGCGGTGTCCCGAAGGGCGGCGCGGCCGGTCTTTTGCGCCCCCTGGGCGCGGCTTTTCTTCAGCATTGATGGTTTCCGCTGTTTATCTTATCGGCACCTTGAGGGTCCGCCCTTCGCGGAGAATGCCGTTGATATCCATGTTGTTGACCTGGGCCAGGTCCATGGGGTCCGTATCGTGGGCCAGGGCGATGGACCAGAGGGTGTCCCCCTTCCTGACCAGGTAGCTCCCGGTAAAGGATTCGGAGGGGGGGCCGTTGTTCCGGGTGTAGGGGGCGGCCTCCTTGAGCGCGGGAATCTTGAGGCGGCTCCCGATTCTCAGGGCCGTGCTCCTGATTCCGGGGTTGGCCCCTTCGATAAGGGCGACGGTGACCCCGTAGTGGAGGGCCAGGGCGGACAGGGTATCGCCGTAACGGATCGTGTGGTAGTAGTTCCGCACCAGTTCCAGGCCCCCCCGTTTAAGGACCTCCTCCACCTGGGCGGCGCTCTCCGCGGGGACCTTGAGCAGGTAGCCTGCGGCCGGGGGGCTGGTGTTGTAGAGGAGTTCCCGGTTCCCCTGGCGGAGCAGGGCCTCCTCGATTCCCGCCTCCCGGGCTACCATATCGAGGTCTACGATTTTTTCCACCGGCACCCTGACCCATTCGGGGCTTTCCTGCCACAGGTCCAGGCCGTATTTCCTGGGTTGACAGAGAATCTCCGCCACCGCCAGAAGCTTGGGCACGTAGTGGATGGTTTCGGTCCGCAGGGCCTTCTGCTCGGAAAGCTTCCAGTAATCATCGCTGCCGGCCCGCCGGGATACCTGCCGGATGCCCCCAAGCCCCGCGTTGTAGGCCGCCAGGGCCATGGGCCAGTTCCCCAGGGCCTGGTAGTTTTCCTCCAGTTTACGCAGGGCCCCCTGGGTGGATTTCCAAAAGTCCATCCGCTCGTCCAGCCAGTCGTCTACCCGCATGTTGAAGGGGGTCATGGAGTTCCGCATGAACTGCCAGAGCCCGGCTGCGCCGGACCGGCTTACCGCGGTGGGGAGGTAGCCCGATTCAATGACGGGGAGGTAGAGGAGTTCCGCGGGCAGGCCCCGTTCCGCTATTTCCTCACGGACAAAGCCCAGGTAGGGTCTTGCCCGCTCCATCACTTCCTTAAGCCAGGCCAGGCCCGCGGGGGATGAATACTGCCGCAGGTAGCGCTGGGTTAGGGGCTGGTCCAGGCCGGGGATGGGGGCGGCCCGGTCCCCGGCGGGGACTGTTGGGGGGGGAGGGGTAAAACGCTGGGTGGGGGGGAAGATCCGCCGCCTGAGGGGGCGGCCCTGGAAATGCTCGCTGCCAAGCGCGGCGGCCTCCGCCAGGGTTGCGGGGGTCTCCGGGGCCGCTAATGCCGGGAGCTCCAGGACCCTCGCCGGGGTCTCCTCCGCTACTACCGGAGTCTCTTCCGGGACTTCCAGGGTCTGCTCCGGGAATACCGGGGCCGCGCTCTCCTGGGCCCCCAGGGGCAGCAGGATCAACAAAAGCGGAAGCAGGACCTTAAAACTTTTCGCCATAGTAGACTCCCGCCCATTCCCAGCGGCCGTGTATCTCCGGGTCCAGGGGAAAGTTGATCTTCCTAAAGTAGAGATACCAGGTGGAAATGTACTGGGACCAGCCCCAGGTTCGCAGGTACGCTTCGTTGGCGCTGGACCCCGCGTCCAGGGTTTCCGCATAGCGGATACGGCTGTTCCGCATAAAATCCGACAGGTTGAATTCGGACATCCCCGAATCGTCGGTTTCCTCCTGTTCCCAGGTCCGGGCAAAAAAATTGACCTTGGCCCGGTAGGCCCAGAGCCGGTAGCTGGACCCCGAATCAATGGCAGCCTTGATGGCCTCAACCAGGGCCGTGAGGTTCTCGAAGGTCCAGTCCTTGGGGGAATTGTTAAAATCCACCAACTGCTTGGCGTAATTATCGGCCCGGGGAAAGTTGGGGATAATAGTCCCCTGGTAGGGGAGATACTGGGTATAGGCCTGGATAGCCCCGTTCCAGTCCCCGGTTTTTTCGTAGGCCTGGGCCAGCATGAAGTAGGCTTCCCCCAGGTCTATCTGATCCGGGAACCGGGAGATCAGTTCCCGGTAGTACCACACCTGCTGCTCGCTGCGCTCCGACAGGTTGATAAGCTCTTTAAGGCAGGCAAGGTGGATGGACTGGCCCTGAATCTGGAGGTCGGGGTAGTTCTTGATGATCATGTCGAAGTACAGGGCCGCCACGGGGTACGCGTCTTCCTGGATATGGGCGTAGGCGATCATCAGCAGGTAATACGCGTTGTAGAGGTCCTCCGGGTCGCCTTTGATCTGCCGGCTTAAAAAATTGATAAGCCGGGGATACTCGTTAAGCCGGACGTAGGTGTTGGCGATTTCCCGGATCAGGGCGAAACGCTCTTCCCCGGTCCCCCCGGCCAGCAGGGAGAAAAGCTCCCGCAGATACTCCTGGTTTTCCCGGCCGCCGGCCAGGTAATAGGGATCGACCGGGGCAGGCGCCGATGGGGGAAAGGCAAGGGAAGGTCCGCCGCAGGAACCCAGCAGCGCCGCCAGTACCAGGGGGGCAAAACACAGGAGCCTCACTTTTTTCATACTAATCCTAATCTACCTGTCCGCGGCCGCTGACCATGGCCTATGGTATCCCAACAAAGCTTGGCAGGGAAGGGGGATATGGCTATACTTTCTTTTATGGGCGCCTTATCCCGCCGAACCGTTGCTCGGTTCATTTTTTTTATCGGCCTTATGCTTATGTTTCTGGGCAGCGGGTTTTTGCTGGGCTCCCTGGCGGGACTGTCCCATGTTTCCGTGGCCGCTTCCTTTCTGTTCGTGATCCTGGGAAGCCTCTGCGCCGCCCTGGCCATCCAGCTTAACCGGCGGGTAGTATATCTGTTTTTTGCCGCCTTCTTCCTCCAGGTGGGTTTCTTTCTCTTTCTTTCCGCCCTGGGGGTCTTTCCCCTTTCCCTTTCCAAGAGCTGGCCCCTGCTTTCGGTTTTCGCCGGCCTTGCCCTGTTTCCCTCCGGCTGGCGCCGTTTCGGGGTCCTCCGCATGGGCTATGTGGTGCCCTCCATCGCCTTTGTGATTCTGGGCTCCGCGCTGCTGGTATTCTCCCTTGATCTGGTTACCTTCTCCTTCCGCCAGTTCATGCTGAACTGGTGGCCCCTCCTGGTGATCCTGGGGGGCCTTGTGCTGGTTCTCGTGTCCCTTGGCGCTAAATCAAATGCCGGGGATCCTAAGCGGTGAGCCGGCGGGGCTTTTTTTCTGTTTCCCTTCTAGCCGGCGCCCTGTGTTTCCTTATCATTCCCCTGTGCTTTGGGCAGACCGGCCGGCAGGGTCTGGCGGAGGAGATCCGGGCCCTAAGCGAATCGGGGATCCCCTCCCTTATGCAGCGGGCCCTGGATCAGATTCGCCAGCAGAACCTGGGCTCCGGGGAATTCGGCAGGATCATGAACGCGGTGAACATCAACCTGTTCCGCCGGCTGTACCCGGATATCGGCATTCAGTTTCCCGCCCTGGACCCCCCCCAGTCCCACAGCTACGCCAGGATCCTGCGGGATGTTGACCGGGGGCTTTACAGTTCCCCCCCCGCGGGGTCCTCGGACTACCTGGAATTTGTCCTGCCCTTCCTGGCCCTTTTGGGGGAGACCCGGCAGGACCGGCTGCTCCCCAGCCTTCCGGACCTGAGAAGGGCCGCGGTGCTGAACCCCGGCTCCGTGCTGGCCCCCCTGTTTATGGGCCTGGCCTATGAGCGGACCGGGAGCCTGGCGGAGGCCGAGGCCGTGTACAACCGGGCCCTGGGAATATCAACGGAATGTTACCCCGCCAGCCTGGGCCTGGCCCGGATCAGGGAGCTTAGGGGGGATCACGCCGGCGCGGTCCGGGCCCTGCAGGACCTGGTGCTCAGCTTCCCCGATAATGCGGCGGTGAAGCGGCAGCTTGCCGTGGCCTACTACCGCCAGGGGGACTGGTCCCGGGCCCAGAACGCCATTGCCGAATCCCTGCAGCATGAAAGCCGGGACGGGGAACTCCTCCTGATGCAGGCCCACGCCCTGGTGGAGCAGGGCCGCTACCTTCCCGCCCAGCGGCCCCTGGACCAGTACGCGTCCATCAACGCCCAGAACCCCCTGTACCTTTTCCTCCGGGCCAGGGTTCAGGCCGAAGGCCTGGGGAACCGGGACGCCGCCCTTAACTACCTTCGCTCCCTTATCCGCTCCGGCGGCGCCGGGGAGGATGCCCTAATCTACGGGGCCCGGCTTTTTTTGGAGTCCCCCCGGGAGGAGGACCGGAACGAGGGCCGCGCCCTGCTCAGCCGTCTTATGGAGGGGGGTACCTCCTCCCCGGAGATTATCCGGCTGGCGGTGCAGGACTACATCAACCAGGAGAACTGGCAGAGCGCCAAGGATCACCTGGCCCCCCTGCTGGAGGGGAGTCCCCAAAGCCAGGACCTGCTGAGCGCCTATACCATAGAGCGGGGGCTGGGGAATAACGCCGCGGCCCTCTCCCACGCCCGCAGCCTCTACGAGAAGAATCCCGCCGGCGACGAGGGGGCGGCGGCCTACATTTCCGCGCTCATAGCAACCGGCCGCCAGGCCGAGGCGGGCCGCCTTATCGAAAGCCGCCTGGCCGCGGCCAATATCACCGATACCCAGAAGGCCCGCTACTACTACCTCCGCAGCCTTATCCGGAGCAGCGACGATCAGGTGGTGGCGGACCTGCGGGCCAGCCTTTTTTCTGATCCCCGAAACCTCTCCTCCATGATCGCCATGTTCGAGTTCTACCACTTCCGCCGGCCGGAGCGGGCACGGGCCCTCATCTACCTGCGCCAGGCCCTGGCCCTGGATCCCGCCAATCCCCAGCTTCGCCGCTACGCCGAAGAATACCCGGAGGTTATGAGAAATTAGGGGCCGGAAAAGAAGGTCAACCTACATAATTACAGGTAGCATTATTCAGCATCTGGGTGTATTCTGGGTATTTGTTGCGCTTCACGCATACATAGGAGTGAGCCGATGCCCTGGTCCGGTAACATAAGACGAGCCTTAGGATACCGGCTGACCTTGTTCATAATCCTCATAGCCCTGGTGTTGGGCGCCTTTACCATTACGGCGGAGTACCGCAGTATTAAGAGCATTACGGAACAGTATTACGCCAAATTCGGGCGGAACCTTGCCAGGACCGCCGCGGCCCTGATTGACGGGGATTCCCTGGACCGTTACCTGGCCACCCTGGTTACCGATAGCCAGTATGAAGATACCCTGCGCCTTATGCGGCTCCTCCAGAAGCAAAACGATATCCTCTACCTTTACGTTATTAAACCAAGTTCCCCGGACATGACCTACTTTATCTACGACACCGATGAAAAGGCCCCCATGCCCCTGGGCTATCCCGACCCCTGGCGGGAAGCTTACGCGGAGTACGGCGAAAAATTGTTCCGGGGCGAAGCGGTCGAACCTATCGTCAGCGACGGGCCCTACGGCTGGATAATAAGCATGTATGAACCGGTTTACGGAAGCGGCGGCCGTGTTACCGGCTATGTGGGGCTTGATTTTTCCATGGAGCGGATTGCGGTGGAATACCGGCCCCACCTTTTTTACCTGGGCTTTGCCATCATGCTGGCCATGGCGGTTTTTTCCGTCCTGTACTTTATGTTTATCCGTAATGCGGTTATTTTACCCCTCAACGCCATGACCAGGGCCGCGGGCGAATTTCTGGTTTCCTCCGGGGAGGGGCGGTCCGCTATCGCGGCCCTGAACATCAGGACCGGCGATGAACTGCAAAGCCTGGCGGAAGCCATGCAATTCATGGAGCAGAAGATAAACCATACCATTGAAGACCTGGTAAAGGCGGAGGAGGCCGCGAAGGCGGCGTCCCGGTCCAAAAGCGCCTTCCTGGCCAACACCAGCCACGAAATCCGCACCCCCATGAACGCCATCATCGGCATGTCGGAATTGATCCTGCGGGAGCCGGTCAGCCCGGATGTTTACGAACACACCCTGGGCATCAAGCAGGCGGGGGTAAACCTTCTTTCCATCATCAACGACATCCTGGATTTTTCGAAGATCGAGGCGGGTAAGCTGGAGATAATCCCCATTCATTATTACTTCAGATCGGTGATCAACGACGTGATCAACATTATCCGCATCCGGGCCATGGAAAAATCGCTGACCTTTATCACCAATATTGATTCCGCCCTGCCCAACGACCTTATCGGGGACGAACTGCGGATCAGACAGATACTGCTGAACCTGCTGGGGAATGCGGTGAAGTACACGGACCGGGGCTTTATCAAACTTTCTATCGGGGCCGGGGATTTCGCTGTCCGGAATTTTATATTAAAAATTGAGGTGGAAGACTGCGGCATCGGCATAAGGGAAGAGGACCTGGACAAGGTCTTTGGGGAATTTATCCAGGTGGATATGACGGCCAACAAGGGGGCCGAGGGAACCGGTCTGGGGCTGGCCATAACCAAACGGCTCTGCCGCATCATGGGCGGCGATGTAACGGTATCCAGCGTCTACGGCCAGGGCAGCGTCTTTACCGCCCGGATTCCCCAACAGCTCCACTCGGATGAACGGTTTGCTGCGGTGGAAAATCCCGGCGAAAAGCCGGTACTGGTCTATGAAAACCGGCCCGTCTGCGGGGAGGCGGTTTGCTGGTCCCTGGACAACCTGGGAGTGCCCTATACCCTGGTTACCACGGAGGACGCGTTCCGCGAAGCCTGCATGGCTGCCATACACGGCGCGGCAGCCGCGGATGTTCCGGCCCGCAAAAAGTACGCCTTTGCCTTTATAGCCGGGGCCCTGTACGAAGGGGTACGGCCGATCCTTGAAGCCGCGGACATCCGGCCGGTGCTGCTGGCCGACTACGGTTCCAACGCGGGCATACGCCATATCCGCCTCCTTACCCTGCCGGTCCATACCCTGGCCCTTGCCAATGTGCTGAACCATAAGGCGGAATCCAGGATCTATACCGGGGAAGAAAAGATTCCCCCCAAGCTTACCGCCCCCTCCGCACGGATCCTGATCGTGGACGACATTGCCGCCAACCTCAAGGTTGCCCAGGGCCTCCTGGTCCCCTACAACATGATCGTCGATGTCTGTTTAAGCGGCCCCGCGTCAATAACGCTGCTCAAGGAAAAAACCTACGACCTGGTGTTTATGGACCATATGATGCCCGGCATGGACGGAATCGAAGCGCTCCGCATCATACGGAACCTGGAGGGCGCTTATTTCAAAGAACTTCCCGTCATCGCCCTTACCGCCAACGCGGTTTCCGGGATGAAGGAAATGTTTTTAGAGCAGGGATTCAGCGATTACCTGGCCAAGCCCATTGAGATGATCAAACTCCATGAAATTCTGGAAAAATGGCTGCCCGCCGAAAAGCAGATCAAAAACCGCCGCCCCGAATCCGGCCCTGCCGGCCTCTTTGACGGAGCGCGGCTTGAGGGCATCGATCTGGAGGAGGGGGCGGAGCGCTACGGGGACGCCTTCCCGGAAATCCTCCGTTCCTACGCCGCATCTATTCCGGAATTTCTGGCCGTGCTAAAAAATGTTTCCAGGGAAACCCTGGACGCCTATACGATCACGGTTCACGGGATCAAGGGAACGAGCCGCCAAATCTGCGCCGGGGAAGTGGGCAGGGAAGCGGAACTGCTGGAGACCGCAGCCAAGGCGGGGGACTGGGAAACCATCCAGGCCCATAACGGGAATTTAATCGAAACCTTAACGGCCCTGCTTGAAAATCTGGAAGCGTTTCTGGCCGCCTCCGGGGAACCAAAAGAAAAAAGTCCGGCCGGGGAGCCGGACAGGGCCCTGTTAAACGCCCTGCTTGAAGCCTGCAAAGATTATGATATTACGGCCATGGAAGAGGTCCTTGCTAAACTGGAAGCCCATACGTATACATCCGGGGCGGAGCTGGTAAGCTGGCTAAGAAAACAGCTTGATAATGTGGACTACGATGCGATACGGGAGCGGCTCGAAGGGGGGGAAGCCAATGGCTGAACAGGGGGCAAAAAAAGTTGTGTTGGCGGTGGATGACATGCCGGTTAACCTTATGGCTGTTAAGAACATGCTGTGCCATGATTTTGACCTGCGGCCCGCCAAGTCAGCCAAAACAGCCCTCGCCATGCTGGCCGCCGTCAAGGCGGACCTTATCCTGCTGGATATTGAAATGCCGGAAATGTCGGGCTTTGAATTTCTCGATCAGATTCGTCATAACCCCGCGTTTTCCGCCCATAAAAACATCCCCGTTATTTTTGTCACCTCCCACGAGACGCCGGATTTTACCGGCCGGGCAAAGGCCAGCGGCGTTGAAGGTTACGTGGTAAAGCCCATAGTCCCGGCGGTACTGCTGGAAAAAATCAATGCCGTATTAGAGGCCTCGGAAAGGGAAAGACCTCCGGCCCGGTAGGGGCGGGGGCGGTAAAACATGAAGCCGGTTTCAAAATTGAAAACCTTAGTTTTCTGCGCCGCCCTGCCGCTTGTCCTCTGGGGCTGCGCCCGGACGGAACCGGAACCGGACTCCCTGTATATCAACCTGAACGATTATCCCCTCTATGTAAAAAATGGCTTTGAAGAGGCGGACATTACCAGGGTCCCGGAATTTTCCCCCCTGGACCCTTCCGCCGGTCCCTGGCGGCTCATCCCTTCCCGGCCCGGCGACCCGCGCCGTCCGGCAAGCATAAAAAACACCGGGCTGCCGGGACTTTCCAAACGGGTTTTTCTTTCCCCCTTCAAGGAAAAAGACCGGGAATACACCATGCTGATACCCTTTACCGTAAGGGCGGAGCAGTTTGAGAAAATCGGCGGAAAAAAACCCTTCCAGCCGGGGATCTTCCTGGCCATCCTGGGGGACAATTGGGAAATATTCCTCAACGGCTATACGGTAAAGTCCGAAGTCCACCTGGACGGGGAGGGGCAGATTGAATCCAGCCGAACCTGGCGGTATGTTTCATTGCCCCTGGACAGGTCCATGTTTACCCGGGGAACCAATATCCTGGCCTTCCGTATTATCGGATCGCCTGACTATGACGGCACGGGCCTGTGCTACGAACAGCCCTATTATATCGGCCAGTGGGAAACCATCCAAAGGAATCATAACGAATTCCTGGTGATGGCCTTTTGCGCGGTGTATATTTTTGTGGGTATTTATCACTTCCTGATCTTTTTGAACCGGCCCCGCGACCGTTTCAACCTCTATTACTGCGGTTTTTCAACGGCCCTGGGGATTTATTTTTTAATGAGAAGCCATTCGATCTACAGCCTTATTCCTAACACCAATATTACCTATCTGATCGAATATGCCACCGTCTTTATGGCCCTGCCCCTGTTGAGCGCCTTCCTGGAAAACCTCAGCTTCGGGAAAGTCACCGTCATCGCCAAAATATACGGGGCCTTCTGCCTGCTCCTGGCCCTTTCCCAAAGCATCCTGCCCCGCCCCTTCGGGGACGATATCCTCCGGGTATGGTGGGTATCGGACCTTTTCGGATTTACCTACATCATCGGCTACGATATGATCTACGCGTTCTGGCGGGCCGTGGACGAACAGAGAAGGACCGCCGGAAAACCCCCGCGGGAGGTTCTGTGGAATGTCCTCGTCAGAACCCCCCAGGGAAACCTTATCATCGGCATCATCATCATGGCCGCTACCGGGATCGTTGACATCCTCAGCAGCTTTTATATGAACCGCGGGGTTTTTATTTTCAGCAACTACGGATTCTTTATGTTCACCATTATTACTACCATCGTGCTGGCCCGGCGTTTCGGCAGCCTGTTCCGCCGGCTTGATACCATGAACACGGCGCTGGAAAAATCCAATATGAATCTGGAAACCACGGTGCGGGAGCGGACCCGGGAACTGGAACATCAAACCGAGGTAGCAAAATCCGCATCCCAGGCCAAGAGCGTTTTTCTGGCCCGCATGAGTCACGAGATCCGTACCCCCCTCAACGCCATCCTGGGCCTTGCGGAAGTGGAACTGCAGGACCGGCTCCCCGATAAAACCAGGATCAACCTGGAAAAAATCCACCATTCCGGCTCCCATCTCCTGGAAATCGTCAACGATATTCTTGACATCTCAAAGATCGAATCCGGTAATTTTGAGATCGTCCCGGCGGAATACGAGTTGAGCAAGATGATCAGCGACACGGTCCAGCTTAACATCGTGCGGATCGGACTAAAACAGGTGGTGTTTAAACCGGAACTGGACGAAACTATTCCGGAAAAACTCTACGGCGACGAACTGCGGCTCCGGCAGATCCTCAACAACCTCCTGTCCAACGCCTTTAAGTATACCGAGGAAGGGGAGGTCCGCCTGCGGATAGGCTGGGAGCGCCAAGGCGGCGCGGCCCTGCTGGACTTTACCGTGGAGGATACGGGCCGGGGGATCAAGCCCAGGAACATGGAGAAACTCTTTTCCGAATACACCCAGTTCGACGCCGCGGCGAACCGGCAGGTTGAGGGAACGGGGCTGGGACTTTCCATCGCCAAGGGGCTGGTGGAAATGATGGGGGGGACCATCACGGCGGAAAGCGAATACGGGAAGGGCAGCGTGTTCCGGGTGTCCCTGCCCCAGGGCATCGTGGACGGCACGCCCGTCGGTCGGGAGACCGCGGAAAACATCCGGCGTTTCCGGTTTAGCGGGGACCGGACCCGGAGCCTGGGAAACCTGGTCCGCTCCTGGATGCCCTACGGCAAGGTCCTGGTGGTGGACGATTTACCGACCAACCTGGACGTGATGACCGGTCTGCTGATGCCCTACGGCCTTTCGGTGGATACGGTGCTAAACGGCCGGGAAGCGATAGCGCGCATCACGGCGGGGGAGCCCCGCTACGACCTGGTGTTCATGGACCACATGATGCCGGAGATGGACGGCCTTGAGGCGGTACGGTTTATCCGGCACGAGATTGACAGCGACTATGCCCGGACGGTACCCGTCATCGTCCTTACGGCCAACGCCATAGCGGGGAACCGGGAAATGTTTTTGGAAAGCGGTTTCAACGACTTCATCCCCAAGCCCATAGATATCAAGCAGTTGGACCAGGTTTTGAACCAGTGGATTCGGGACCGGCGGGGAGGGGAGCGGATGGAAACCGCGGGGCCCTCAGCCGGCGGCGGGGAATTTGCCGGCGGCGGATCCGGGGGCGGCATTAACGACAGCGGCATTGACGGAGAGGGGCAATGGCTATTAAGCCGCCCGGCGGCGGGGCTGGACGTTAACGCGGCCCTGAACCTCTACGGCGGCAGCGGCGCAGCCTATATTCCCATCCTCAAATCCTTTGCCGCCCATACCCCGCCCCTGCTTGAGCAGATGGATCGCCATCTGGAATCTTCTTCCCTGCCGGATTACGCCGTGGAAGTCCACGGCCTCAAGGGCGCCTGCAGCGCGGTCTGCGCCGCCGGTACTGCGGCCCTGGCCAGGGAACTGGAATTCGCCGCCAAGGAGGGAAACGCCGCTCTGGTGCTTTCCCGCCACTGGGAACTGCGGCGGCAGGCCCTGGCTCTGGCCGCGGAGCTGGGGGCCCTGCTGGCCGAATGGGAGGCCCGCCGGCCGACGCGGGAAAAGGAATGGCGGGCGGAGCCCAGCCGGGAACTGCTGGCCCGCCTGTCCGCAGCGGCCGCGGTTTTCAATTCCACCGAGGCCGCTGATATTCTGGGGGAACTGGAACAGTACCGCTACGAGCGGGGAGGGGAACTTATCACGCGGCTGCGGGAACAGGCGGAAAATTTCGACTACGATGCCATTCAAAAGGGGCTGGAAGAAATGCTGGCCCCAAAAGGACAGCTATGATGATCAGGATGATGAAAGACCTGGTGTACCGTTACATACTCTCCGACGAGGTTCCCCTGGAAGCGAAGATGATCAATACGATCTTTTTGACCGGTATAAGCTTTGCCTCCCTGGCCATCGTTACCAGAGTCCTCATGGGCGCCAGCGTTTTCCTGCTGCTGGTGGTGCTGGCCGTTATTATTTCCGTCATCTGCCTGACGGCGGCCTGCAACCATTTCCGTCTTTATACCCTCTTTTCCCGGATCGCCATCATCGTAGTCTGCGATATGCTGCTGCCCGCCGCCTATTTCACCCTCGGCGGCGTCGCCAGCAGCGCCCCGGTGTATTTTGTATTGAGCATCATCATTATCGTTCTGCTGTCAGGCGGAAAAAGCAGCGTTGTTTTTCTGATCACCCATATTATATGGGTCGTCTTCTGCTACTATATCAGCTACCGTTTTCCGAATCTGGTGATCCGCCAGGGCGTCAGCGCGGAAAGCTTCGTAATCTACGGGGATTACCGGGTGTATCTGGATCATGTTCAGTCCATCCTTATCGTAGGGGGATGTATCGGCGCCATTATCAAAATTCAAAACAAAATATACCTGGTGGAAAGGGACCGGGCGGAAAATTCCCGCCGCCAGGTTTTGCTGCAGGATAACCTGCTGCGCATGGTAAATGATACGGCGGTCGTACTGCTTGCCTCGGACGAAGGCCAGTTTGAGGGATCCCTCAGAAAGAGCATGGAAAGCATGGCCCGCTGCGTGGACATTGACCGTATCTGTATCTGGAAAAACCAGGCCCAGGGGGAAAGCGCCCGTTATGTAAAACTCTTTGAGTGGCTGAACGACCGCGGCTGGCGGCGGAACCAGGGGGAAAGGCGCCCGGTTTATTTTAACGGCATTCCCCGGTGGGAACAGGAATTTTCCCGGGGGCGGTCGATCAACGGCCCCCTAAACAACCTTTCCCCCGAAGATCGGAGCCTCCTGCCCTCCCCGGACCTGGTATCCGTTTTGGCGATCCCCGTATTCTTGCAGGATCACTATTGGGGTTTTGTCAGCTTCGGCGATTACCGGAAGGAACGGCGCCTTTCCGTCCAGGAGGAAAATATTCTGCGGTCAGGCAGCCTCCTCATCGCCAACGCCGCGGTCCGCAACGAAATGACCCGAAACCTTATCCGGGCCAGGGAGGAAGCCCTGACCAGCACCCGGGCCAAAAGCGAATTCCTGGCCCGCATGAGCCACGAGATCCGCACCCCCCTTAACGCCATCATCGGCTTTTCGGAAGTGGAACTGGAAAAATACACCGGCCTCCCCGGTGAAACCTCAGGCAACCTGGAAAAGATCCACAGTTCCGGCGCCATCCTGCTCAATATTATCAACGACATTCTGGACGTATCAAAAATAGAATCGGGAAAGATGGAGCTTATCCCGGTAGAGTATGACCTGGCCAGTATGATAAACGACACGAT
>JAISQJ010000115.1 GCA_031274285.1 Treponema sp. | reverse complement strand
GTATAACTCCCGCCGTCATTCACCTTGGAGTTGAAGATGTTCCGAATCTCTTCCTTCTTGCCGTCGGATTTACCTCCGGCAGATCCGCCTGCGGCTCCGCCGAGTGCTTCGCCAACGATCCCGACAAATTTGTCAAACAATCCCATTTTGTTTCCTCCTGATCTTAATGCCAATATACATTGGCTCTGAACACATAAAATAAAATGCTGCAAATTATGCAAATAATGCCCGTTACCAGAACAAGTGCTCTTCGTATTCCAGGAGAATAATTTCTTACCGTGTGACGGCTGGGGTATAGCCATCTCCAGTTAAATATAAACCCAAGTATCAGCAGACAACCACCCAAAAACAAAACCGCAGAGGGTCCAGAGGCCCCAATGATTTCCAAAATTCGGAAATTCGGTTAAAAAATGTACTAATCAGTTTTCTCCTAATGTTTTATAATGAATTAGCTATGGCTGAATGGTCCCGTGATTTTCTTATTTTGTCAATACCTTTCAAAAATGAGCCATTTTGCATAACGTTTTGGTGATAAGTGAAGGGCCCAGGGTGTCAGTCACCTGTCCCAGGTGCTTTAGCTTGGCGGCCGCAGAGGGGGGTGCCGGAAGACTTGGCTTACGCCCAAGTCTTTTCGGAGTTTGCGGCGAAGCCGCAAACTCCACCGTCCCGTGCCAAGGCTGGAGGCAGGGGGGAGACTTCCCCCCACCAAAAACAGATTCCGGTAAACTAACAGTTTGTGTTATACTGTCCGGGTGGAAGCGGAAAAAACGGCGGCGGCCCTTTGCGCGGTGGGGGCGGAAAAGGTGGCGGCCCAGGAAATGCGAAAGCTGGGCCTGGCGGTGGAGGGTTCGGGCTTTGGCAGGGTCCGCTTTCGCGCCGATCTGGCGGGGCTGTACCGGGCGCTGCTGGCCACACGGGTAGCGGACCGGATCCTCCTGGAAACGGCCTCCTACCCTGCCTTTAATTTTGACGACCTTTTTGAGGGGGCCCGCTCGGCGCCCTGGGAGGCCTATATCCCCCGGAACATGGCTCTGGCGGTGACCAAGGTGCGGAGCAGCCGCTCCCTTCTTAAAGCGGAGACCAGTATCCAGGCGGTGGTTCACAAGGCCGCGGCGGAGCGGCTCTGCGGCGCTTATCATATTAAGCGGCTGGAGGAGGGGGGAAAGACCGCGAATCTGCGGGTCTATGTGGAGAAGGACCGGGTTTCCCTGCTCCTGGACCTGAGCGGGGAGCCGCTGTTTAAGCGGGGTTACCGCCAGGAGGGGGGTATCGCCCCCTTACGGGAGACCACCGCCGCCGCCCTGCTCCAGCTTGCCCTGTGGCGGCGCAAGTTCCCCCTCTACGATCCCTTTTGCGGGTCGGGGACGATTCTGGCGGAGGCGGCCCTCTACGCGTGGGATGCGGCCCCCGGCCTGGGGCGGGGTTTTGCCCTGGCGGACCTTCTGATCGCCCGGCCGGACCTGGAAGAATCGATCCGCGCCGAACTGCGGGGGCGGATCAATTTTGAACATACCCTGCGGATCTTTGGCAGCGACCGGGACCCCCGGGCGGTTTCTATCGCCTCCTCCAACCTGATGCGGGCCCGTGATTTAGCTTTGGGCAGGACGCCGGGGAAGGGGATACGCACGACCGGCGGGGAGGGGGGGATGCCGGAGCTGCGCTGCCTCCCCATGGAAGCGGCCTGTTCGCCCTTTAGGGACGGGGGGGCGGAGGATCTTGGCTTTATTATCACCAATCCGCCTTACGGGCGGCGCATGGGGGCAGAGGAGGACGCGGAGGCCGGCTATGCGGCCATGTCCGCCCTGGGGCGGGGTTTTCCCGGCTGGAAGCTGGCGCTTATTACCGATCATCCGGGTTTTGAATCCTTTTTTGGACGGAGGGCGAATTCCTGCCGGGAGATAACGAACGGCGCGGTTCCCTCGTATTTTTTCCAGTACGAAAGGCTGTAATACGAAAAGTTTTAATACGCAAGGTGCAAGGGGGATTAACGGTATATGTCCATCGTAGTAGAACATGAAAAAAGGCGGCGGGATATTCTTAACAAGGCCCTTGACGTGTTTGTCGATGAGGGTTTTGAAGACGCCACCTTTCAAAAAATCGCCGACCGCTGCGGCATCACCCGGACAACCCTGTATATCTACTTCAAAAACAAAAAGGAAATTTTTAATTACAGCATCAAGCAGCTTCTCCTGACGGTGGAGGCGGACCTTACCAAGGTCCGTTCCGATACCGGCCTGAACATGGTGGATAAGATCATCCGGGTGCTTTCCCGGATCATCGAACTGCTGGAAAAAAACCGGCGGCTCCTGGCGGTTATCCTGGATTACCTGCTCCACCTTTCCAAGAGTAACGCCGACCCGAACTACCGGGTCCGCCGCCGCACCCTAAAGCTGCGGCACATCCTGGCAACCATGGTGATTGACGGCATCAAGGCCGGTGAAATAGTATCACTGAATATTAAGGCCGCCGATGATCTGTTTTACCCGCTTATCGAAGCGGCCATATTCAGGTTAGCGGTGCTGAAGCAGGAAACGGTGGCGGACCTGAAAACTTCCGCCGCCCTGGCGGTCCGCCTGATGGCGGTGAACCGGCAATTGGAGGCATAAATGACGGACAACACCAAAGAGTGCGGCGCCGGGGTGCAGGGGGCGGAAGTCGCTTCGGTCAAATGGGAAGGGATTCCGGCGCTGGAACTGCGGGCCGGGGACTACCGGGCCCTGGTGCTGCCCGGATTCGGCGGCCACCTTATCTCCCTGGAAGACGGGACCGCCCCTTACCTCCGTGAACCCGCCGGCATCGCCGCATACCTGCTCCTGCCGGAGGCCTACGGCCTCCCGGTCCTCTTTCCCCCCAACCGGATCGACAACTGCCGCTTTAGCGCCAGGGGGCTTGACTATCATTTCCCCGCCAACAAGGGGGGGACCTTCCATCTGCACGGTTTTTTGTACAACCGGCCCTGGCAGGTGGACCGCATTGGCCCTGCGGCGGAACTGGAGCTGTCCTTTACCAGCCCCCGGGGGGGAGAAGTCTACCGCTGGTTCCCCCACCCCTTTAAGGCCCGGCTCTGCTACCGCCTGGAGGAAGGCCGGCTTTCCCAGGAAATAAGCATCGAAAATTTGGACGCCCGCCCCATGCCCCTGATGCTGGGCTTCCACAGCGCCTTTGCCCTGGATGACCGCGCCAGGGACCCCGCATCGTACCGCATCAGCATCGGCCTGGGGGACGCCCTGGAGAAGGATCAGCGGCAGAGCGCCGGGGCCAAGCTGCTGGAATTCCTGCGGGGTAAGATCCCGGAAGAAAAAGAAAATATCTGGGGCCAGTTCTATGCGGGAACCTACCAGGACCGGGAAGGCCGGGCGGAGCGGGGCCTCCTTATCGAGCATCTGCGGACCGGAAAAAAACTCCGCTACCTTCCCGACGAACAATTCGGCTACTGGGTGATCTGGAACCAAAACGGAGATGACACCTTTATCTGCGCCGAGCCCCAGACCTGCGCCATCAACGCCGCCAACATGCACCGGGACCAGGACCTCTTTGGCTTTAGGATGCTGGAAGCCGGTAAAACCTTCTGCGCCAAAAGCCTTATCACCGTGGAGTAATATTATGGAGCCCGTGAGGGGGTAGTATTACTAAGGGGCATCTTCACCAGCCGGTCGGCGATGCCCCGGAGAATTTTTTCATCATGGGAAACGAGGAGAATAGCGGTCCCCAATTCCCCTCTGATCCGCGAAAACAGGCTTATGATTTGGGACTCGCTTATGACATCCAGCGCGGTGGTCGGCTCGTCCGCGATAAGCAGGGCCGGCTCATGGGCCAGGGCCATGGCGATTGACACCCGCTGCCCCATGCCGCCGGAAAGTTCAAAGGGATAGGATTCCATGATGAGCCGGGGATTCGGGAAAAGCACCGCAGCCAGCAGATCCTCCGCCCGCCGGGAAAGGGCCTTTTTCGGCGTCACCTTGTCGTGGGCCCGCAGGGCGCTGAGGAATTGGCTTCCCACCGTATGGGCAGGGCTGAAGGCGCCGGCGGGGTCTTGAAAGATCATGCTGATCCTGCTGCCCCGGATCCGCCGCCATTCCCCTTCGTTTAGGGCCGTCAAATCGACGGTCCCCGTTTCCGGGACGCTGAACTGTATGGAGCCCTTTGTTATTTGGCCCGGAGGGTCCAGGATGCCCAGCAGGGTGGAGCAGAAGACCGTTTTGCCGCAGCCCGACCGGCCCGATATGGCCAGGATTTCCCCGCTTGCCATGTCCAGGTTCCAATCCCGCAGGGGAACCGCATCACCCCGTGGATGGGGGAAGCGTACCGTGAGGTCCCGCACCTTAAGCATGATCCCGGCCGCGGAACTTCAGGAAGCCGAGCTGGCTCTGCCGGGGGTTGAGGGCTTCCTGCGCGGCCTCCCCTAAAAACTGAAAGCAGGCTGCCGAGAGGAGGATACAGAGGGCCGCCGCGGCCAGGGGCAGGGGCCGGATACTCATATAGTCCCTGGCTTCGGTGATCATGGCGCCCCATTCGGGGTAGGGGGGCCGTATCCCAAGGCCGATAAAGGACAGGGAAGAGATGCCTATGATGATCGACGATATGCCCAGGGCCGCATAGACCAGCATGGCCGGCAGGATATGGGGGAGGATATGCCGGAAGATGATCCGAAGGGGGCCGCTGCCGGAGACAATTGCCGCCTTTACAAAGGTTTTTTCCCGGATGGTCCGGGCCATGCTGCGGGCCAGGCGGGCATATTCCACCCAGTAAACCGCGATCATGGCGAACATCAGGTTGCCCAGCCCCTGGCCCAAAAGACCGGCGATCACCAGGGCCAGGATCAGGCTTGGAAATGCCAGCAGGGTATCGATTACCGTGAGCAGCAGGCTGTCAAAAAAACCGCCGAAATAGCCCGCCGCGGTCCCCAAGGTCAGGCCGATGAACAGGATGGCGCTTTCCGTTATCAGCGCCGCGCCCAGGGTCGTTCTGCAGCCCGCCATGAGCCGGGAAAGGACACAGCGGCCCAGATTATCCGTCCCCAGGGGGTAGCCCCGGCGGGGGGGACTGAGAATTTCGTCCAGGTTGGTTTTAAGGGGGTCCTGGGGGGTGATAAAGCCGCCGAAAAGGGCAATCAGGATAAAAAAGACGGCCAGGAGCGCGCCGGCCTTAAAGAGCGGGCCCTGGAGTCCCGCCCGCTCTGCGGGGATCAGGCCGGGCATCCGGAGCCCCGGCCCCTGGCGGCACGGCGGATCTGCGGGTCCAGGAGCATACAGAGCAGGTCCGCAATCAAATTAAGGCCCACAAAAAAGCAGGCAAAGAGGATCACCGCGCATTGTACCACCGGGTAATCCCGCGCCAGGATCGAATCGATCAGATATTTTCCGGCCCCGGGCCAGCTAAAGACCTTTTCCACCACCGCGGAGCCGGCCAGGAGCAGGGCCAAACTCATTCCCAGGGAGGTAAGCACCGGGGCCGAGGCGTTTTTCAGGGCCAGGCCCCACACCAGAGCCGCGGGTCTAAGTCCCCGGGCCCGGCCCGAGCGGATATAGTCCTTAGAAAATTCCTCCAGCAGGGTACTGCGGATAAACCGGGTGTAGTGGGCCGCCGATCCCAGGGCCAGGGTCAAGACCGGCAGCACCAGATGCCGGGGGCTTCCCGAACCGAAGGAGGGCAGCCAGCGCAGCTTCACGCTGAACAGGAGGATGGAGAAAAGGCCCAGGCAAAAGGACGGTATCGAAAGGGTCAGGACGGCGGCGGCCCGGCAAAAACGGTCGAACACGCCGCCCTTGAGCATCGCCGAAAGAACCCCCGCGGGAAAGGCGATGGCCCCGGCCAGCAGCAGGGCGGGAAAGGCCAGGACCGCGGTGGCTTTGAGATGGGCGAGGTACTCCGCGGCCGCACTCTTCCCCGTCACCACCGAAAGGCCAAAGTCGAGCCGCCCCAGGTCCCTAAGCCACAGGAGGTACTGCTCCCAAACCGGCCGGTGGAGGCCCAGCGCGGCCCGCGCTTCCGCCAGGGTTTCCGTGCCGGGGTCCAGGCCCCGGGCGGCGAGGCGGAGCCGGGCCGCATCCCCGGGGGCAAGGCGCAGCAATACAAACACCAGCGCCGTCAACCCAATGAGTACCGGCGGCAGATGGAGCAGCCGCTTCAGGGCATAACGCAGCACGGGACCCTAGCGCGGCCTTCCAATGACCGTGTCTTTGAGCAGACGGTTGATATGCCAGCAGCCGGAAGAAATATTGAAATTGGTAATATTCGCCCTGGCCAGCCGGATGCTGTTCCGGTGGTACACGATCTGGGTTGGGCAGTTATCCATAATCAGCCTTTGAATCTGCCGGTTAAGTTCCACCCGCTTCGCCCGGTCCATGGTAATCTGCAGTGTATCGATCAGGGCGTCCAGTTCCGGCGAAGTATAAATCTTATAATAACTTCCCGAATGCCAGTAGCCGCTCGCATAGTTGAAGGCGGTGTCATCGGTGGGGATAAAGGATTGGCCCGAAAGGATCACGTCGTAATCCTTGGCGTCTTCAATATCGCCAAAGGCGCCCCCTTCCACCGCATTGAGCACAAGGTCCATGCCCGCCGCGCCAAGATAATCCTTAATGGCCGGGGCAATAAGGGCGTCTTCGCTGTTGTTTGCCCGGTAGGTCAACGAGAAACTTAAACGCGTTCCCCCCTTCCGCCTGATCCCATCGGGACCGGGGACCCAGCCGTCCTCTTCCAGCAGGGCTTTGGCGGCCCCGGGGTTGTAGGTATTCATGGTGATCTCCGGGTTGTTCAGATCCCCGTAGGCCGGGGAAAAGAAGCCCCGGGGAGGAGAGGCAAGGCCCGGCAGGAGGCTTCCGATCAGGGTGTTAAAATCGATGGACAGGCCGATGGCTTTCCGCACCGCAAGACTGTCCAGGGGAGGGCGCTGTAGATTGTAAAACAGGGCCCCGGAGGTATTCTGGGTTTTCATGATTATGTTGAAATCCCGGTTATGCTGAAGCCGCTTGATCGCCCCTAAAGACTGGTAGCCGCTCATCATATCGATCTCCCCGGTCTCCAGGGCAAGGGCCCTGGCCTGGGCGTCGGTAATGACCTTAAAGGTGATCCTTTGCAGATTAGGCGCCCCTCCCCAAAAATCATTGTTCGCCTCGAACACATACTCCACATCGGGCCGCCAGCTTGCAAGCTTGTAGGGGCCCGTCCCCACGGCGGCCTTGAGTGAGCCGTCGCTGTTGATCGCCCCAGGGCTTACCATGCTCATCATGGTGCGAGACAGATCGCTCGTTAGGGAAGCGGTTGGTTTCGACAGATGGAAAATCAGGGTGTAGTCGTCGGGGGTCTCGTAGCGCTCCACGTTTCCGGTTCCGGGGTACCCGGCCAGGCGGCCTTCCAGATTGAAGCGCGCCGCCTGGGCGTTCCAGGGCGTCCCGTCGTGGAAGCGTACCCCCCGGCGCAGGCTGAAGGTCCAGGTGCGGCCGTCGGCGCTCATCTCCCAGCGTTCCGCAAGCCCCGGCGTCTGCTTAAAATCCGCATCAATTTCCACCAGGCCGTTGTAGACCAGAATCTGGGTATCATCCAGCATCCCCTGCAGGGGGTCAATGCTCCCCAGATCGAACTGCTCCCCGATAACCAGTTCCTGGGCGGGGGGCTTTTCCCCCTCGCGGGTCCCCCGGCATAGCGCCCGGGGCGCCCCCAAAACGGCCAAAGCGATTGCCAGTAAAAGGGCTGCTTTTTGTTTGATCATAGATTCCTCCTAGCGGTTCAGACAAAAAAATAGGCGCAACAAGGTTGCGCCTTCAGGCTGCAGGATAACCGTTCAACGGTTAGCCGCAAAAAAATCATTGGTTAAACAGACAGGACAAACAGGCTTCATGACCGCTTCGGCGGGTAAAAAAAGACTTCATGTCTTTCTTCTTGGAACGGCCTCTACTATGCCCATTATGTTACGGAAGTGTCAATACGGCCGCACCGGGGATTCATTTTCATAACCATGGTCAAAAGATCTACGCATACTACCACGATTCGTGGGGGAATCATTTGCCGGCGGGGCGAAAAATATCGTAATTTCTTTAAAAGAACGAGGTTGATACGATGAAAAACGGATTCTTGGCGAATTTGGTCCTGCCGGTCCTCCTGCTGGCGGGCTGTACCTTTCTCATGGGCCCCGACGAGCCGGTGGGAGAAAATACCGGGACCGGGACCCTTACCGTAAGTTTCGGGGAGGCCGGAGGGGACCGGGCCGTCAGCTCCGGCAAGGACCTGCCCGCCGAAATACTGGCCGTCCTGCGCTACGAGGTAAGCTTTACCGGGCCCGGGGATGTGCAGATAAACCGCACGGTTTCAAGCGGCGGGACCATCAACCTAAGCCTTACCGAGGGCCCCTGGCGCATAGACGCATCGGCCTACTACGGGGAAGACCTGATGGGGACCGGGAGCCTGAGCTTTGAGCTAAGGATCGGGAACACCTCGGTCCGGGTCCCCATGTACATGAGCGGCCCCCTGTACGAGATAAGCATCCCTGCCACGACCGGGGGCACGGTGGCATCCAATTTCAGCCTCGCCTTTCCGGGGACCGCGGTAGCCCTGACGGTAACGCCCGCCCATGACGGCGCGGTACTGAAACCTAACGCCCTGGCGGTGAACGGCGGGGGAAGCCCCGTGGCCCTTGCCGGATCGGGGGCAGCCTATACCTTTACCATGCCCGCCGCGGATGTGGCGGTGGCCGCGGAATTTCTTAACGGCTGGCGTTACGCGAGGGAAACGGCGGCGGGAACCGGGGACGGCTCATCCTGGGCAAACGCCTCGAATGATCTGCAGAAGATGATGGACGAGGCCGCCGCGGCCAAGGCTGCGGGCGCGCCGGATGCCCTGGTGCGGGTAGCCGCGGGGACCTATAAGCCCCGGTACAAGCCCAATTCGGACGGGACCACCGATTACGCCACCATCGCGAATGACCGGGACTCAGCATTCATCCTGCGGCAGGGGGTGGAGGTCCGGGGCGGCTACCCCACCGGGGGCGGGAACGACGCAAGCCGGGATCCTTCGGCAAATGTAACGCTCCTGAGCGGGGACATCGGTACGGTCAATACTAACACCGATAATGCGTATCACGTGGTCCTGGCGGTGAATATTCCCGCCGGGAGCGGCACAGTCCTGGATGGTTTTACCATAAGCGGCGGTTATGCGGACGGAACGGGAACTCTGTTTGCAGGGAATTCAATAGATCGGACCGCCGGCGGGGGAATGTACAACAACAACGCCTCCCCGGTCCTGACCAATGTAATCCTCTCCGGTAATTTAAGCAGTTACGCCGGCGGGGGAATGTACAGCAACAACTCCTCGCCTATCCTGACCAATGTGACCATCTCCGGCAATACCAGCTATTCCAATGGCGGGGGAATGCGCAGCGACTCCTCCTCCCCGGTCCTGACCAATGTGACCATCTCCGGCAATAGGACCTACAACAGCGGCGGGGGAATGTCCAACAATGCCTCCTCCCTGGTCCTGACCAATGTAACCATCTCCGGCAATAGAGCATCCAGCTTCGGCGGGGGAATGACCAACGAGTCGAACTCCTCGTCGATCCTGACCAATGTAACCATCTCCGGCAATAAGGCCGGCTCCGGCGGCGGGGGAATGTTGAACGCATTTTCCTCGCCGCAGATCAGGAACAGTATCATCTGGGGGAATGACGCCCCGGCCAGCCCCGGTATTTCTAATGATACCGGCAGCCCGGCCATTGCCTACAGCATCGTGCAGGGCGGTTCCGCTGTCGGCGATGGCAATGTGGCGGATCCGGGCGCCGGTTCAACAAACTCACCCTTTGTGGACTGGCAGGACCCCGCCGACAGTAGTGTTACCATGCCCAATTCAGCCGGGGATTACAGGCTGAAACCGGGAAGCCCCGCCATCGACGCGGGGGACAACGCCGGGTACCCCGACACCTGGGCCAAGTGGCAAAGCCTCACCGGAACTCCCGCTATCACCGAGCCGGTCTACAACGGGTACGTGCTGCCCGCCCTGGCAAAGGATCTGGGCGGGAACAGCCGTTTCAACGGCGCCATCGACATGGGGGGCTATGAACGTTAACCCAGGGCCGCAGAGGTCACGTAAGGGTGACAGACACCGGTTTCCACCCTTCGAATAAACCGCTTCCCCATTAATGCCAGGGAGGATACACCCGACAGCAATTACCGGCACGGTTGAAACAAGCGCTGTGAGGGGTGTCACGGAAACCGTGGACCACGTAGCGGTACATGAGTTTCCGTGACAGGCCCCCCGCTGATTTCACCCGTGCCGGTGGGGATAATCAGGTGTATCCTCCCCGGAAATTGAAAAAGGCTGCTGCCCTGGCCTTGCACAAGGCGGAACGCCCTTACACAGGCAAAGCCGGATTTTTGGTTATGGTATACTGCTCCCATGCCGTTTACGACACACCAAAAGAGGGGGCAGGGGGGAAAAAGGCCCAAGGAACAAAATAGTATACCAAGAGTTTCATCTCACTCCTTCCCGTTTACACAAAATTTCTGACAGGCTCTTACAAGTCCTTGGCTATCGTTTTGGCCCCCCCTTGGCTCCATAAAAATGTCACAGCATTTTTATGGAGCCATTCCCCCGGCCCATCGCATCGGCACAACTTCTCTCTAATACAGAATTATATCAAATGTCATTCGGGCTCAAAAATCCCGTGTACATAATACCCCTCAGGTGACATGTATGTTTTTTTATCCTTAAGATTCATAATTAAGGTAGTATATCCACCCCCATAAAGATAAGCATCGGTAATGTTGCAATAAATATACGGAAAATCATAATAAGAAAAAGCTATTGTCGGCATTCCTGGAAAGTTCTTATGCAACACATCAAGCATCCCGGTCAGTGGATAATCCTTGTCACAATACAATATTTCTTTATCGACGCTCCAGATGGTAATCCCGGTAAATCCCTTTTCAGTTTGCAATGTTGTCAGAATGACGCCATTCCCATACCCTATAATAGACTCAGGGGCAAAGCTTATTTCCTCATTCGTT
The DNA here is from genome assembly GCA_031274285.1 of Treponema sp. Classification (GTDB taxonomy): domain Bacteria; phylum Spirochaetota; class Spirochaetia; order Treponematales; family Breznakiellaceae; genus JAISFT01. The sequence continues at coordinate 3,113 of JAISQJ010000115.1, read as the reverse complement.
TCATAATTAAAGATACTATCCGTTTTCCAAATGCCCGCAATAGCTGGCGTATCAATACTCAAAAACCACGATCCGGTAATCCAATACAAATCAGTATATAGAGAGGTGAAGGTATTGGACACAATGGGATATTCCCATATTTTCTCTTTGGTATGTTTATCAAGAATGTTGAACTCAGATATACGCTCAGATGGCCGATCTCTCATATAACCACTATATTTTGAAATAAGTATCCTTGAATCGGAAATTTCTCTATAGGGCGGACTCCTATAAGCCCAATATTCATCTTTACTTTGATGTGATAAATAAATTCTATCATTGGCCTCCATCCTAATTAAATACCATCCCATAAGATCATTTCTGGGAAAATTTCGAAAATATCCATAATTTATTTTGGTATGGGGGTCCCAGAAATAAGTTATTCGTGTATAGGGAATAAGGCCCGCCTGTTCAGAAGGCATTTTTACGGCCGTGTTCTTGGCCATATCGTAGATATACGCATATTCGGCATCACTGAACGAAGCACGCTCACGATAAAACAAAAGCTTTCTTCCCATAGTGCCTACATCTCTGTCTGAAAGTAGGTCTATTTCCGGATTAAGACTTTCATATTCCTCCAGGGAAGTTTCTTCCGCACCGAGGTATAGAGTTACCATGCATAACGCAATGTAAATAATGCCTAACTGTTTAATCATAGCTTTCTCCTTACATTCTTTAATGTCCTTTATTGTTTACCGGGCGGTTTCCGGTTGGTAGTCTCGGTAGCCGTAGTTGTACAGCCCCATGGCGCTGTCGTAGGGCTTACCCGTGTAGCCAAGGTTCATGCCGTTAGCCAGGTCCCGTCCTCGGTTACCATGCCGCTCCACCATCTCGCCGCCGTTCCTCACTTCCGTTATCCGTCCCAGGGCGTCATAGCTATACTGCCGGTCTATGCCGGGCCGGCCCCGTTCACGCCGCTTATGGGGGGCCGCCTACCACGGACAATATAGCACGTAGCCTCTACGTTTATCATGGCCGGCCCGAAGCATTACTCCGCAGCCTAATCGTTTCCCCGGCCTAGGCCATGTTGCATTATTGCTGTAACATGCTCGCTGGCTCGCATGCAGATTTTTGGCCCCCCCTTGGCTCCATAAAAATGCACCAACATTTTTATTCCTCCATCCCCCCGGCTTTTAGGATTTTACCGTAGCCATAAGGTCCGTCACCTCGGGCCCATTCATCCGATCCATCCCGTTGTACCAGTACTTCTCCTTATCAAAAATGGTGACAGACACCTTTGCATTCCCAAAAACTAAACTCTACTAAACATTTATTATTCAACTTTTTCATTTTGTATGGATTACTTTTAAAATTGTTCCATTCTCTTTATCAATCTCAATATAAGGGCCACCACTACTAGCAGAAATTAATTGTGCCCATATATTGCTACCTTCAATAATCCAGATGTTATTATCTAATTCTATATAATAGGTACGCCAACGTAAATCTTTTTTGCCATAAATTGGAGTCCATACTGCCTTGGCGATTTTAAGTGCGGTTGTTTTATCCGGTACAAATCCATCTTTTGGAATATACCCACTAGTTACCCGTGGACCATGATTGGTTCCATTATTATCTGTTTCATCGTCAAAAGTTTGTCTCATTAATATACTCCCTACCAAAATACTCAACAATATAGATATGTATAATAATTTTTTTTTCATTATTTACCACACCCCCCATCGGCTGTTTCTTTATTATGTGAAATACCGTTTAATATATGATCAATAATATTTTGTGCTAATCCGCGTGATTGGTTTTTTTCCCCAGCGTATGCGTCATTAGTATTTAGTCGAGTGGGGTCATTTTTATCACTTGGCATATTTGTACTTATTGGTATTGATTTCCCTGTGCTTGGATCATACATTAGCAAAGAACCATTTGTGGTTGCAACATAACTAGGAACATTGGCTTTATCCGCTAGTTTTATATCATCGCGCGAAAAATCATTATTTTTATATTTTTCATCATAAGCAGCATGGGTATGCAACTGCGCTAGAGTTTTATTTACCTGATCAACGGAATGCCAAATACTATCCTTAGTACCCCTTGCTGGCTCAGTATAAGTATAACCTTCTTTAAGCCGATCATAATATACAGAAGCCCCGTATTCTATATTATCGCGTATAGAATCATCATTATATAGAGTACCGAAGTCAATAGCCGCATCATCTATTGTTGGAAAAATATCACCAGGCTTCAGCCCCCACAAATCCACCCAGTTCACCGGGTCATTATTCACATAGGCAAACCAGTTGTTCCCGTCCCGTATCGGGTCTATCGTGGTAAACCGGGCCGTTTCCGGCTTGTAGTCACGGTAGCCGTAGTTGTACAGCCCCGTGGCACTGTCGTAGGGCTTGCCCGTGTAGCCAAGGTTCATGCCCTTAGCCAGGTCTCCCTGGTAGGGGGTTCCAAAGGCGTCGTATTCGTAGCGTTCCTCCAGGGTCCCCGTCTCTACCGTGACGCTCCGCACGCTCCCCAATAGGTCTTTCCCCAGGTACCGCATCCCGCTCCGGGTCCCTATGCTCCGGCTTATGGCTACCGCCTCTCCCTTACCGTAGAGGGTTACTCCGGCGCCGTCTAACAGCGATGTCTTGGTTGTGTAGCCTTCGGCGCTTGACCGTACTTCCGCTCCCTCACTTATCCACCGGTACCGTTCCCCGGTCCCCTTGTCCACCGTAAAGTATAATCCCGCTTCCTCCGCTTCCTTCCGGTCACTAGCCGCCTTCTCCGCCGTCCAACGGGTACAGTACTTCTACTTCACGCATGGCGCACGTCCTTCCCGCAGGAACGAAACCGGTTACCTTGAGCCGCCCCCAAAGCCTTGGTAGGTTTCAGGAGAGCCTCCCGTGCAAGTAATCAGTTTGTATGATATTCCCATCCCTGGTACTTTTCAATACCTTTTGGTAGTTTTTTTTGATGAATTCCTTAACCTTGATTATGACATAGTACCGTTTTTTGCTATGCAGTGGCCTATAATTCGCAATAGGAATAGCGTCAGGAAGGGGGGCCGCCTACCACGGACAATAGAGCACGTAGCCTCTACGTTTATCATGGCCGGCCCGAAGCATTAC
>JAISQJ010000131.1 GCA_031274285.1 Treponema sp. | reverse complement strand
AAACACCTGCACCACCAGGGGGGTGTTTTGGAAAACTTCAACATAAATACGGGAAAGGGCCTTAAGGACCTTTAACTTTGCGGTGGAAAAAAGACCAAAAATAATACCCAAAACCAGGGCCAAAAGCAGGGCCAGCACGGAAACCAGGAGCGTAACGCCAAAACCGGAAAGAAATTCCGGGGCGGCCATAAAAAGCCGCCCCCAGCGCCAAAGGGCGAAGGGGCCGGAAACAAAAAAATTAAGAAAAGCTTCCAAACGAACCCCCGGATACGGAAAAATAACAACACGGCCCCGAAAAATCAGAGTTTTTGCGGGGCTGCGGCCTCACCGTTTAGAAACGGGACTAGGAGTTTGTTGCGCTTCGCGCATAAAACAGTATAAATATTCACGATAGTGAATATTTATACCTTGCAAACTCCGAAAGCAACCCGTTGATCGGGATTTTTTGCATAAGTATGCAAAAAATCCACAAGTGCAACAGGCTGCTAAGGCCCCGCAGCACTGATTTTGGAGATTTAGGGCCCGGGTGAGGCCTTAAAAGGTTCTTTCAAGGTTTTGATTTTGAAAGAAGTCGATATGCTTTAGGAGGAAAGACATGAAAAAGAGTGTAGTGTTAGTGTTGATTACCCTGTTAACGATCCTGCTCTGTGCGGGATGCGGCGGGGCGAAGAAGGAGACGGCCGTTTCAGCGTTGGATGACAGCAATATCAACCTGGACGGCAGTATGCCCATCATCAAGGATCCGTCCAAGGCGCCGAAGATCACCATGGCCATCGTAGCGCCGCCGCAGCGGGTCGTCCCCTCGGGAAAACTGGCCCTGATAGAAAAACTGGCCCAAATCACCGGGGTGGTATTTGACTGGCAGGAGATTCCCTCGGATGGCGCTACCGAGAAACTCAACCTCATGCTCGCCTCCGGGGCCGACCTCCCCGATGCGTTTTGGAACGGCATTTCCGGAGTCATGGTAGCCCAGTACATGGATCAGGATGTCCTCCTTCCCACCGAGGACCTGGTAGAAAAGTACATGCCCCGGCTTAGGGCGGTATATGAGCAGCATCCGGAATACAAAGCCGGGGCCACTGCCCCCAACGGCCACATGTACGGCTTCCCCTATATCGAGGAAATGAAAGGCCTGGTCCTTACCCCCGGCCCCTTCATCATCAACAGCACCTGGCTGGAAAAAGTGGGAAAGAAGATGCCCGCCACGGTAGACGAGTTTACCGATGTCCTGCGGGCCTTTAGGGACGGCGGAGACCTCAATGGTAACGGCAGGGCCGATGAATCCCCCTATGCCCTGTATTTCTCCAACAAGGATACCTTTGGTTCTTATGGCACCTTTCACCAGTTCACCGGCGCCTTCGGCCAGGCGGATTCCTACTGCAACGGCTACTACATCGCCGACCACATGAGGGTAATCAACGACAGGATCGTCTTCACCGCCATGGATACCGCCTACCGGGACACCGCCAAATACTTCAACATGCTCAAAAATGAAAATCTCCTGGATATTGACAGCTTCTCACCGGGCCCCTCACCGGGATCGCCGCTGTGGACTAACAAGATCAGGGGCAGCGAGGCCGTCATCGGCGTCATGGGACTCTGGGCCCCCGCCAACGAACTGCCGGATCCCAGGGTTAGGCGGGAATACACGGCAATCCCCCGCCTTACCGGCCCCAAGGGCAAGACCGGCTTTGCCCTCAACTTCTCGGAGATGCAGGATACCAGCATGGTCGCCATCACCAGTTCCTGTAAATACCCGGAGATCATCGCCGCCTTTGTGGATTACTGTTTTGAGCCTGAAATCTCCATTACCCTAAACTGGGGAGCGGAAGGTTACATCTACGAAAAAGGCGCCGACGGCATGCTCCACTTCCGTCTGGATGACGAAAATAACATCAAGCTTTTTGAACCCTATAAAAACTTCGATGAACTCCGTAATAACTCTACCCCCACCAGGGGCTCCCTGGCGGTACTCGACGAATACTACGGCACCGTGGCGGATTACACCTGGGATGCCGAGGACCTGCTGGAAGGCCAGATCGCCAGCGGCAAGTACGATATTCTGGCGGAATACACGCCGATCCCCAAGATGCTCCTCAGTTCCGATGAACAGACCAGGATATCCCGAATTCAGCCTACTATTTCCGACATCGTGCAGCGCTACACTACCCAGTGGGTGTTGGACGGCAACATTGACGCCACCTGGGACGCCTATCTTGCGGAACTGAATGCCTCCGGGGTGCATGATCTGACCGCCGCGTTTCAGCAGGCCTATGACCGTTTCCTGAAAGCGAAGAATTAACAAAAGCACGGATAAAAACCACAAAGGCGCACGAAGGGGGTGGATATTAGTTTTTTTGAGCCTACTACTCTTCCTTTGTGCTCCTTCGTGGTTAAAAATTCCGTTCTCTACATTTAGGCTGCCGCCCGGCGCGCTCCCAGCCGGATAGCCCTGATAAGGTTTTCCGCGGCGAAGCCAAGGTCCCGGGGGCTGTCCTGAAGCATGGTTTCCAGCCCGACCTGGCCGCAGGCAATGGAGACAGCATAATCAAAGGAGTCCAGCAGGGCTCCCAGGTCCCCGGAGAGTCCGCCGGAAAGCAGGGCCGCCGCCACGCCGGCCTTGCGGGCTTCGCGGGCCACCACGGAGCAGAGCTTGCCTCCGGCGGTTTGCCCGTCGGTCATGCCTTCTCCGGTGATGACCAGGTCCGTGCCGGGAAGGCGCTCAAAAAACCGGGCGTATTTCATAACCAGCAGGGCCCCGGATTCCATCGAAGCCCCAAGGCATACCCGCAGGGCCGCCCCCAGGCCGCCGGCGGCCCCGTCTCCCGGCTGCTCCAGGTCTGCGGCAAGGCCGGCCCGTATCCAGGCTTCACCCAGCCGGGCAAGGCCGGCGTCCAGGAGCTTCACCATCTCCGGTGTGGCGCCCTTCTGGGGGCCGAATACCGCCGAGGCGCCCCGGGGCCCCAGCAGGGGGTTGGTTACATCACAGGCAACCTTGATGGAAACATTTTTAAGCCGCGGATCCGCGCCGTCGGGGTCCACCCGGGCGATACTCCCCAGGGCGCGGCCCCCCCGGCCCACCGGCAGGCCCTCCGCATCCAGAATCCGGAAGCCCAGGGCGCTGAGCATCCCGACGCCGCCGTCGTTGGTGGCGCTGCCGCCGATCCCGATAATAAATTCCCGGGCCCCCGTGTCCAAGGCCGCGGCCATAAGCTGGCCGGTACCAAAGGAGCTGGCCTTCATGGGGTCCAGGTCTTCCCGCCTTACCAGTTCGATCCCGGAGGCGCTTGCCATATCCAGCACCGCCACCCGATCCCCGTCGATAAGCCCGAATCCGGCGTCCACCCGGCATCCCAGGGGACCTGACACCGGCACGGTGACAAAGCGGCCCCCCGCTGCCTCGGTTACCGCCCTGGCGGTTCCCTCCCCGCCGTCCGCCAGGGGAATTTTATAAACCTGGGCCGAGGGATCGGCGCGAAGGATCCCTTCCTCTATGATTGAGCAGACCCTGGGGGCGCTCATATTGCCCTTGAACGAGTCCGGGGCTACGATTATTTTCATGGTTTAACCTCCGGCAACCACTGTATGAATGGCCTTGCCGATATGCAAGACGCTGATAATTTGCCGATGATCTTCCCACCGGGGCTGCGGCCGGGTTAAACTGGTATACATGCCCCTGTCTTTCAGATCATCGGATGAGCGGAACACGGCGCGGGGTTAACGGAGGAATAGATGAGCGCTTTGAAGCTAGGCATTGTGGGGGCCGGGGGCATGGCCTCTTACCATTTTGACGGATTTACCAGGGCCGGGGCGGAAGTCGTGGCCATGGCGGACAAGGATATTGCCAGGGCCCGGGAATTCGGGGCGGGGCGGGGGATTAGCCGCTTCTACACCGGCCTGGGGGAGATGCTGGACGGTTCCCCGGAGATAGGGGCGGTGTCGGTGATCACGCCGAATAAATTCCACAAGCCCCTGGTTATCGAGGCCCTGGAACGGGGGCGGCATGTGTACTGCGAAAAACCCCCGGCCCTGAATGCCGCGGAAACGGAGGCCATGAAGGAGGCCGCGGAAAAGGCGGGGAAGGTCCTGATGTTTGACCTGAACAACCGGGCCCGGCCGGAGGCCAAGGCGATCATGTACTACATCCAAAACGGCAAGGTGGGGGAGATCAACTCCGCCCAGGCTACCTGGATCAGGCGGAACGGCATTCCCGGCTTTGGGGGCTGGTTTACCAACAAGGCTATCGCCGGGGGCGGCCCGGTGCTGGACCTGCCCCATATGTTCGACCTGGCCCTGTATTTTATGGGTTACCCGGAACCGGACTGGGTGCTTGCCGCGGTCTACGACGACTTTATGGGCAACCCCGCATTTAAGGGGCCCTGGGGTATTCCCGACCTGGCGGGGGGTGTGACGGATGTGGAGTCCGCCTGCCACGCCTTTATTACCTTTAAGACCGGCCAGTGTCTTATGATCCGGTCTTCCTGGGCGGAGATGAACGAGCGGGAGGTGGTTTCCGTCACCTTCCAGGGCCGGAGGTCCGGGGGCAAGATCGAGCGGCTCTTTGACATAGACGGCCTGGACGGCACCAGCATCGATAACTGCGCCATCTTTACCGAGGAGGACGGCCGCCAGGTGGACTACCTTATCAAGGCGGAAAAGGACGAGACCATGGGCCGCGTCGCCCAGGCCGCCAACTTTGTGGACGCCATTACCGGCAAGGAGGCCCCCCTCAACACCCCCGCCCAGGCGGTGATCATGATGAAGCTGGTGGACGCCATGTATGAATCTGCGGCCGCCCGCAGGCCCGTAAAGCTGTAGCATGCGGAGAAATGGAACGCGAAGTCCCTGCCACCCAGGGAATTAAGTACGCCGGATCAAAATTAAAGCTCCTGCCACGGATCCTTTCCCTTGCAAGAAAGGTAAAACCCTCAACGGTGTTCGACGGCTTTGCCGGGTCCACCAGGGTAAGCCAGGCCTTTTCACAGGAAGGCTGCGCGGTTTACTCCAAGGTTTTTAATACCGCCTATTTGCTGAACCAAAAAGAGCCCGCCGGCTACGGGGAATTGATCGATTATTTAAATTCCCTCAAGCCCGTGGACGGCTGGTTTACCGAACATTACGGCGGCCTTGACGATAACGGAAAATCCCTGGGCCATGACGGCCTAAAGAGTCCCTGGCAGCGGAAAAACACCCGCAAGCTGGACACCGTTAGGTAAATAGACAAAAACCCCAGGCTCAAAAATCGGAGTCCAGGGCCGGTAATACGAGAAGATGCCAATTTTTGGGAAAACTCCAGCAATAAATGAGAGAAGAAAAAAGTTGACGGATGGGAAAAGGCCTTGTACCATGTAAAAACATGGAGGAAAACTTATGAAACAAATCATGAGAGGAATGGTTGGCCTGACGGTGGTAACACTGATTATGGTTCTTTTTTTGTCTGCCGGCGGCAGAGATCAGGGCTCTAGGCCTCCTGCTGGGGGGGGGGTAGGAACCCTAACTACCAGGCAGGTTACCCCTAAACCCCTTTCGGTGGAGCCCCAATATCCGGTTCGGGATAGGATAGAAGATCCTCAGCCCGCTACTTCCTATACCACCAATTCGGCTTATCCGGCACAGCCGGCGGTTTCCAATGTGAACGGGTTTCCCATCACGGAGCAGAAAACTAATCTGAGAATAGCGACCCCCTATTATCCGTATGTTACAGATTATGACAACAACGATCTTACCAAATACATGGAAGCCCTTACGGGAATACATGTGGTATGGGAACTGCTGCCGGAACAGGCAACCCCCGAGGTTAAAGAAAAGATCAACCTGATGCTCAGCGCCGGGGATAATCTGCCCGATGTCTTTTTAAGCTGCGGATTTACCAGTGCCGAGCTTATCACCTATGGATCGGCCAGGCTCTTTATTCCCCTTCAGGATCTCATCGACCGTCATGCGTATAACATGAAAAGAATGTATGAGGCCCGGCCCCAGGTACGGCCTTCTATGGTCTCCGCCGATGGGAATACCTACACCCTTGGTAATTTTACCCTCAACGAACCTAACCAGCTTTCCCAGCGGTTCTGGATTAACCAGACCTTCCTGGACAATCTGGGGATGAAGATGCCCACTACTACCGAGGAGTATTACAACTACCTGGTGGCGGTCAAAACCAGGGATCCGAACAAAAACGGCAAGGCTGACGAGATTCCCCTGGTGGGAGCCACATCCGGCTGGCAGGCGGTAATAGACGGTTTCCTGATGAACCCTTTCATTTATAATGAAACCAGTGAAAACTCTGACGCCCACAACCGGCGGCGGATCTACCTGACCAATGACGGGAAGATAGACGTAGCCTTCAATAAGCCGGGCTGGAGGCAGGGGATTGAGTATCTCGCCCGCCTTTGCAGGGAAGGTCTTCTGGCGCCGGAATCCTTCACCCTTAAAAAAGAAGATCTCCGTTCGCTGGTGGAAAATGAGAGCGCCCTGCTGGTAGGTTCCCTGCCTAACGGCGGCCCCCACGAATTTGCCAGTACCACGGGGGAACGGCGTACCCATTACCGGGTACTTCCGCCGCTTAAAGGCCCGACCGGGCTCCAGCAGACTTGGTACGATGAATATGCGGGCGCCGCAATCGGTAACTATGTGATTACAAAGGATTCCAAAATCCCCGAAGTAGCGGTAAAGTGGGCCGATTCCTGCTATACAGAGGATTTTGTGATGAGGAACCGCTACGGCGTGCTTGGCCGGGACTGGAGAATGCCCGCTGCGGGTGTCGAATCGGTGGACGGTAAGCAGGCTATGTATGAAGAAATTCTCCGTTGGGGTACTCCTCAAAGTGCTTACTGGGGTGTTGGCGGCGTTAGCTGGAGCCGCTGGGGCTCCTACAAACGCGCCAAGAGTCAGGATCCTTTCGAGCTTGAGTACGTACTTTGGAACGCATACGAAACATATCTTCCCTATGCATACCAGATGAGCGTGCCCAAAACGATGCCCTTTACCCTGGAGGAATCCCGGCGTTACAATGAGCTCAACCGGCTTATCGTGGAATATGTAGAACAATTCCTGGCCGAGTGTGTTACGGGCCGCAGGGACGTAGCTAGAGAATGGGATAACTATATAGCCACCCTGAACAGGATGGGCCTTGATGAGTTGCTCAGGATTAACCAGGCTGCCTTCGACCGCGGCTGGAAGTCCGCCTTGTCCGCCAAATTTAAATAACGTTAACAAGAGAACGCCTCACTGATTTATTCTGTAATAAATCAGTGAGGTTTTACCGTGTGTTTGCTTTACTGTTTATATAACTACTACTGGAGGAAAACATGAGTAACAAGAGTACCTGGAGACTTGGATTTGTTGGATTTATCTACACTCCGCCTAAAAACATCACCGATCCCATTGAAGAACTTAAATGGCATATGTCCAAGACCCAGGAGCTTACCGGAGGCCCCGGCGCTACCCAGTACGCTATGCCTTACAACTGGACGGACAAGGTTCTCAATGAACTGAAAGAACACATGGTCAAGACCGACAACGAATTGGAACTAGGGGTTCCAATTTTTGGCAGTTTTGTTCAGCCTGATGGCAGCAGCCTTATCAGTGGAAATAAAGAAGAGATCCGCAAGACCGTGGAAGCCCAAATCAGGGCGGCGAAATTTCTTGGGGTTAAGATTCTCCGCAGCGCTTACGGTAAACTCAAGCTTAAGTGGACCCGCTTTAACAAGGATTATCCCCTTAAGGACCATATCAAATTTGTTACCGATAATTTAAAAGAAGCAAAAAAGATTTTTGAGGATAACGATGTGTATCTCGCCTTGGAGAACCACTGCGATTTCACCGGCAAGGAATTTGCCGAAATATACGCCGAAGTTAATTCCAGGCATATCGGTTGTACCCTGGATACGGCTAATGGATATACGGTGTATTGTGATCCTAACGAAGAAATTGAATTGTTGGCCACCTACGCTGTTACTACCCATATCAAGGACATGCTGGTGCAGGACTTCACTTCCGATTACGGACTGCTTCCCTTCCAGGCCCGGGGTTGCGCGGTGGGGGACGGCAATGTGGATATTCCCCGTGCCCTGGACCTTCTTGACCAGAAGAGTCCCTTCTCTAAAGGCCTTCATCTGGTTATTGAACAAGGCTGGATGAATTATGACAACATTCCCAAAGATGAAGAGGCCCGTGCGGCTTATGACAAGGAATGTGTGCATAAGGGTTTGAAGTATCTCAAGGGTTTGCTTGGCAGGGCTTAAACCCGCCCATAGAACATAATTAGTGTCTGTCAATATCGCAGCCGCTTTATTGACAGATGCAAATCATCATTGTCAGAAGGAGAAAACAAATGGCTAAAAATATACTTGTTACCGGCGGCAGCGGAAGGCTGGGTAATTACGTCTGTTCCCACTTGAAAAAGCAGGGTTACAATGTGGTCAGTTTCGACATGGTTCCCACTCCGCCGGATAGTTTTAACGATAAAGAGGGGATTCCCTTTGTGCAGGGCGATCTGCTCGATCTGGGAGACTGTCTTAGGGCTATGGCCTATGCCAAGCCTGATGCAATAGTCCACTTGGCGGCTATTACCGGCCCCACGGAGCTCCGTGTCCCCTTTGGGCCGGATTACGATCCTTCCCGCAAATTCGGCTATGTTCAGCGGCAGCCGGAAGATAACTGCATGAAGATCAACACCATGGGAACTTTCTTTATCCTTGATGCCGCCCGCCGCCTTAACATTAGCAATGTTATTCTTTCTTCCAGTTATTATGCCACCGGTATTGGCGGTCGGTTGAGCGGTAGTTCCTATACCCCCAAATATCTCCCTGTGGATGAGGAGCACCCCTGCGATCCCGAAGCCTCCTATGCCCTTTCCAAGTATCTTGACGAGGAAATGGGAAAGGCCTTCGCCCGGGCGTATGGCATGAAGGTTATCGCCCTGCGGTACATGGGTGTGTTTTATGAAAACAACGAAATGTCAAAAAGAATCTATAAATTCGGCATTGACATTGAAAGCGCGGATGATAAAAACAAGGGAATGATGGTGGATAATACCTATCAGTATGTGGATGCCAGGGATATCGCAAATATTACCGATCTTTGCATTCAGAAAATAGGGAGCAACGGGTTAAAGCCCTTTGAAGCTTTCTTTGTATCCACCGACACTACCTACAAGGCGAATAGTTCCGAGTTTGTCGCGGCGCGCTGGCCCTTCCTGAAAGATTTAGCCAAAAATATGAAGGGAACCGAAGGTATTTTCTCCATCGCAAAGGCGGAAAAACTGTTGGGTTACAAGCCTGAGCATTCTTGGAGAAATCAGTAAGGTTACGAAAGTTAATCTATTTTGCATCGAGGAGGAAATAAATGGGTAAGAATGTGTTGGTCACCGGTGGTTCAGGCAGGCTCGGTAATTATGTATGCCCCTATCTCAAAGAACAGGGCTATAATGTTTCCAGTTTTGACGTTGTCCCTCCCCGGCCGGATTCGGCCAATGCCAAGGCGGGCATTCCCTTTGTACAAGGGGATTTGACCAGCCTTGGGGATTGTCTCCGGGCTTTCAGCTTCGGCCAGCCCGATGTCATTGTCCACTTGGGGGCCATACCCTTTAATGTGGATCTGCATCCACCCTATGCCGGGGAATATAACCGGGCCGTTCAGGATGGCCTGCGTTTTAGCCAGGCTATGCCCGAACAAGCTACCATGGAGATCAATACCATGGGGTCTTTTTATGTTATGGATGCCGCCCGCCGCCTGGGGATTAAAAAGGTAATCGCCGCTTCCAGTTATTTTGTCCTGGGAATAGGTTTCCGTTTAAGCGGTACATCCTATGAGCCGGAGTATCTTCCGATGGATGAGGAGCATCCCCTCCTGCCTGAAGACAGTTACAGTCTTTCCAAGGTACTGGGGGAGGAAATCTATAGGGCCTTTGTTCGTGCCTATGATATGCGGGTGGTAGCTATGCGGCTTCTGGGAGTATATTACCCGGATTTCGATCGGAGCCGGGCCATGCATACTTTTAATGTCCAGGTGCCCGCCGCTACAGATCAGGATAAGGGTTATCTTGTCAGCAATACCTATCAATATGTGGATGCCCGTGATATCGCTGTCTTTGTGAAACTTTCTATTGAGGCCGGAAACCTCGCTCCCTTTGAGCCCTTCTACGTGGCCACCGATACAAAGTATACGGAACCTACGTCGGCTATTGTGGCCCGGCGCTGGCCTTTCCTCGCGGAAAAAGCCAAAAACATTCCGGGAACCGAGGGGATCATCAGTATCAAGAAGGCGGAGCGGCTATTGGGGTACAAACCCGCGTATTCCTGGAGAACCCGGGAATTAAGCTAAGGAGGAATGATGTCTGTTACGAATCCCCGCTTGTTGGTAGGGCATACCGGTATAACTTGGGCGGATCCCGATGCGGAGGCCGGTATTAAGTATATTGCGCAGCTTGGTTTCAACTATATCGAGGTTTTTGCCTGGGTGCTTAAAGCCTTTCACGATCAAGGGCGGGATGATATTTGCAAACAGTACAATATTCCTCTCATCTCCAGTTATTATTCCATAGATATTGTAAATCCCGTTTTACGGGATGCGGAAATGGAAAAACTGGAAGTATGGACGGATATTGTCGCGGGTATGGGGGGCAAATTCGCTACCTTCGGCGGTAATGCGGTGGATCGTCGCGGCTTTACATTTAGTGAACATAAAAAATACATCGTCGATTTTGTAAACGAAGCCGCCAAGCGTCTGGAAGATAGGGGAATGAGATTGAATTTTCATCCCCATACCGGAACCCCGGTAGAAACCGAAGAGGAGATACGTTCCTTCCTGGATGCGGTGGACACGAGGTATACCGGTTTCGCGCCTGACATCGGCCAGATCCAGAAAGGCGGCGCCGATCCCCTCAAGCTGTCGAAGGATTATCTTTCGATAATACGCCTGGTGCATTTTAAGGATTTCAGCGGCGTGGTTTCCTTTGATGCCGATGGTAAGGAGATCGATAGTACCGGCTATGCCTGTTATACCCCGCTGGGGCAGGGGGTGGTAAACCTCACCGGGATTCTTGAGCTTCTTGAGAATTCAGATTTTAACGGCCCCATTATGGTGGAACTGGATAAGGGCGCTGCTATGCCCTTGAGTTCCGAAGAATCGGTAACCATAAACAAAAAATACCTGGAAAATCTGGGCTACCGTTTTGTAAAGCGGTAGAAATGCGGGTTGAAACCCGATGAGAGAGGTGCCATGATGGGAAAGTCAAAAATTGCCATAGCTAATAGTACGGCTAATCTCGGTACGCCGGGAAAATATTCCCGGGAACAGTTGGATATTGTCAAGGGGATGATCCGCGATGTGGCGGATAAGTCCATGGGCGGTATGCAGAATATTGTTAAAAAAGGCGACAAGGTTCTCATCAAGATCAACACCGTTGTCCCTTCTCCGCCGGATAATGGGTTTACCACCGATCCTCGTATGCTGGAAGCCCTCATAGAGCTGGTAAAGGAACAGAACCCGCTCCGTATCCAGGTGGGGGAACGTTGCGCCAACGGTGCTGATACCCTTCAGGCGATGATAGGCTGCGGCATTAAAGATGTAACCGATCGTACCGGGGTTGAGCTTCTGCCCTTTGATAACGTTCCCTTTGAAATGTACAAGATCGATCGGCCGATTAGTTTTAACGAGTTTCCGGTCCCCAAACCGGTCTTGGATGCGGACTGCTATATCGGATTACCCAAGATGAAGGTGCATATTCACGCTGGGCTTACCAATGCCTTAAAGTTGCAGTTCGGCAATCTGCCGGATTATGAGTGGATGGCTAAATGCCACCGGGATGATATTTACCAGAAGATCGTTAACCTTACCCGGGCAGCGAAGCCTAAGTGGTTTGTAACCGATTCACTTTATTCTTGTCAGGGGAACGGTCCCTTCAGTCCCTACCCGGAGGATCTTATCAAAGATCTTAACACCATCATCGGTGGGGGTGATCCTGTGGCGGTGGATACCGTAGCGGAAGCCCTGATGGATTGGGACAATCCCGGTCATAACGCCCCTGCTACCGTGCTGGCGGCCTTTGAAGGACTGGGTACCAATGATATGAACCAGATAGATCTGTTGGGGGTACCGATAAATTTGGTTAAGCGTAAATTCCGCAAACAGGATACCGTTCTTCAGGGTATATTCCCCAATGTAAACATCGTGGTGGGTTCCGCTTGCGAGCCTGGATGCCGGGTACTGGTCCGTATGGCCCTGGACGAGCTTTTAGTCAAGGATAAGCTTAAGTGCCTCAAAAGGCCGCTTACGATATTTACCGGCAAACAATTTGAACCTTTCATCAAAGATGTGGAGGGTGATGTTATTGTCTACGGTGACTGCGCGAAGGATATGTTGGAATTCTATCCCAAAGCCAAGTACTGGGGTTCCAGCCCCGAATTTCCCGCCTGTACGCCGGTGTATTCCAACAGGCCTGGTTATCGTCTGGTGGATCATATTCTGTCTTTGATGGAATAAGACGGATGGAAGTATACGAATTAGAGATCAAAGTCCGACAACTGCGGCGGGAGATACTTTGCATGACCAACAAGGCAAAAAACGGTCATGTGGGAGGCTCCCTGTCGGAAATTGATATTCTGGCGGTGCTGTACCATAACATTTTGAACATTGATCCTGAGAACCCGGAAAAACCGGATCGGGATCGTTTTATTCTTTCTAAAGGTCATTCGTCGCCTGGTTTTTATGTTACCCTGGCAGACCGGGGTTATTTTGATAAGTCTATCCTGGATACCTTCGACAGAGTTGGTTCTACCCTGCAGGCCCACCCGGATATGCATAAGTGCCCTGGAGTTGATTTTAGTACCGGTTCCCTGGGCCAGGGGCTTTCCATAGGATTAGGAATGGCCTTGGGCGGGAAAGAGCGAGGGCTTAACTTTTGTACCTTTGTGCTGATCGGTGACGGTGAATCCCAAGAAGGCCAGGTGTGGGAAGCCTTGATGTACGGTGGTGTGAAACAGGTAAAAAACCTGGTAGCCATATTCGACAATAATGGTGTTCAGTTATCTTCCACCATGAAAGATAATGTGGATATTTCTCCTTTAAGGGAAAAACTGGAGGCTTTCCGCTGGAAGGTTCTCCCGGTGAACGGCCATGATATAGCTGCTCTGGATACCGTTCTGCGGCAGGCAAAAAAGGAAGCCGCTGCAGGTCCGGTGGCGGTGGTCGCCGATACGGTAAAAGGCAAGGGCGTTAGTTTTATGGAAGGCCAATTTACATGGCATGGAAAAGCTCCTAACGATGAGGAATTACAGGCCGCTCTTCAGGAGCTCTCTTAAACGCTCCGGCGGTGATAAGGATGGGAAAAGGTGAAGTATCAGCAGGGGCAGATTGTTGAACAGCGGGCTGCCATTGGCGATGCCCTAGTGGAATTCGGCGGGGACTATCCCGATTTGGTAGTCCTGGACCCTGATGTTGCCGCCTCCTCCCGTTCTCAGGCCTTTGGGAAGAAATATCCCCAAAGATTTTATGAAGTGGGGATAGCGGAACAGAACTGCGTCGGTATAGCGGCTGGTCTTTCTTCTTTGGGGTATATCCCCTTTGTTTCGGCCTTTGCTACTTTTCTAACCCACCGTTCAGGGGATCAGATTCGTAATTCCATTGCCCACACCAGGGCTAATGTAAAATTAAATGGAGCATACGGAGGCCTTCCTACCGGGGGAGCGGGGGCTACTCATGCGTGTTTTGAGGATCTGGCGCTTATGCGGGTGCTGCCGAACATGGTGGTTTTCGATCCCGCAGACGCGGTGGAAGCCCGGCTTTTGGTAAAGCTGGCCCTGGACACGGAAGGACCCTTTTACCTGCGTTCCGTGCGCTGTGGTGTTCCGGTGGTGTTTGACGAAAGCTACCGGGTGGAAATCGGCAAGGCGGTGTGGCTACGGGAAGGCCGGGACATAAGCCTTATCTCTACCGGAATGATGACTCCCCGGGTGATGGGCGCAGCGGATGTTCTGACCAAACAGGGGATCTCGGTAACCCATATCCACATGCCCTGTATAAAACCTTTGGACCGGGAGGCGGTAATTAAAGCTTCGCAAACAGGTCTTATTATCACGGTGGAAAATCACTCGGTGATAGGCGGGTTAGGTGGGGCGGTGGCGGAGCTTTGTTCCGCTGAATTTCCTTCCAGGATCAAACGGCTTGGATTCCAGGATCTGTTTCTCGAAAGCGGTGATGATGAGGTTCTTTTCGACAGCTACGGCCTGAGTGAGCAGAAGATTATTAATGCGGCGCAGGATGCTCTGCGTAATCATAGAAATTAGGGGTGCTATTATGGGAGAGGTGAAAAAACTTTCATATTTTGTAAACGGACAATTTCTTGAGTCCAAGACGCAGAAGTATACCGATTGTTATAACCCCAGTACCGGAGAAGTGATAGCCAGGGCGCCCTGTTGTACCAGGGAAGAAGTGGAAAGCGCGATTGCCGCCGCAAAAGCCGCGTATCCCGCCTGGTCTGCCACGCCGGTCTTAAAGCGGGTTCATATCCTGTACCGGGTACGGGATCTTCTTGAAAAAAATCTAGATGAACTTACCCTCCTGGTGGCAAAGGAAAACGGAAAAACCTGGACTGAGGCGGAAGGGGATGTACTCAAGGCCAAGGAAGGTACCGAACAGGCTATTGCCGCCCCTTCGCTGATGATGGGAGAGAGCCTTATGGATACTTCCTCCGGGTATGATACGGTGCTGTACCGGGAACCCCTGGGGGTTTTTGCCGGTATCGTTCCCTTTAACTTTCCGGCGATGATTCCCTTTGGCTGGATGGCTCCTATCTGCATTGCCACAGGAAATACCTTTGTTATCAAGGCGGCTACCATGACCCCTCAGTCGGCCTTACGGATTGCGGAGATCTACAAAGAGGCGGGCCTGCCGGACGGCGTGGTTAACGTGTTGACCTGTTCCAGGACAGAGGCAGAGCTTTTTCTCTCCCATCCCGATGTGCGGGGTATAACCTTTGTGGGGTCCACGGAGATCGGTCAGCATGTGTATAAGGCTGCTGCTGCAAATGGCAAACGGGTACAGGCCCTCTGCGAGGCAAAGAACCATGCCCTGGTACTGGAGGATGCGCCCCTGGTCCGTACCGCCGCAGGAATTATTAACTCGGCCTTTGGCTGTGCAGGTGAACGCTGCATGGCGCTGCCGGTAATTGTCGTTCAGGAGAGTATAGCCGATGCCTTGGTAGAAGAGCTTGTTAAACAGGCAAAGGTTCTCAAGGTGGGGCCTGCCTATGAGAAGGATACCAAACTGGGGCCGGTAGTAACTCAGGCCCATAAGGACGGTGTCCTGGCCTGGATTGAAAAGGGACTTGCCGAAGGCGCCCGGCTGGCGATGGACGGCCGTTCCGTTACCGTGAGTGGGTATGAGAAGGGCTTTTATTTGGGGCCCACTATTTTGGATGGTGTCAAACCAGGCATGACCGTTGGAGACCGGGAAATATTCGGCCCGGTTCTCTGCGTAAAGCGGGTAGATGGTTTTGAAGAAGGGTTGGCGTTGATAAACGCCAACCCTTATGCCAACGGTTCGGTTATCTTCACCCAGAATGGTTACTATGCCCGGGAATTTGCCCGAAAGACCCATGGGGGCATGGTGGGGATCAATGTGGGCATCCCGGTTCCGGTGGGGATGTTTCCCTTTGCCGGGCATAAGCTAAGCTTCTTCGGCGATTTGCATTGTCTGGGCAAGGATGGATACCGATTCTATACCGAATCCAAGGCCGTTACGAGCCATTGGTTCACCGAAGCCGAGAAGAAGAGCAATAGGGTGTCTACCTGGGACGGTACAATTTAGCGTTTGTCTATTTCTATTACGGATAAATCTTAGGGGGCGGCATGAAAGCGGATAATCCAATAAAGAATTTTACTCTAAACAGGGAAGAAGCCCGCTTTATCGGACAGGATCTTCAGCGGCCGGAATGTATCCTGGCCGAACCGGACGGCAGCCTCTGGGCTGCGGACGCCCGGGGGGGAGTTTGCTGGATAAAAAGCGATGGTAGTCAGCAGATTATTACCCAAAAGTACGCGGAAAGGATCAACCATGAATCGGGTAGTGTGAATCGTTTCTTTGAAGGTACCCTGCCTAACGGTTTAGCCTTTGCGTCCAATGGCGATATTCTAATATCGAATTTCGGAACCGACTGTCTTGAGCGCATGAAGCGGACCGGAGAAACGGAAGTACTCTTTGATACCATTGATGGCAGGGAGATCGGCAAGGTTAATTTTGTGTTACGGGATTCAAAGGACCGGCTTTGGATTACCATTACTACCATGAAGAAGAATTGGCTTGATGCCTTGCGTCCGGATCTGGATGACGGTTATATAGCCCGTTACGACGAGCGGGGTATCCACATCGTAGCCGAGGGGCTTTGTTTTACCAACGAAGTCAGGTTTGACGCCAAGGAAGAGTACCTCTATGTGGTAGAGACCACCGGCGGCAGGGTTCTGCGTTACCGGGTAGACGCGGAGGGGGAACTTCATAACAGAGAGATATTCGGGCCTTCCCGGATGGGGGATGGTGCATATCCTGACGGTATCGCCTTTGATAGTTACGGTAATCTTTGGGGAACCATGGTATATTCCGATAAAGTTTTTGTCATTACGCCGGACGGGGAATTCAAGATACTCATAGATGAAGGGGATCATGAAAAGGTAAAAGCCCTGGACGAAGCTTTTTGGGAAAAAAGGGTAACCAATGAAATCCTTTTTCAGACGGGCCGGGGTATAGCGCCGTGGATGGCGAGCATAACCTTCGGTGGAAGAGATCTGAAAACCGTATATATCGGATCCCTGCGGGCAAAAAATATTCCCTACTTTGCATCGCCGGTAGCGGGATTACCCATGGTACATTGGAAATAAGGGGGCCGGTATGATGATCTCAAAAAAGAATAAATGGATGGCTATAAAGAGGAATTGGCAGCTTTATTTGCTGTTTCTTTTTCCCTTTGCGTGGTTTATTATTTTTCGTTATTGGCCCATGTTTGGCGTTCAGATTGCCTTTAAGGATTTTCTTCCGGGGGATACCATTTTAAGCGCCAGGTGGATAGGGTTCGACAATTTTCTCAAATTCTTCAGGCATTATTATTTTTGGGAACTTATCAGGAACACCCTTTCTATAACCCTCTATCAACTTGTCGCATCATTCCCCATCCCTATCATCTTTGCCCTGGCTCTTAATACCACCAATCGAACCTGGATGAAAAAGCCTGTCCAGTATGTTACTTATATGCCCTACTTTATATCCACCGTAGTTATGGTGGGTATTATGATGCAGCTCATGAATCCCCGGATCGGCATCATCAATAATATTATTGATTTTCTTGGAGGAACCAGGACCGACTTCATGGCGAATCCTAATCTTTTCGGTTCCGTGTATGTCTGGTCGGGGATATGGCAGTACTTTGGGTGGAACAGTATCATCTATCTGGCGGCCCTTTCCAGTATATCTCCTGAGCTGCATGAAGCCGCCCGCATGGATGGCGCCAGCAGGCTTTCGCGGATTATTCATATTGACATTCCGGGAATTTTGCCCACCATCATTGTCCTTTTGATCATGAACTGCGGCCAGATCATGAGTGTCGGCTTTGAGAAGATTTTTCTTATGCAGAATAGCCTGAACCTGAGCGTTTCACAGGTTATTTCTACCTATGTATATACGGTAGGTCTCAGAAGTATGCCCCCTGAATTTTCCTATGGGGCGGCGATAGATCTGTTTAATTCAGTTATCAATTTGATACTGATTGTCTGCGTAAACAAGATTGCGCAAAAATTCAGCGAAACTAGTCTGTGGTAAAAAAGGGGAAACAGATGTCATCAGAAATAACGATGGTAAAAAAGACTGCCAGGTCAGAAAGGGCAGCGTTGAAGAAAAATCTAAAACGGCAGAAACTGCTTAATTCCCAAGGGGAGCGGTTTTTTTATTTTATTAATGATTTTATTTTGCTTGTGGCCTTTATCCTTGTGGCGTATCCCATTATCTATGTGTTTAGCGCCTCTTTTAGTTCCCCTAGCGCAGTGATGTCCAATAAGGTTGTCCTTTGGCCGGTTGATTTTTCCCTGGAGGGTTATAAAGCGGTACTCCGGGAGCAAAAAGTATGGGTGGGATATTCAAATACGATCTTTTACACCCTGGTAGGAACCTTGATTAACCTGACGCTTACAATCCTGTGCGCTTATCCTCTTTCCCGTAAAGATTTTGTGGGGCGTAATATTTTTATGTTTATTATCACTTTTACCATGATATTTTCCGGCGGCATGCTGCCCACTTATCTGGTTATCAAGGAACTGGGAATGTTAAATACCCGCTGGGCCATGCTGTTACCCGGCGCCATCGGAGTATGGAACGTTATTATCGCCCGTACTTATTATCAGACAAATATTTCCGACGAGCTTTTGGAAGTATCCTTCCTGGACGGTTGCGATAATTTCAGGTTTCTTTGGAAGATAGTTCTCCCCCTTTCCAAACCTATTACGGCGGTGATGGTTTTATTCTATGCGGTAGGGCATTGGAACGCTTACTTTAGTGCTTTTATCTACCTTTCTAATCGGGCGATCTTTCCATTACAGCTCTATCTGCGGGAAATTCTAGTTATAAACCAGATGACCTCCAATATGACCTACGATGCGGAACTTATGGCGGCCAGGCAGGGATTGGCGGATCTGCTGAAATACTCCCTTATCATCGTAGCAAGCCTTCCAATCTGGTGTATGTACCCATTTATTCAAAAGCACTTTGTGAAAGGTATTATGGTGGGCGCCATAAAGGGATAGCGGGTCATTTGTCCTAAATATCTAATGGGAGTAGGTTACTTCCCCTAAGGACAGATGCATTTTTTTGAATTCCGCAGGGGTACAGGTTTCCACCTCTTTAAATACCCGGTAGAACGTCGAAGTACTTTCAAAACCGGCTTTCTGGACAACTTCGTTGATGGAAAGGCTGGGATTCAACAGAAGGGTTTCCGTTCTTTTGATTCGGCGCTGGTTTAGATAATGGTAAAATGATTGGTTGGTATATTTCTTGAAAATCCGGGCAAAATGGAATTTTGAAAGGTTTGCGATCTCTGCTATCGCCTCAAGGGATAATTTTTCAGACAGGTGGTTTTCAATATATTCAAAGACTGTATTCAGCCTTGCCGTGTATTCCTGATTCGTGTCCTGGGTACTGCTATCCTCAGGAAAATTCCTTTTGTTGGTATTACTGCGGGATATGGCAATATACAATTCGATGATCTTCGCGTAAATGGCCAGGTTCCTGAATGCGTCTTGCTGTAAGAATTCCTCATAGGTGGCCTGTATCAAGGAATGGGCGGTTTTGTAAAAATCCGGTTGTCCTTCCGGGGTTATCATATTCAGCTCATGCAGGGCCAGAATTGTTCCGGAAAATCCTTCCAAGGAACAAAATAAGGTAGGTTCGAACATCAGGATAATGCGTTCTCCCTGTTCCGCCCCCGGCGGGACCGCTAAACTGTGAAGTTTACAGGGAGGTACAATGAGAATATCGTTCTCCCTCAAGGTATACGATCCCTTCAAGAAATAAACTTCGTAGTTGTTCCTTATGGGCATGATTATCTCTATGGCGCTGTGCCAATGCAAGGGATAATTCTCATTCTCCTTATTGTCGTAAAGTACGACCTTAATATTGGTTTCGTAGGGAATATGTGTATAGTCACCTGGAGGTATCATGCCAAACCTCCTCCTGAGAGTTCGTAAACTCCGAAAACAGGTCTTCTGATAGGAATCTTTTGCATATCATGTACAAAAAATTCACAAGCGATATTATAGTATTACATTTTTTCTTTTTTGTCAAGTACCCGGCACAGATATTTTTCATGATTCGAGTATGATATAGCGGCGATATAAACAATACGGAGAAAGCATAAGCGAAAAGATCGGCGGGTAATAGACAAAAGCCCCCGGGCCCCCTACAATTCTTCCATGAACACAAAACTTAAGATGGCTATTGTGGGCGCCGGGATCTGGGGGGAGAACCACGCCAGGATTTACCAGGCCCACCCCTTTTGCGAGGCGGTAGCGGTCTGCGACGAGCGGATAGAAAGGGCCCGGGCCCTGGCCGCGAAGATGGGAATCCCGAAGTACTACGATAATTACGACGAGATGTTTAAAAATTCAGGCTGCGATGCGGCGGCCATTGTGACCCCCGATTTTGCCCATGCGGGGCCGGCCATCAGCGCGGCGGAGCACGGGAAACATATACTGGTGGAAAAGCCCCTGGCCACCACCAGGGAAGAGGTCTTTGCCATGCGGGAGGCCTTTGAAAAAAACAAGGTTCGGGTCATGGTGGACCTGCACAACCGCTGGAGTCCCCCTTTTAACGCGGCCCGCCAAAGCGTGGAGCGGGGTGAACTGGGCGTCCTGTATACGGCTTACATGCGGCTAAACGATATTAAGTGGGTGGCCACGGATATGCTCCCCTGGGCGGCGCGGTCGTCGATCCTCTGGTTTTTAGGGAGCCACAGCGTTGATACCCTGCGCTGGTTTTTTAACGACGAAGTGAAGCGGGTCTACGCGGTAAGCCGGGAGGGGCTCCTCAAGGGCCTGGGGCTGGACACGGTGGATACCTACCTTACCACCCTGGAATTCAAAAACGGCGGCATCGCCCAGATGGAAAACGGCTGGATCACCCCCAATGCGAATCCCTGTGTGAACGATATTAAATTTAACATCCTGGGGGACAAGGGCATGATCAGCCTGGATCTGAGCAGCCACAACCTTATTCAAAAATACACCGATGAAAAAGTGACGGTCCCCGATGTGCTGGTGCAGCATTCGGTTTTTGGTTACCCCAGGGGGTTTGCCTTTGAAAGCATCCGTTCCTTTGTGGACTGCCTGTTAAGCGGCGAGGAATTCCGGGTTTCCCTGGAGGATGCGGCCCATACCAGCCTGGTGATCCTGGCGATCATGGAATCCGCCAAACAGCGCCAGCCCGTGGAGGTGGCGTATTAAGGACCTGCGCCGCTCCTAACGGGGGGCCCGGAGGCGGGCTAGGAGGCAAGCCCCTTCCAGGGCGCTGCCCCTGGGTTTCGTGACCGTAAGGCCGGGGAAGGCGGCCAGGGATTCCCGTAGTTTCCCCGTGAGAATTTCATCATGCTCAATGACCCCCCCGGCCAGGACCAGGGTCCGGTTCTTAATCCAGGGGGATTGATTCAGGACGCTCTTTACCAGCAGGGCCAGCTCGGCAGCGCCGGTTTGGAGTATGTCCAGGGCCAGGGGGTCCCCGGTCCTGGCCGCCTCGGTGACCAGGGGCGCCAGGGCCGCCACCTGGGCCTTATCCGCATGGTGGTGCACATACGCGATAAGGTCCCCGCCCTCCTTGAGGGCGGTTTTTTTCAGAATGGCCTCCAGCATGACAGGGGGGAGGTCCCGGCCTTCCAGGCCCCGGAGGCAGCGGGCGATGGCGGTTTTTCCTATCCAGGCCGCGGCGCCCTCGTCCCCCAGAAGGTAGCCTAAACCTCCGGCCCGGACCATCCTGCCGCCGGCGGCCCTGCCCAGAGCTATTGAGCCGGTGCCGGCGATGAGGCAGTAGCCCTCAAGGCCGTCCAGCCCCCCGCAGAGCAGGATTTCCCCGTCGCCGCAGAGTTTGACCGGCTTTTCGGCCCCCAGGAAGGAATCGAAGAAACCCCTGAATAGGGTCTGTTCGGCCTCCCTGCCCAGGCCCGCGCTGCCGAAGCAGCCCCCCGCCAGATCCCCTTTCCCCAGACCCGCGGCCCTTAGACCCGAATCCAGCAGGGAAGCGAGGTTCTCAAAGGCCTCCGGCTTTGATACCGAATAGATATTGGTACTGCCCGCTTCACTGCGGGCAAGAACCTTTCCCTCCCGGTCTACCAGGGCCAGCCGGGAATGGGTTCCCCCGCCGTCGATGCCGAAAAAATATTCCGCCCCGGTAGGAGCCGGGTTATGCATAGCAGTCTTCCGCCAAAGCCGGACGCCAAAGCCTGATTAATTACTAATCAGCCTGTAAGCGGCCGCGCCTTCATCGATGATCTGCTGGAAACCACGGGCCTTAAGGGCCGTGTATTGCCGCATAAACTCGTCCGCGCTTATCTGCCCGGCGATACAGCGATCCCGCAGCACACACACCCCGTTGCTGATAAGTTCCGCCCGGTAACGGGTATAGGCATTGGTGGTCTGGGTAACGGGCTGGTTAAAGTAGTAGCCCTTATTCACGGTAAATAGGCCGTCGTAGAAGGACTGTACCTGATCGGCAAGCTGGGCGTAGCTTTGGCCCCGGGTTAAGCACTGGAGATACGCATCCTCGGTCCAGATTCCCAGGAAGGGGGCGTACTGGAGGCCTGCGGTTCTGTACGAAACAAAACTTTCCGTCAGCAGTTCGGGTTTGAGTACCGGCTTGCCGTTAACATAATCAAAGGTCTTGCCCTCAACCCCAAAGCTGTAGAGTTCCGTCCCCTTGGGGCCGAAAAGCCAGTCAAAAAGCCGGACGATCTGTTCCGCCTTGCCCGCCTTTTCCGCGGCGGTGGTGATGCAGTACGAGGTGTTACGCCAATCCCGGGCCTGAATCAACTGGTCGCCGAAGGGTCCCTTTACCGGGGCCACGGTTTTCCAGAAGGCCTGGCGGTTTCCCGCCTCCCGGTTGGTGGTGGTGGAAATACTGGCCCGTTCCGCCCAGGTCAACGTTGAACCGGCAAGCCCGCTGTCCATGATGGTAAAGAGATCGGCCTGGGTACGGCTGGAAAATTCCCGGTCCAGGATGCCTTCCCGGTAGAGATCCGCTGCGGCCTTGAGGAAGTCGGGGTACCGGGGATGGTCGTACACGGGAATATAGTTATTGTTGTACACACAGAATTGGGTATCCACCGAAGCCTGAATGCCGAAGGCCCAGAGCAGGGCGGCCACCGCCCGTTCGCCGTCCATATCCAGGGCCAGGGGGATTTCATTGCTCTTATCCCCGTCGCCGTTCATGTCATTATCCCGGAAGCCCCGCCACACGGTCAGCCATTCATCCCAGGTTGTAGGCTCCTTCAAATTCAGTTTATCCAGCCAGTCCTTGCGGATCATCCAGGAATGGGAGCCGGGAATATCCACGATAGAGGTGATCTTGTAAATATGACCGTCCGCCTCCCGCCAGCCGGAGACCCGGTCGGGGCCTACGGCCTTGACGATATTCTGGCCGTACTTTTCCAGGAGATCGTCCAGGGGAATAATGGCCCCCTCATCCTTGAGGGCTATGACCCCGTATTGATGGGGATTGAGGATGTCAGGCAGTTTGCCCCCCGACAACAGTACCGCTATCTGGGTGTTGTAATCGGTGGTCTGCCGCCAGTCAAAGGTGAATTTTACCCCCTGGGTCTCCTCCAGGGCCTTAAAGATAACGCTCTCTTCCGCGGGAATCGGGTAAGGGGCCCAGTGAGGGGCCACCACAGAGATACTAAGCCCTCCGGTTCCGGTGTCCGGGGCTCTCGCCCTTGGGCGACAGGACAGCAGGGACAGGCCCAGACAGAGCATCAAAACCACGGCCATGTTCAACCTTCTCATAAAACGCCTCCATATAATTTTTTTGGGGACTTGCCCCATTATTCTCAAAAGAATATTGACCTGCAGCCCTCACCGCCATCAGCCCTTTACCGCCCCCAGCATGATACCGGAAACAAAGTAACGCTGTACAAAGGGGTAGAAGATGATCATGGGGATCATGGATACCACCAGCGCGGCGTTCCGAACCTGGGGGCCAAGGTCGGCCACCCCGGAAAAATTTGAGGAAGCCGCGGCGGAAAGGCCGTAGAGGGAACTGTCGGAATTGAGGACGATTTCCTTTAATACCAACTGCAGGGTATATTTATCCCGCTCCGCCAAAAATATCAGGGGGTTTAGGTAATCGTTCCAATGCCCGGCGATGATCCACAGGGCGATGGTTGCCAGCACCGGCTTTGACAGGGGAATAATAATCCCAAAGAGGATACGGTAATCGTGGGCGCCGTCGATACGGGCGGATTCCACCATGGACAGGGGGATGGACTGGAAATAGCTGCGGGCAATGACCACGTAGTAGGCGGTCAGCAGACCGTTGATGATGAGGGACCAGAGGCTGTTATGGAGGCCCAGGTTTCTGATGGTCATAAAGGTTGGTATGATGCCGCCCTGAAACCACATGGTAAAAATAAGCAGCAGGGTATAGGCCTTTTTCCCCCAAAAATCGGCAAAGGCCAGGGGGTAGGCCGCTATGGAAACCATGACGAGCGAAAGGGCGCAGCCGGCAAAGGCCACAAAGACGCTGTTGAACATTGAACGCCAGATCGCCGCATTGGCTATTATCTTGCCGTAGGGAGCCGTGGTAAGCCCAATCGGATAGACGGTAACTTCCGAACGAAGCACCGGCACATCGCTGCTCAGGGAAATGGCCGCCATGTTCAGCAAAGGGTACAAAAAGGCAATTAAAAGCAGAATCATGATGAGGTAATTCACGATGCCGAATATCCGTCCTTCCCTGGGATAGGTTATTTTATAATTCCTCATGGCCTTCATAACCCCCGTCCTTGTTGAGCGCATCAGAATAGAGAAGCTTCGGTAAACCGTTTGCTTGCCCGGTTCGAAATATAGACCAGTATGACGCTCAAGATCGAATTAACCAGCCCCGCGGCGGTGGCAAAACTGTAGTTCAGGTTTACCATCCCCGATTTGTATACAAAGGTAGGCAGCATTTCCGAGGCGCTTAAATTCAGGTTATTCTGCAGCAAATATATTTTTTCAAAGTTGACGTTGAGCATACCGCCCACCCGCATGATAAGGAGGATCATAAACGTGGGCAAAAGGCCCGGGAGCGTTACATGCAGAATCTGCCGCCAGCGTCCCGCGCCGTCAATCCGGGCCGCTTCGTAGAGGGCGGCGTCGATAGAAGAAAGGGCGGCGATATAAATAACCGCATCCCAGCCCACGCTTTGCCAAAACCCTGATATGACGTTGATGGGCACAAAAAATTCGGGGATACTGAGGTAATTAACCGGAATTTTTCCCAGGGCTTTGGACAGGGCCGCCAGTATGCCGGTGCTGGGGGAAACAAAGGAATTGATCAGCGATACTACCACCACGGAGGAAATAAAGTGGGGCAGGTAGGAGATGGTTTGGACGGTCTTTTTAAAATGTTTTCCCCGCAGTTCATTCAGGAGCAGGGCAAAGACCAGGGGCGCGGGGGCGAGGATCAGCAATGCCCAGATGTTAAGGGTAAGGGTATTTCCGATATAGTGGAGCCAGTCCGGGTTTGAGAAAAGCCGCTTGTAATGTTCCAGTCCCACCCAGTTTGACCCGCTAAAGCCCCTGAGCAGCCGGTAATCGTAAAAGGAAATGCGGATGAACCAGAGGGGCATATATTTAATTAAGGCCAGGTAAACAAGGACCGGCGCCACCATAAGATAGATATACCGGTTCCGCCAGAGGCCGCGCCGGAAATTTGCTTCCCTCCGGATCATGCGCGCTCCTTTACCTGACCGGTTCTCATACCCCGCCGCTTACCCATACAGCAGATAGGGCTGCCGGGCCGAAACAAAGGCCCTTTCCCCCTCCCCGCAGGCGGTCCGGTACTCCGCCGTCTTTCCCAGCCGGAGCAGATCGGAACCCGCCAGTAAGTCGATGGCGTAGCGGCCGCCGCCCTCCGGGGGACCCCCATCCGGGCCGCCCTCCGGGGCGCCCTCCGGGCGACGCCAGTCAAAACGCCCGGGATCCTGGTGTTGAACGGCTTCCAGCAGGCACAGGCCCATCTTAACCGGCTCTATGATCCGCCGGTCCACGATGTGGACCTGGACCCCCCTGCAGAGTTCGCCTGAGAACTTGCTGAACCAGGGCTTAAAGTAGGCGGGCCTAAAGATAAAACCCGGAAGCCCCAGGCCGTTCAGGGTTTCCGCCAGGGCCTCCGCATCCAGCCAGGGGGCGCCGATCGTCTCGAAGGGTTTCGTGGTACCCCGGCCTTCGGAAACATTGGTCCCCTCAAAGATGCAGGTTCCCGGAAACACCAGCGCCGCATCCAGGCCGGGGATATTGGGGCTGGGGTTCACCCAGGGGTGGCCGGTTTCATCGGCAAATTGTTCCCGCTTCCAGCCCGCCAGGGGGATCACCTGCAGCTCCGCCCCGATGCCGCAGCCCCGGTTAAAAAAGAGGGCCAGCTCCCCCATGGTCATGCCGTGGCGCTGGGGGATGGGGCCAATCCCGATAAAGCTCTTAAACCGGCTTTCCAGGATACAGCCCTCCACCGCCAGGCCGTTGATGGGGTTAAAACGGTCCAGTACCACAAAGGTCTTCCCCGCCCCGGCGCATTCCTCCATGGCGTTGTACATGGTAGAGATAAACGTATAAAAACGGCTGCCCACATCCTGAATGTCGATGAGCAGGCAGTCGATGTTTTCCAGCATCGCCGGGGTAGGGCGGCCGCCCCTGCCGTCGTAGAGACTGTACACGGTAAGGCCGGTCCGGGGGTCCTGATAGGGAGCCGCCGCGCCGCCGGCTTCCAGATCCCCCCGGACCCCGTGTTCCGGGGCAAAGAGGGCGCAGAGCTTAAACCGTTCCCGCAGAATGTCAATACTGGAAACCAGCCCCGCCGAAAGCCCCGTGGGGCCGGTGATAAGGCCCAGCCGCTTCCCCTTGAGGCCGAAATCCTCGGTAAGCAGGCGGTCGATGCCGTTTAAAACCCCCATAACCCTTCCTTTTAATCAAAAGATAAACCCAAACCGCCGAACTGTCAACCAAAAATGAAAAAAAATTTCTTGACAAGGGCATTTTTTTGTATTATATAAAAATAGTGAAATAATTTTTCAGAAGGAATATCATGGCCCCTACCGACCGTGGACAAAACGCCCAGGCAGACCAGTTGGAACAGTACACCACCGAACAGCGGAACGAAGCCTCCGCCGGCATCGATTCCAAAACTTCTCTGGAAATTGTACGGATCATCAATACCGAAGATAAAAAGGTCCCCCTGGCGGTAGAAAAGATCCTCCCGGAAGTGGCCGCCCTGGTGGACGATGTGGTGGCCTCATTTAAAAAAGGGGGGCGGCTCTTTTACATCGGCGCGGGAACCTCCGGCCGCCTGGGAGTTCTGGACGCGTCCGAATGTCCCCCCACCTACGGGGTGGAGCCCGGCATGGTCCGGGGCCTTATCGCCGGGGGTCAGGCGGCCCTTACCACCTCGGTGGAATCCGCGGAAGACCGGGCCGGTGACGGGGTGGCGGAATTACAGGCCGCGGGCTTCAGCGCCGCCGATGTGCTGGTGGGCATTACCGCGTCGGGATCGGCCCCTTATGTGCTGGGAGCCCTGGACTACGCAAAATCTCTGGGCGCGGTTACCGGCGCCATAAGCTGCAACGCCAATTCCAAAACCTTTGAACGGGTCCGGCATCCCCTCTACGTTGATGTGGGCCCCGAGGTGGTGACCGGTTCCACCAGGATGAAGAGCGGCACCGCCCAGAAGCTGATCCTCAACATGATCTCCACCGCCTCCATGATCCGGCTGGGGAAAGTCTACAAGAATCTCATGGTGGACCTGCGGCCGGTGAACCACAAGCTGATCCTCCGTTCCATCAGGCTTGTCAGGGAAATCACCGGCTGTACGGAGGAACGGGCCCGGGAGGCCCTGGAGGCTTCCGCGGAGGGGAGCGTCAAGGAGCCCAAAACCGCCATGGTGATGGTCCTTGCCGGGGTGGGCCGGGAGCGGGCCCGCGAACTTCTTGAAGGCGCGGATGGTCATATCAGCGCCATTGTGGAAAGCCTGGACTAGCCCCATGGAAAGCCTCCTCTTTGCCATCCGCCAGTATCTGCCGGAATTCCCCGCGGCCGAACGCCGGATCGCCGCTTACGTGCTGGCCGAACCCCGGAAGGCCCTGCACTACAACATCGCGGAGCTGGCCCGGCAGAGCGGGGTAAGCCAGGCGGCGATAGTGCGTTTCTGCCGCCGGATCGGGGCGGAGGGTTTTTCCAATTTTAAGATCCGCCTTTCCCAGGACGTGTTCCGCATATCCGATGAACGGTTCCTGCCGGATTTTGAGCTGGAATCCGACATGGACAGCGCCCTGGTGGTTAAGGGGATAATCGGGGGCATACACCGGGACATGGACCGGCTGGAAAGCCTCTGCGATGTCCATCTGCTGAACCAGGCCGCGGATACCATCAGGGAGGCCCGGCTTACCGGCATCTTCGGCATAGGGGCTTCGGGCCTGGCGGCCCAGGACCTCTACCAAAAGCTTGTCCGCATCGGCCTTCCCTGCGCCTACGCCGCGGACAGCCATCTCCAGATAACCGCGGCCTGCAACCTGGAGCCCGGGGATGCGGCCTTCATCATCTCCTATTCGGGGGAAACCGCGGAGATGGTGAACTGCGCCCGCCTGGCCGCCGGGAAGGGGGCCGCCATCATCGTCTTAACCATGGAGACCGCGAATACCCTTCGGGCCTCCGCGGACCTGGCCCTGCCGGTACCCTCCCTGGAAAGGGTCTACCGGCCCGCGGCCACGGTTTCCCGGATCAGCCAACTGGCGGTGATCGACATGATCTACGCCCTGCTGGTTTCCAAGGACCTGGACCGTTCGATTCAGGCCCTGGAAGAAACCATGGCCGCCACCCATTTTCTAAGGACCACCCCGGCGGAAGTACCGGGTGAAGCCCCCTAAAAGGAGGATCGTGTATGGAAATCCGTCCCTTTAGCGCCGCCTGTATTCCCGCGGCCTGGGAGATTTGGAACGAATGTCTAAGCCGGGATCCGGTGAACAGCGATAATTTCTACCGCCGGATCATCTATGATGCGAATTTCGATCCGGACAACTACCTCTTTGCCGTAGACCGGGGGGAGCTTGCCGGCTTTGTCTACGGGGTAAAGCGGCGGGTTCCCGACGAAGTATCCGGTCTCCAGCCGGAGCAGGGCTGGATTGCCGCTATGGGGGTCAGGCCTTCCCTGCGCGGCCGGGGCGCGGGAGGGGCCCTCCTGGGGGCCATAGAGGAGACCCTTGGGGCTCAGGGGGTAACAAGAATCGATGTGGGGCCCTATACCCCGAATTATTTTTGCCCCGGCGTGGATAAGGAAGCCTACGCCGCGGGAGTCAAATTCCTTGGGGACCGGGGCTACGAAATTTCCGGGGAATGCTGCTCCATGGAGATGAATCTCCGCCATTACCAAACGCCGCCCCGGTATCTCGAAAAGAAAAGGGCCCTGCAAAAGGCCGGATACACCTTTAAGCTTTACGAGGCCCGGGACTCCTTAAGTTTTTTTGCCTTTATGGCGAAGCATTTTTCCTGGTGGCTCCCCGATGTCCGGGCCGTAATTTTGGCGGGCCGGGCCGAAAAAACCCTTATCCTGGCCCAGAACGGCTCAGGTGAAACGGATGGTTTTGTTTTGCGGGGCCTGGACGGAACCGCCGAGCGTTTCGGTCCCTTCGGCGTTAATCCTTCCCTTCAGGGAATCGGGCTGGGGAGCGTATTGTTCCATGAAATGATGGAGAACATGGCGGCGGACCGGGTTTTCTACACCTATTTTCTCTGGACCAGCGGAAGAAACCTGGATATCTACGGTTCCTGGGGCATGAAGGTCTATCGCAGTTATGCGATGATGAAAAAGATCATAAATAGATAAGGTATCTTATCTAAAATTTTTGAGGAGGAAATTATGAAGGCATTTATGAGAAATGCGTGGACCCTGGCATTACTGGTTTTACCGCTGGTATGCTACGGGGGTGGAAAAAAGGAGGCGGAACAACCGTCTTCCGGCCCGGCGCTTCCGGCAGCTACCCAGCGCCCAATCGCCAATCTAAGCTGGGATTCTCCTGAGCTCTCATGGCGGCAGGACACCTCTCCGGTCCGTTACAGTCTCTTTCTTGACATAGCCTGGGCGCCGATGGACGTATGGGGCAACGATCATGTTTCCCAAAAAGTTACCGAACTTACGGGCGTTAGTTTTGAGGTTACCAAACGGCAGGATGCGAATCACCTGAATACCATTATCGCCTCCGGCGAGTATCCCGATGCGATCTTTGTATTCGCCAATAAGTACAAATACGAAGACCCGGCCATTTCCCAGCCCTGGAATAAACTGATTGCCCAGTATTGCCCGGAATTTGCCCAGCTTATCGATCCCAGCGCCATTGCGGGGGCCACCAAGGACGATGGAAATTATTACACCCTCTACACCCATTTCCGCAACGCCGCCTACTGGGCGGATCCCGCCCAGCCTGTTTCCTACGGCGAGGCGGATCTGATGTTCCGCAGCGATATTATGGCGGCCCTGGGGAATCCCAGGATCGAAAGTCTTGACGATTTTTACAATGTCCTGAAACTCTGCAAGCAGCGGTACCCTGATTATACCCCCTACCTGGAGCCGAATGTTAATTCCGAGGCGATCATGAGCTGGATGGGCCTGGATTTCCGGTTCTCCGATTTTAAGGTTGGTCCCAACGGCAGATTAAGCCTTATCATCAGGGACAAGGAGAAGGCCCGGGAATACTTTGCCTTTAAGAACAAGCTGGTCCGGGAAGGGCTTATGAGCGTGGAGGGCCTTACCTACAATTTTGAGCAACAGAAACAGGCCATCCTGGCGGGTAAGGTTTTTGCCACCGCGGCCCAGATTTACGATGTGGACCTTTTTAATTCGGAGCTTGCGGCTTCCGGCAGCGGTAACTATTACACGGCCCTGAATAAACCCCTGACTTACCAGGGGGCCATCCGTTATGCCCCGGTGGACGCCAATCCCGGTTTCGCGGGACTCTACATAACCACCGCCTGCAAGAACCCCGGACGGCTTATCAGGCTCATGGAATTCATGTTCAGTCCCCAGGGCGACCGTCTTACCCAATGGGGCGTGGAAGGCCTTGACTATACCCTCAATGCCTCCGGCCTCCCCATCATCAACACCGCTATCGACTGGAAAACCAGGGGGGACAATGTATGGTACTTCGGCGCCACCTTTATGACCGAGGTCCAAAAGGCCCTGGTTCCCGCGGATCCGAAATTCTCCCAGGTTACCCAGCTTATGTACGATTTTAAGAAATACTGGACCGGCGATCCCCTGCTGGGCAAAACTGTTCCCCTGCCGGAAACCCCGGAGAATGAAACGAAAACCTCCATCGCCACCTTTTACAACAACAACCGCAACATCATCATTTCGGCGCGGAACGACCGGGAATTTGAATCCGCCTTTAATTCTTTTTATGCGGAACTTGAATCCCTGGACCTGGATTCCTACCTGGCCTTTGCCCAGGCCAAGTACGACCGGGCCAAGGCCAACGCGCGATAAATAGGAAGGGGCGGGAACCGGAGCCGGTTTCCGCCCTCCCCGAAGGGGAGTAGTTATGGCAGCCGTTAAGGGGAAAAAGACCCTGATCCGGGGCTTAAAAGCCCAGTTTTCCCTCCAAATTTTTGCCCTCCTGGGGATGGTCTTCCTCCTGATCTTTGCCTACATTCCCATGTCGGGGCTTATCATCGCCTTCAAAGATTACCGCAGCGTCACGGGGTTCAGGGGGTTCTTTACCAGCCCCTGGACGGCGAATTACGGCCTAAAACATTTTATCGCCTTCTTTAAGGATCCCTGGTTCGGCAGGGTCATGCGGAATACCCTGGGGATCAGCGTCCTAAAGCTTTTGTTTTCCTTTCCCGCCCCCATCATCTTCGCCCTGGCCCTTAATGAACTGCGCTACGGCAAATTTAAGCGGATAGTGCAGACCGTAAGTTATCTGCCCCATTTTATTTCCTGGGTGGTGGTCTACGGCCTGGCCTTTACCTTTCTGAATACCCAAAACGGTTTGGTTAACCGGCTCCTTACGGACCTGGGCCTGATTACCGGACCTGTCAATTTTCTCGCCAGCCAGGATACTTATTGGGCCCTGGCGGTCATTACCGATGTGTGGAAGGAATTGGGCTGGTGGTCCATCATATTCCTGGCCGCCATAGCCGGCATCGATCCGGCCCTTTACGATGCGGCCAAGATCGACGGCGCGGGAAGGCTGCAATGCATGCGGCACATAACCCTGCCGGGGATCCGGGGAACCACCGTGGTGCTGCTGGTCCTTGCCCTGGGGGGCCTGTTTTCAGGGGGCATGGGAGGATCCAATTTCGAGCAGACCTTTCTTATGGGCAACAGCGTTAATTATCAAAAATCCATGGTCATAGGCTATTATGCCTACCAAACGGGGATCCTGAATCAGCGGTATTCCTTTGCCACCGCCGTGGGATTATTCCAGAGTCTTATATCGGTTACCCTGGTGTTTATGGCAAACCGGGGGGCAAAGAAATTTACCGGCGAGGGTATTTATTAAATGAAAAACACCCTGGAAGACAGGATCATAGACGCCGTCGTGATGGCCGTGTGTATTTTGGTCCTTGTACTGACGGCCTACCCGTTTTACTATGCCGTCATCATCTCCCTGAACGACGGTAAAGACGCGCTGCGGGGGGGCATATACCTGTGGCCCCGGGTCTTTTCCCTGGAGAATTACAAGGCGGTACTGCGGATAGATTATATCTATACCGCCGCCGTGGTTACGGTGTCGCGGACCCTGATCGGGACCCTATGCACCCTGATCTTTACCGGCCTCTTTGCCTACAGCCTTTCGCACCGGAATTTGTACTTTAGGCGTTTTTATATGGTGGCCCTGATCATTACCATGTATTTTTCAGGCGGCCTTATCCCCTATTACATGACCTTAAAATTTCTGGGGCTTATGAATAAATTCCTGGTATATATTTTCCCCGGACTCCTGAACGCCTTTTACACCATAATCATGATTTCTTTTTTCCGGGAAATTCCGGATTCCCTGGAAGAGGCGGCCAAATTAGACGGCGCGGGATACCTGTCAATCTTTTTTAGAATCATACTCCCCGTGTCCGCCCCCCTTTTAGCCACCATGGCCCTGTTCATCGGGGTGTACCATTGGAACGCATGGAGCGATGCGGCTTTTTTTGTGACCAGCAAATCCCTTAAAACCCTAAGCTTTGTGCTCATAAATCTTATCAATCAAACGGAAGCCGCGGCCCAGCTTGCCCAGACCGGCGTAGGGGCCCTGGCAGTTAAGCAGTCGGCGATTGTGGGGGAAACCCTAAGGCCTGCGGCCATGATAATTGTGGTGGTCCCCATAATCCTGGTGTATCCCTTTCTCCAGCGGTATTTTGTAAAGGGTATCATGATCGGATCGGTAAAAGGTTAAGGAGGAATACTATGGACAGAAAGAAAAAACACATTATGGCAGTGGGCGCCCACATCGGCGATGCGGAGCTTACCTGCGGAAAAACCCTGGCGGTCCACAGCCTGCTGGGGGATGCGGTTACCACCGTTGCGGTGACCGCAGGGGAGCGGGGCGCGCCCCCCGGAAGGGATACCGCGGAATTTGCGGCGTATAACAAAAAATGCGCGGAGGAATTTATCGGAGCCCTGGGGGGTAATTTTATCTGCCTGGGATACCCGGACGGCGAAGCCCCCGATAATGAAGAACTGCGGCGCCGGCTCTGCGATGTTATCCGTGCGGAAAAACCCGATGTTATCTTAACCCACTGGCAAAACAGCCTGCATAAGGATCACAGCGTCACCTCCAGGGCGGTGGAGGACGCGGTTTTCTACGCGGCCCTCCGGGACTTCGAGCGCGAGAGTCCGCCCCATTGGGCGGAGGGGCCCTACTACGCCGAGAATTGGGAGGATTCCCACGGATTTGTGCCCTATATTTTTATTGATGTAAGCGCCGGTTACGATCTTTGGTTTGAGCACATACAAAAACTGTGGCTTACCAATAATTCTCCCTGGTTTAAGTACCGGGATTACTACGACGCCCTTTCCCGGAGCCGGGGCGTCCTTATCCATAAGGAAAGGGCCGAATGTTTCGCCGTAAGCCCCTACAGCATGAAGCTGGTGAAAGACAGTTTTTAAGCCGCAAAACCCGCAAAGGGAGCGGCCCGCTGTCGGAAACCGTCGGAGACCGTCGGAAACGGGGGTTTTCTTGACATGGCGTATTTTATGTTTTATGATAAAAATAGTGAAAATTTAGTTCAATTTTAAGGAGAATCTATGAAAATGCAAAGGGTTTTTCTGGTTTTATGCTGCCTCGCCGTGCTTGGCTCCTGCTCGCGGCAAAAGCCGGAGGCCGCCTCCGGCGGGAATCAGCCGCTGGAGTTTTCCATGTACTATGTGGACAACGCGACCCTGCCGTTCAGGAACGATTGGCTCACGGTAAGGACCGCCCAGGAACTGTTCAACGTAAAGATTAATTGGGAGATCATCCCTGTCGCCGATTATCCCACCAAGGTTTCCGTGGCCCTTAACAGCGGCAACGCCCCGGATGTGATCCTCCACCAGAGTATTACTGGAGAAAACGCCTCCCTGGCCGCCAACGGCACCATTGTGCCTATCAGCGATTACGCCTCCTGGACGCCGAATTTTAACGCCCGGGTGGCGGAATTCGGGATCCAGGCCGATGTGGACCTGCTTAAACTCAAGGACGGTAAACGCTACAGCCTCCCCTCCCTCTACGATAAGCCCTTCTATGACGGCGGCCTTATCCTGCGGGAAGATCTCCTTACCCGGTACAACGTACCGGCGCCCAGGACCTACGACGATCTCTACACCCTTGCCAAGGCTTACAAGGCGGAGAATCCCGCCTCGTATCCGGTGACCATGCTGGTGGGCCCCCGTGTCCACTACCGTATGACCCAGCCCGCCTGGGGGATCAGCGTCCACATGAACGGCGCCGGGGGCAGCCGGCTCTTGAGCTGGGATTATGCGAAAAATGAATATTTTGCCGGGGTCGTGAGCAGCCAGTACCGGGAGTATATGCGGTTCTGGCACAAGATGTACGCCGAAGGCCTCCTGGACCCCGAAACGGTGGAGCCTATTCCCGGCGACGTATGGACCCGGAAGATGGCCACCGGCGCTTCGATTGCCACCTACGCGTACTACGATCAGATCGGCGGCGTGGCCGCGGCTTCCACCATCCCCGGCTTTAAGCTGAACATGTACCCGCCCCTGGCCGGACCCGCGGGGGCCCATCATCAGCAGAAAAACAAGACCGGCGACGGTATTCTTTTCCCCGCCAAGACCGCGCGGAGTCCCAACTTTGAACGGATCGTCCGGGTGGTGGACGAAATGTTCTTCAGCACCCGTGGGGCGGAACTCTGGTGCCTCGGTGTGGAGGGAACCACCTTTACCCGCCAGGGGAACAACATCAAATTCATCGACAGCGTCGTTAATTCCCCGGACGGCATCTACAAGGCCATGCAGCTTCAATTCGGCGCCGGTTCCGATACGACCCAGCTTGTCTGGGTAAACGCCCGGGAGATGATCAAGTACGATGAAAACTATGCGGCCATCAATGCCCGTGTGGCGGCCATGGATAACGCTATCCAGCTTATTCCCCCCACTCCCAAATTTGACGACCTTACCGCGGAAAAGGCCACATCCCTGATGGGGCCCCTGTACGACACGTTTATCGTGTGGGACGACGCCTTCCTCACGGGGAAGAAGAGCCTTGATACGGATTGGGCCGCCTATGTGGCGGAGATGCGGCAGAAGGGACTTGACGAGTACCTTGCCCTGTACAACAGCAATCGCTGACAGCAATCGCTGACAGCAATCGCTGACAGGCAAAGCACTGACGCTATGGTAAAGCAACTGAAAAGTGAAAAGGGCCGGGAAGGTCTGGCGGTTCATATCCGTAAGTACCTGGCCCTGTATTCCATGTTTGTTTTACCGGCGGCCTATTTTATCATTTTTAAGTATCTGCCCATGTTCGGGAACATCCTCGCCTTCAGGCGTTACCGTCCCGGCATGGGTCCCTGGGGGACCGAATGGGTGGGGTTTCAATACTTCGCCCGGTTCCTCAGGGATGAATCTTTCTGGCGGGCCTTCCGCAATACCCTGGTCACCTCGCTGTGGAATATTGTGGTTAATTTTCCTCTGCCTATTTTTTTCGCCATTATCCTGAACGAGGCCCGGTCAAAGTACTTCAAAAAGGTCGTCCAGACTATTTCCTATATGCCCCGCTTTATCTCCACGGTGGTGGTGATCGCCATCCTGGGGGAGATCGTTTCCCCCTCCAGCGGCCTTTTGAACAGGTTCCTGATAACGGTTTTCCGCATAGAGCCCATTTATTTTGTGAACCTGCCCCAGTGGTTCCGCCCCATCTATGTATTAACCGACAGTTGGCAGTTTACCGGCTGGACGGCCATTATTTACCTGGCGGCCATTACCAACATTAACAGTGATTTATTCGAGGCCGCCGAAATCGACGGCGCGGGGCGGATAAAAAAGATATGGTACGTCACCATTCCTTCGATCATGCCTACCATCATGGTGATGCTGATCCTCCAGGTGGGGCGCATGCTTACCCTGGGATTTGAAAAGGTGCTGCTCCTCTATACCCCGGCCAATTCCCATGTCAGCGATATTCTGGATACCCTGGTGTACCGTACCGGCCTGGCTGGGGGGACGCCGAATTATTCTTATGCCACCGCCATCGGTCTTTTCAGCGGCATTATCGGCCTTATTCTGGTGTCGTCGGCGAATTTTGTCAGCCGCCGGGCCACCGGGGAATCTATTTATTAGGCGGGATAGCCATGGCTTTTCTTTTGCGGCGTTCACGGTTAAAAAAAATTACTTTTTTCGATGTGGTGGTGATCCTGATTATGAGCTGGGTGCTCCTGGTCTGCATTGTTCCCTTTATTTACATGTTTGCCCTGTCCTTCTCTTCGGTTCAGGATATTATCAATAACCGGGTGAGTCTGTGGCCCAGGGGCTTTAATACCATGGCCTACCGGCAGATTTTAGGGTATCCGAACTTTTTCCTGGCCTACAGAAATACGCTTTTTTATACCTCCGGCGGCACCCTTATCGCCCTGGCCATGACCGCCCTTTTCGGGTATCCCCTGTCCAAACCTTTTTTGCGGGGCAACGGTTTTTTCATGAAGCTGGTGGTATTCTCCATGTTTTTTTCCGGGGGACTTATCCCCACCTACCTGCTTATTTCCAGCTTGGGCATTACCAATACCCCCCTGGCGATCCTGCTGCCCTTTGCCGTCAGTCCCTTCAACCTGATTATCCTGATTAGTTTTTTTAAGGGGGTCCCCAAGGAAATTGAGGAGGCCGCCCTGATCGACGGCCTGGGCTACTACCGCATTTTGTTCCGCATTGTGCTGCCCCTGTCCACGGCGGCCCTGGCAACCATCGGCCTTTACTATGCGGTGTTTTTTTGGAACGACTGGTTTAACGCCCTGATTTATCTAAAGAGCAGCCAATATCCGGTGATGCTCTTTCTGCGGAATATCGTCAACGGTACCATGACCGTGGGGGAGGGCTCCGGCGCGGCGGATAGGACCAGCATCGGCATCGCCATTAAGGCGGCGGTGATCATGGTTTCCACCCTGCCCATCATCGTCCTCTATCCCCTGCTGCAGCGCTTTTTCATTGCCGGCCTTACCGTGGGCTCGGTTAAGGGATAGTATGGCCCCGGTTCAAAAAGAGGAAAGCATGACTCCAATTCAAAAGGCGGGACAGCGTTTCGCCCTGGGCTTTACGGGGACCGTCCCTTCGGCGGAACTCCGGCGCCTGGTTAAAAAGTACCGGGTGGGGAACGTTATTCTGTTTCGGGAAAACCTGGAAAGCGCCGCCCAGGGACGGCGGCTTACCGATGAAATCCGGAACCTGATCGAGGGGGAAACGGGGTATCCCCCCTTTATCGCCCTGGATCAGGAGGGCGGCGTGGTAACCCGGCTCCCCGCGGACATGGTAAACGTTCCCGGCGCCATGGCCCTGGCCGCGGCCCCGAACAGCGCCCAGGCGCTGCGCCAGGCGGCCCGTATCACCGCCGCCGAACTGGAGCGGATCGGGGTCAACCTTAATCTGGCGCCGGTGCTGGATGTCAATTCAAACCCCGGCAACCCGGTGATCGGGGTCCGCAGTCTAGGGGGCGATGCCGAAGAGGCCGGAAATCTGGCCCTGGAAGTAATCGCCGCCTATGCGGAGGCGGGGCTCCTCTGCTGCGGTAAGCATTTTCCCGGCCACGGGGATACGGCGGTGGATTCCCATCTGGCCTTGCCCCTGGTGGACAAAAGTCCGGAAGCCCTGGAAGCCTGCGAGCTTATCCCCTTTAAGAAGGCCATTGCCGCGGGGATTCCCGCCATTATGACCACTCACATTCTGTTTCCCCGCCTGGAGGAACAGCGGCTTCCCGCCACCATGTCCCGGACCATCATCACCGGCCTCCTAAAGGAGCGCCTGGGCTTTTCCGGCCTGGTTTTGAGCGACGGCATGGAGATGAAAGCTATCGGCGATTATTACGGCATCCCCGCGGGCTGCGCCATGGCCTTGTCCGCGGGGGTGGAT
Organism: Treponema sp.; assembly: GCA_031274285.1. Lineage (GTDB taxonomy): Bacteria > Spirochaetota > Spirochaetia > Treponematales > Breznakiellaceae > JAISFT01. The sequence goes on along the minus strand of JAISQJ010000131.1, from coordinate 791 downwards.
CTGGTGTACGTCTGCCACGAAAGCCGGCAGATGGAAGCCAGCCTGGAAGCGGTAAACGCCGCCTACCGGGAAGGCCGTTACGATCCGGAGGAATTTGACAGGTCGGTAAAAAAAATTCTTGACTACAAAGAACGGTATGCCGGTTTCGGTCGGGAGCCGGGGGAAGGGATCGGGGACGCCGCTGCCATAAACGACCGTCTCACCCGGGACACCGTCACCCTGCTGCGGGGCGCCATTCCCCCCCTGGGGGGAAAGCCCTTTTTCACCGGCCCCCTGGCCTACCGTTCCACCATCGCCTCCGCCAAGCCCGACAGCAGCCTGAGTTTTGCCTCCTGGTTTGCCCGGCGTTTTGGAGGCGGCGGCGCAGAATGTTCCATCAGCCCCGGTGCGGAAGAAATAGCGGCCCTCAAGGCCCGGGCCGCGGGGCACAGCGTCCTGGTTCTGGGCGCCTACAACGCCCATTTGAACCGCGCCCAGTTGGACCTGGCCCGGGCCCTGGCGGAACTCCCCGTTCCCCTGCTGGTCATCGCCCTGCGGAACCCCTACGACCTTGACGGGCTGCCGGAAAAGGCCGCCGGCCTGGCCGCCTGGGAGTACAGCGAAAAGAGCTTCCGGGCCCTGGCCGCGGCCTTACAGGGAGAGTTCACCCCCCATTTAGCCCAATAAAGGCTGCTAGTGTACCGTATCGTTGACAATTGGCTTAATGAAGTCAAACCACGGACCTCACGGACCACACAGAAAAACCGAGAAAACCCAAAGAATATGAGATATTTAGGACGATTTTGCTTCAT
>JAISQJ010000082.1 GCA_031274285.1 Treponema sp. | reverse complement strand
CGGCCTGCTCAGCTACGCCAACGCGGGGCATAACCGCCCCCTTATCTCCCGATCCGGCGGGGACTATGAATTTCTGGAACTGAAACGGGGCCTGCCCATGGGCGTAGAGGAGGATTTTCCCTACAGCTCTTCGGAGATTACCCTGTCCGGGGGGGATAGGCTCTACCTCTACACCGACGGGGTAAACGAGGCGGAAAACCCCCAGGGGGAACAGTTCGGTAACGAACGGCTTCTGGAAGCGGCCAACCGCTGCCGGGATCTGCCCATCAGGGAGTTCGATCAGGCCTTCCGGGCCGGTCTTGCTGAATTTGTAAACGGGGCGGAGCAGTCCGATGATATCACCACCCTGGTTTTGGTCTACCATTAGGGAAAATCCCTGATACCTTCCGGTCAATATCCGTATTAAACTCGTCCAAGGCTTTACCCTAAGATCCTTAGGGCGGCCAAAAATTATCGTATGGAGGGAAAATATTATGATGAGGAAAGCTATTACCGCGGCGTTGCTCCTCTGCCTTACCGTTTCGGCCTTTGTCGCCTGTAACCGGGACCGGGGAGCGGTCTCTACCGACCCCAATTACCCGATAGAGATTTCGGTATTCACCCAGGCCCAGCGCCAGCAGCCTCCGGCGGACAACAAGTTCTACCGGCTGCTCAAGGAAAAATTCAACGTCACCATCAAATGGGACATCCTGGTGGGGGACCGGAATCAGAAACGGGGCGTCATGATCGCGTCCGGCGATTATCCCGATATCATCGAGATAAATGAGACCGCCTTTATCGAAGCGGGGGCCCTTATCCCCCTGGAGGACCTTATTGAAAAAGAGGCCCCCAACGTGGCCTGGCACTACAAGGACGGCGGCGCCTGGGAAAAGGCCCGATGGTCCGACGGCCATATCTACTACCTGATCAACTACGGCGTCATCCACGGCCAGTATTGGCAGCCCGACTACAACGATTCCGCCCTCTGGGTCCAGAAAGAGGTCCTTAAAGACGCGGGCTACCCCAAGATCACCACCATGGATGAGTATTTCGATCTCCTCATCAACTACGCTAAGAAGTACCCGACGATTGACGGGGCCACTACCATCCCCTTTACCATCCTTACCTACGACTGGCACGCCTTCGCCCTGTGGAATCCCCCCAACTTCCTGGCCGGTTACCCCAACGAGGGGAACGGTACGGTGGACCCCGTGACCCACAAGTACGAAAACTTCTTTACCCAGGATCTGTCCAAACGCTGGTTCAAAAAACTCAACGAGCTTAACGCCCAGGGTTACATCGACCGGTCCGCCTTTGTGGACAACTACGATCAGTACCTGGCCAAGCTCTCCTCCGGCCGGGTGCTGGGCATGCACGACCAGTACTGGCAGTTTAACCAGGCGGACTACGCGCTGCGGGATTCGGGGCGCTATAACCGGACCTTCGCGGGCCTGCCCATCGTCTTTGACCGGGACATCAAACCCCGGTACCGGAATCTGCCCATCCCCAACTTGGGACGGGGCGGCGGCATCAGCGTCAAGGCCAAAGACCCGGCCCGGATCATGCGCTTCATCAACGGCTACATGGACGAGGAATTCCAGCGCACCACCGCCTGGGGCATCGAGGGGGAAGACTGGCAGTACGACGCGAACCGCAGGCCCTATAGGACCGCGGAACAGCGGGCCAACTGGCAGAACGACGCGTGGCAGGTGGCCAACACCAACCTCCTCATGCGGGACGTGTTCCCCAAACTGGAAGGTTCCTTCAAAGACGGGATTCCCACGGACCTTACCTGGTATCCCCCGGAGCGGGAAGCCCTGCTCCGGCCCGAGGACAAGGAACTTTTCGCCGCCTACGGGGTGAACAGCTCCAACGAACTGATGGACAAGAACCCGGCCCCCAACGCGCTGTGGTTCCCCACCTGGAGCATGCCCAATCCCCCGGACGGCTCGGACGCCCAGATGGGCTACGCCAAGGCCGAGCAGACCATGCGGAAGTACCTGCCCCAGTTAATCACCAGCCCCCCTGCCCAGTTTGAAAGCCTCTGGACCGAATACGTGAACCAGATGAGGGCGGACGGCATCGGCGCCTACGAAGCCTATATGCAGGAACAGCTTAACGAGCGGATCAAGGCCTGGAGCGGTAACTAAGAACCAAAGGGGCGGACATGAAAGCGAATGAACATGCGGGACTCCCGTTAAACCGGGAGAAAAGCTTTTTCCAGAAATTAGTTTCCCAACGGCAGCTTGTTTTTATGTCCCTGCCCCTGGTCCTTTACGTTATTCTATTTTCCTACGTGCCCCTCTGGGGCTGGACCATGGCCTTCCAGAATTTCAGACCCGCCCGTTCTTTTCTTAATCAGGAATGGGCGGGTTTCCGCTGGTTTATCTTTCTGTTTCGGGATCAGGTATTTCTGCGGGATATCCGCAACAGCGTCGCCATGAGCCTTATCAATACGTCCCTGGGCTTTATCACGGCCATCTGTTTTGCCCTGCTGCTGAACGAATTAAGAAAAATCATGTTCAAGCGGTTTATCCAGACCGTCTCCTACCTTCCCCACTTCCTTTCCTGGGTTATCGTGACGGGCCTGGTGTCAAACATGCTCTCCGTGGACAGCGGGGCTATTAACGAAGTCCTCATGTCCCTGCACCTTATCGACACCCCGGTCCTGTGGCTGGGGATACCCAAATACTTTTGGGGGATCATCGGCGCCACCTACGTGTGGAAGGAGGTGGGCTGGAACACGATCATCTATCTGGCGGCCATCGTGGGCATCGATCCGACCCTCTACGAGGCCGCGGAAATTGACGGCAGCAACCGCTACCAAAAGATGTGGCATATCACCCTGCCGGGGATAAAGCCCACCATCACCATCCTTTTGATCATGAGCATCGGCCGCATTTTAGACGCCGGTTTTGAAATGCAGTACCTTCTGCGGAACGGCCTTATCCAGGATGTGTCGGACACCATTGATATTTTTGTGCTGGAATTCGGGTTCCGCCATAACAACTTCTCCCTGGCCACCGCCGCGGGGATGTTCAAAAACGTGGTTAACGTAACCCTTATCTTTATCGCGAACTGGATTGCCCGGAAAACGGGGGAGGAACGCCTGATATGAAAATTACCGACCGGACCTTATCAAAACTTGAGAACACTATTTTTCACTCCCTCAACACGGTGGTCATGATTCTGATTGTGGTCTGTACCCTCTACCCCTTTTGGAACACCATTGCGGTCTCCCTTAACCAGGCCACCGACACCCTGCGGGGGGGCATAACTTTTTGGCCCCGGAAATTCTCACTGCAAAATTATAAAATTGTTTTTGCCACCGGCACCATTTATAACGCCTTTTTTATTTCCGTGGCCAGGACGGTGATCAACACCGTGGTTAACGTGTTTTTTACCTCCATGATCGCCTTTTCCCTTTCCCGCCGGAAATTTATCCTCCGCAAGCCCTTTACCCTGGTGCTGATCCTGGCCATGTATGTAAACGCCGGGCTTATCCCCAATTATTTTCTTATGCGGAGCCTCCACCTGACCAACAGCTTCCTGGTGTACGTGGTGCCGGGCATTGTCAACGCCTTTAACTTTGTGGTCATCCGCACCTATATGCGGACCCTGCCGGAAAGTATTATCGAATCCGCCCGCATAGACGGCTGCGGCGATTTTTGGATCTTTGTCCGTATTATCCTGCCCCTGTGCCTGCCCGTATTGGCCACCATCGCCCTCTTTGTGGCGGTGGAATCCTGGAACGCGTGGTTTGATACCCTGATCTACAATTCCGGGGAACCAAAGCTCCATACCCTGCAGTACAAGCTGATGGAGTACATCCAGTCCAGCCAAAGCCAGGCCCGGGGCGCCGGCGATGTGGGGGCCATGGCCATGCAGAGTACCGTGGGCATGGTAACGCCGGTGAGCATCCGGGCCGCGGTGACCGTCATAGCCGCCCTGCCTATCCTGGTGGTCTACCCCTTCATGCAGCGTTACTTCGTGGTGGGCCTCAACTTGGGCAGCGTGAAAGAATAGGGGCGCTGTTCTTCCGGATGTCCGTTAAAGTAGGCCGCCCAGGCCTTTGCTATTCCCCCAAGGCTCTCCTCCCGGTTAAGCAGGTTTTTCACGTAGGTTCCCCACTTCAGGTTATCGCAAAAGTAGTTAAAGAAGCGCCGCGCCCGGCTCAGGTGAAACTCCGGGGGCTGGTATTGGGCCAGGAGTTCCAGGAAGCGGAGGCCCGTTTCTTCCAGATTAGGGCCCCCCGCAAGGCCGCCGGCCGCCGCGGCCCCCGCCGGGCTTTCTTCACCGCCCCCCGCTAAGGCGCCCTCTGTCCCGCCCGCAGCCAGCCGGGCCTCCGCGAAGATCCAGGGCCGCCGCACCGCCCCCCGGCCCACCATGGCCTTTCCCCCCCCGGCCCGGCGCAAAAGTTCCGCCGCATCGTCAATGTCCCCGTTTCCCGCCACAGGAATCCCCAGTTCCCGCCGCAGGGCCTCCACATAGTCCCAGCGGGCCGGGCGCTTGAATTTCTCCCCGGCCAGGCGGGGGTGCAGGGTAATAAGTTCCACCCCCCGGGCCTCCAGGGCCCGGCAGAAGCGGACCAGGTACTCAAAGTCCCCCTCCCGGTCCCCGGGACCCCCCAGCCGCAGCTTGACGCTGAACCGCCTCCGGCGCAGGGCCTTCCGCACCCGGCCCGCCAGAGCGGCGGCCTTATCAATATCCCCCATCCAGGCAATTCCCGCGCCTATGCGGCGGATCGCCGGGGCCGCGCAGCCCATGTTGAGATCGATGCCCAGACAGTCCCGCCCGTCCAGCAGGGCCGCCGCCCTTTCAAGCTGCCCCGGATCCGATCCCACCAGTTGGTACACCAGCCGGTCCGGGCAGGGGCCCGCGTCCAGGTACCATTTTTCAAAGGGGCCGCCCCCCAACAGGGCCCCGGCGCTGATCATCTCCGTAAAGTATTCGACGGAGCCCCCGGCCCCGGAATCAAAGCCCGCGATAAGTTCCCGCAGGGCCCGGTGGCTAATTTCCGCCATAGGAGCTAACATAAAGGGGACATACATGGTAAGAATGTAGGTCTATTTGGGGGAAAAGTGAAAGCCGCCGTGGGGGTAAATCGGGACCCCTTACTTGACGAATGGCCGTATTTCCCATACAGTATAAGGCAGAAGAGGAGCGTACCGCATGACAGCAAAGGATAATATGCCTAACCTCAACGAGAAGCCGCCGGAGGGAGTCAAATCGGACGGCAGCACGTACCGGGTGTTGGTAGTCGATGATTCCATGTTTATTGCGAAGCAGCTTGGTCAAATTTTCACCTCCGAGGGGTTTGAAGTCGCGGCTACCGCCGGTGATGGAGCGCAGGGAGTGGAGAAATATAAGGAATTGCACCCCAATATCGATCTTGTGACCATGGATATAACCATGCCGGTCATGGATGGGGTGTCCGCCCTGGAAAAGATCCTGGAATTTGACAAAAACGCATGCGTAATCATGGTTAGCGCCCTGGGGAAGGAAGATGTAGTCAAAAAATCCCTCCTTATGGGGGCAAAAAGCTACATTGTGAAGCCCCTGGACCGGAAAAAGGTCCTTGAACGGGTAGTATCCGTTCTCAAAAGGTAAGTAGAGCCCTTCCGGGGTCCCGGATCCCGGAGCTTTTACCCCTTCGAAAAAAAAACTAACACTTTCCCCCGTTAATTCGTATAATTGTAGTATGAACGGTATCTGTCTCCATAACGCCACCGTGATGACCGGCTATACCCTGATGGAGCATTGCGCGGTGCTCATCGAAGACGGGAAGATCGCCGATGTCTTTTCCGAAAAGCGGTTTAACCAAAAGCACTTTGCCCCGGATACGGAGATCATTGATGCGGGGGGGAATTTTATCGTCCCCGGCTTTATCGACACCCACATCCACGGTTTTGGCGGATTTGGCACCGATGACGCAAACGGGCCGGACGGAACCGAAGCTATTCTGGAGATGTCCCGCCGTCTGGTGGATTACGGCGTTACCGCCTTTAACCCTACCCTCTACCCTTCGGAACCGGAGGACATGCTCAAGGCCGTGTCCGCGGTCAGCGGGGCCATGGGCAGGGAACAGGGCGCCCGGATCATGGGGCTCCACCTGGAAGGCCCCTTCCTCTCCCCCGAGAGGCCGGGGGTCATGAAGGCCGGAAGCATCATGGCCGTGGATGTCCCCTTCATGGAAAAGCTTTGGGAAGCCTCGCAGGGACGGATCATTAACATGACCGTGGCGCCGGAGCTAAAGGACATGCGGGAACTGGCCCTTTTCTGCCTGAAGAAGGGGATCATCCTCCAGGCGGGGCATACGGACGCCAAATATGAAAATATGGTGGAGGGCATGCAGGCGGGAATCCTTCACGCCACCCACCTTTTCAACGCCATGAGCCGCATGGATCACCGGAACCCCAATGCCGTGGGCGCGGTGCTTATTCACCCTGAAATTTCCTGCGAGATCATCGCCGACGGTTTCCATATACACCCGGATCTCCTAAAACTGCTGCTCCGGGACAAGCCGGTGGAAAAAATCGTCCTGATAACCGACGCCCTTAAACCGGCGGAACAGGAATCCGGCCCCCTCTTTGCCAACGGGGAGGAAGTGGTTTTTCAAGACGGAATTTTCCGCCGGAAAACCGACGGGGTCATCGCCGGCTCCTCCCTCACCATGATCCGGGGGGTACGGAACCTGGTCAACTTCGGTTTTAGCCTGGAAGAGGCCCTCAAGACCGCCAGTTATAACCCGGCCCATGTGATGCGTTATTCGATGAAGGGGGCCATTATTCCCGGCTACGACGCGGACCTCACGATCATCGATTCGGATTTCCGGGTGCTGGCGGTCCTCTGCGGGGGAATCGTCAAGAAACGGACCCTTCTGTAGACTGGACAGACAATAAAAGGCCCTATTGGAAGGGTAACGGAGGAATATGCGTCTCATCATCGTAAAGAATTATCAGGAACTCAGCCTCCTGGGGGCTGAACGTATCGCGGAAAGGATCACCGGATCGTCCCGGAAAAAACCCTTTGTCCTGGGACTCCCCACCGGGTCCACCCCCCTGGGGATCTACCGGGAACTTATCCGCCTGCACCGGGAGGGGAAGCTTTCCTTTAAGGCGGTGATCACCTTTAACATGGATGAATACCTGGGACTTTCCGCGGGGCATCCTCAAAGTTACCACACGTTCATGGAGGAAAATTTTTTCCGCCATGTCGATATTGACCGGGCGAATATCCACATCCTGGACGGGGAAACCGGGGACCCGGAAGGGGAATGTGCAGCCTACGAAGAGGCCATCAGGGCCGCCGGCGGCATCGACCTGTTTCTGGGGGGCATGGGGGAGGACGGACACATCGCCTTTAACGAGCCTTTTTCTTCCCTCAGTTCCCGGACCAGGGTAAAGACCCTCACCGAAGACACCCGGGCCGTCAACGCCCGTTTCTTTGGGGGGGATATGAACCAGGTACCCAGGGCGGCCCTTACCGTGGGGGTAGGGACCGTCATGGACGCGGGGGAACTGCTCATCGCCGCATCGGGCCGTAACAAGGCCCGGGCCCTGCGCGATGCGGTGGAGGGGGCCGTGAGCCACCGCTGCCCCCTGTCCTGCATCCAGAACCACCCCAAGGCTACGGTCATCTGCGACGAGGCCGCGGCGGCGGAACTGGACGCGGGGACGGCGGCCTACTTCAAAACCCTGGAAAGGGACGCCCTGGAAAGGGCTGCCCTTTTAAGGCCGGCGGTCCCGGAGCAGACAGGGCAGGTCCCCGGCGCATGAAGCCCCCCGCTGCCGGGATGGTTTTCTTTTTTCTTTTCCTGGCCTTCGCCTTTCCCCACGGCGGCCTTGGCGCCCAGGACAGGGCGGGCCCGGCCGGCCGGTCGGGCAGCTCCCAGGACCCGGAGGCCGCAAGCCTGGCGGCCTTTGCGGACCCCGCCCGGATCTGGGGACCGGGGCCCGAGGGGATCATCGAGGAAGCCTACCGGCTCTGTTTTAGGACCAGGATTCTGGACGGCAAGGTGATAACCATCCGCATGCCCTTTGCCCAGAACAACGAGCGGGACAAGTTGGTAGACCAGGGCTGGGAATTTTTAGGGGGCGGCAAGGGGGACCCGGAATTCCTTTGGCAGGCCATTGAGACCATTATCAGTTCTTCCGATTTTCAAGCCTATATCCGCACCCTGGGGGACGGCCGGGAGCAGGTGATCATCTTCGATATACCCGGCCAAAGCTGGACCAGTTCACGGGACCTCTTTGACATAGCCCGGATGAAGGCGGGGGCCTACCGGGGCCTGCCCCACCGGCCCTTTGTGCTGGCAAGCGGCCGGGGCATTGAGGAAACCGATGTGTACAACTACCTCTACTGCGTGGGCCTGGCGGGGATGGACTGCTCCGGTTTTGTCTGGCATGTCCTCTCCTATCTGGCCCAGGCCGGGGGCGTGGACCTGGGCCGCAGCCTTAGCCGCGCCCTGGGGGTACGGGACGGCAACACCCCCTCCCGCTATGCGGGCACCGCCTTCTACAACTCAAAGAGTCCCCAGATCATTGCCGTGGACGATAAGCTAAGCCTCCTCCGGCCGGGGGACATCATCCTGTTCAGGGGTTACGACGGGGAAATGTCCCACTCCGCGGTTATCCAGTCGGTGGACCTGGGCACCGGCATTATCCGCTACCTGCAATGCACCGACGAGGCCCCCCTGGCGGAGCGGGGGGTTCATGAATCCTTCGTCTACTTCGACCCCGCCAATCCCCGGCTTTCCCTCGCCGATCCTTCCCTCAACTGGACGCAGAAACGCTACGCCCCCTTTCCGGGGGAAAAGGAATCCCCCTTTTCCGATGACGGGGAACGGTACCGGGCCTTTCCCGAACTGGGGGGCGGCCGGGTTGTCCGCCTTAGGCCCCTGGTCCCCGTGCTGGAAAGGCTAAACCGGGGCCCCGCGAATTAAGAACTCCTGAGGCGGTAATCCGCGTGTAATCCGCGGGCTACCGCTGCCAGTACCGGAAAAAGATCTTCAACACACCGGGCATAGCTTTAAGGCGGCTCCCCAGGCCCGGTCCCGCAAGGAAGGCGGCGATGGAGCGGATGCCCCGGTAGACCCCTTCCGAATAGGGCTGCCACCAAAGGTTCCGTTTTACGCCGGGGAGTATATCGTCCACTATCACCTTCACGTTAAGCATCTCCCGGAAGCCCGGCTCCCCGTGGGTTTTCCCCAGCCCCGAATCGCCAAAGCCTCCCCAGGGGCTTTCCGCCAGGCCGTGGGACATGAGGTGATCGTTCAGCATCACCGCCCCGGCATTGAGACGGGAGGCAAGACGGGAGGCGGCCCGGCGATCGGTGGACCACACCGAAGCGGTAAGGCCGTAGGGTGAATCGTTGGCCAAACGCAGGGCCTCCTCATCGTCCTCCACGGGGATCACCGCGGTCACGGGGCCGAAGATCTCCTCCTCCAGCACCGGCATGCCGGGCTTCACGTCACAGAGCAGCACCGCCCTGGTAAAACGGTCCGCAAAGGGATTAAGCGCGCCGCTGCCCCCCGCCCCGGCGCCCCCCGCATCATAGTCCGGGCTTTGGGCCGCTACCCTGGCCCCCAGGGCAAGGCAGCGGGCAACCTGGGCTTCGGTCCTTTCCTTTTGCTCCAGGGAAGTCATGGGCCCCAAACCCGCATCCTCCCCCCAGCCGGGCCGCAGGGCGGAAACCAGGGCCCCCAATTTTTCCAAGAAGGCCGTATAAACAGCCCGGTGAACCAGGATCCGCTGGACGCCCCCGCAGGACTGGCCGGCATTGGAGTAGCCCGCCCAGAGGATTCCCGCGGCCGCCCGGTCCAGGTCCGCATCGGCGCGGACAATGGCGGCGTCCGCCCCCCCGAGTTCCAGCACCAGGGGGAGCAGCCGGGGCGCGGCCAGGGCCATCAGTTCCCGGCCCACCGCAGTGGAGCCGGTAAAGAAGAGCTTGTCCACCCCGGTGATGAAGGCGGGACCCGCCTGGGCGCCGGGAAGTTCTACCTGGGTAAAAAGCCCCGCCGGCAGTTCCGCCGCGGCAAAGAGTTCCGCCAGCATCCGGCCCACCGCAGTACTGGCGCCGGCGGCCTTAAAGATCACCGCATTCCCCGCCAACAGGGCCATCACTATTTCCGAAAAAGGAATGGCAAAGGGATAGTTCCAGGGGGAGATGATCCCCACCACCCCCCAGCTCCGGTACTCCAGACGGCAGCGCTTATTGAACATCAGGGGGCTTGCCCCGGCCAGGCGCCGGCCCTTCAGGAAGGAACGGCCCCGCCTGATGTAGTAGTCAATCCCCATGATCGCCGGAAGGACCTCCGCGGCCAGGGCGTCGATGCGGAGTTTACCGTTTTCCCGGTGTATGGTTTCCACAATCTCGTCTATATGGGTACAGAGTCGGCGCCGGGCCTTCCTGAGTTTTCCCGCCCGCTCCCCATAGGGCAGCGCGGCCCATAAAACCTGGGCGGCGCGGGCATTACGAATGATGTCCCCTATATCAAGGGCGGTAATATTACTCACGGTTTCCGCCCCCTGCCCTGCCGCCGGCCCTTCCTGAAAATTCGTCCATGGCATGATTAATGCCAAAAAAACCGGCAAACAGGTCAAGGACCCTTACCGGAAAAAGGCGCAGTATAAAAACAGCCCCCACAAACCGGGGCATCACCAGGAATTCTTTATTTTTAAGCACAGCCCGCACGATTTTTTTAGCGGCGTAGGAACTCTTTAGCATGGGAAGGAGGAGGGGAAACCGGGTCTTAACGCCGTCGAACATGCCGGTGTCAATAAAAAAGGGGCATACCACCGTGGTCCGCACCCGGCTTTTAAGGCGCCGCAGCTCCATGCGGATCGATTCATTAAAACCAAAGGCCGCAAATTTACTGGCGCAGTAATCCGCAAGCCCCCGCACGCCGATAAGCCCCGCGGCGGAAGCAATGGTCACGATATGCCCGGAATTCCTGGCCAGCATGACGGGCAAAAATGCCTTGGCGGTCCAGAACAGGGCAAGGACATTAACAGCCATGGTTTTTTCGATCAGCGCATCGGGAATTTCCAGCATGGACCTGCCGGAAACAACACCGGCGTTGTTGATCAAAATATCCGGCGGCCCCGCCTCTTTGATAAGCAGCTCCGCCTGGCGGTAAACATCCTGCCGGCTTGAAACATCGCAGACCATGGGCCGTATCGACAGGCCGGCGCGCCGGGCCTCTTCCGTTACCCGCCCAAGGGCCTCCTGGTTGAGATCCCAGATCACCACCCTGGCCCCCCGTCCCGCAAAATCCAAAGCCATAAGACGGCCGATACCGCTGCCGCCCCCGGTAATAAGTACCACAGAATCCTTAAAACTTTTCATCAAAATAGACCATGACTTTTACTGTAGTCCATGGCGCGGGTCCACGGCAAGGCTTGGGAACCGTTTACCGGGAACACCCCGTCCGCTTGCAATAAACTACAAAAGATTGTTAGTATGTCCCTATCAGGAGCGTTTCAGGATGCCCGATGGTCCGCCAAAGGAAGAAAAGCTAAAATCCTACCGCATACTCCTCATTGACGAGGCCATTAGATCCGGCTCCTATCCCAATGCGGAAACCCTTGCCCCAAAACTGGAAGTAAGCCCCCGCACCATCCAGCGGTACCTGGAATTCCTCAGGGATACCTACCAGGCGCCCCTGGAATATGATTATACCAGGCGGGGCTATTATTATACCGAACAAAATTTCTTTATCAAAAGCGTCATGCTTACCGAGGGGGAACTCTTTTCCCTGGCCCTTTTTGAACCCCTCCTGGCGCAATACCGGCAGACCCCCCTGGAAGGAAATTTGCGGGACATTTTTAAAAAGATTGTCCAATCCCTGCCCCAGAATATTTCCGTGGATTCTTCGTTATTGGCATCCCACCTCAGCTTTATCCCCGACCCCCCCGTTTTCCTGGAAACATCCTCCTTCCTGGCGGTTTTTACCGCCCTTAAAGTCAAAAGAACCCTGGCCTTTGAATACCGTTCCCTGCAGGATACCGTCCACACCAAACGGCAGGCCGATCCCTACCACGCCGTCTGCCACCGGGGAAATTGGTATTTCATCGGCCACTGCCACCGGCGGAACGAAGTCCGGCTTTTTTCCTGCTCCCGTATTCGCAAAGCCTCGGTAACCAACACCCCCTTTACTATCCCTAAAGATTTTGACCCCCACCTTTACTTTGACAAACAGATGGGCGTATGGGCCTCCTCCCGCACCCCCTTCACCGTGGAACTCCTCTTTGAAAACGAGATCGGCACCTACGCCGCCGAACACCAGTGGCACGACACCCAGACCCTCCGGCAAAACGAAGACGGCACCGTCTACGTCAAGTTCACTACCACCCAAATGCCCGAGGTCCTCCGCTGGGTCCTGGGCCAGGGCCGCACGGTAAAAGCCCTTAACCCGCCGGAACTGGTAGAACTGGTAAAAGCCGAAGCGGCTCGGCTAAGGATAATGTATGAATGAAATAATAAAATGGGGGGAAGTCTCCCCCCTCGGCCCAGCCCGCCGCCCTTCGCTTCCGCTCAGATCCGGCGGTCTTGGCCTACCCCCCTCTATGGCACGCCAAGCTAAAGCGCCCTCACCCGGTGAGGGTGCCAAGGGAAAAAGGCGGCATGGCGAGAGGCCAGAAAAACGCTTTAGGCTGCGGAGTAAAATCGTCAGGCCGGCCGCCCCCGCAACGCCGCCCCGCATCTTCCCCTCTATTTTGCGATTTTTTTCCGACCACGACGCCAGGTGTCGGGGTGGAGGGGCTATGTTTTTAGTTGACAGGATTAAGAATTATTGCTATGACATAATGGAAAGCTCGAAAAAGGAGCCGTAAAAGCCGGAGCGGCTGCGGCTGAGGGGGATGTATGACTGAAATAGTAAGGGAGGACGCCCCCATGGGTTTTCCCGATTGTTTCACAATTTTTTTCCGACTACGACACTAGGTGTCGTTGAGGGGGGGTATACTTGTAGTTAATAAGGAAAGGATGACTATGTATAATCTTATGATTAAAAATCGAGAAAGGAGTTTTATAAATGACAATAGAAATTAGTAAGAAAATATTTGACTATTTTCGGAATTCAAATAAATTAATTGTTTCAGTGAATAAAATAAGTGAATATTTTAGTCTATCAAGACTAAAGGAAAACAACATAGAGATAAGTTTTAATAATATTGAACTTGTTTCAATTGAAATTGATGAAAATGAACTCGATAGTTCTATATTAAAAGACGAAAATGTTTTTTCATTAATGGCTATTTATGCAATGGGGGTTGGAGAATGAATATAGATGATCTAGATTCAGACATCCTGAGGCTTGAAGCATTAAAATCAAGAAGCGATGAAATTTTTTCGGAAATTGAGAAAGTAACAAGTGCAGATTATTCGATATTATCCCGTTCTGATGATGATATTTCCCCACCTGATATTGCAGCCATGGTAATATTTGGGATTGCGGGGTCAGCAATCTCAAACAATGAAAAGTTAAAAGAACTTCTTGATGATATTCATACAGATGCATCCCTAAAGCATCCAAAAACGCTTTTAGGTAAACTATTGCATCATACGGGGGATAATATAGATCATGTTACAAGAGGCGGCAAATCATTTGCTACCTATTTGCATAGATTATATGGTGGGCATGATCCCTTTTCAATAAAAGGTGATAATCCATTTGTTGTACTATGCAAACAATATGGAATCCCCAAGGGTATTATTCAGGCTATCAGGCATCTAATTGCGGATCCTTTTTCAAAAAATGGCGGTGTTCTTCCATTCAGTTCATTTCTTGATTTTACTAAAGAAGATGGAACTGTAGGAAATTATTTAGATGAATGGTCAAAAGAGGCGGCAAAAGGAACAGGGCTTAGTCCCCAAGAGGCATATGCTGAATTATTTTCAATTAAAGCTCAAGATATTGGCGCTACAACGGTGACAATAGTATTGGCAAAATTATATATAAAAATTAGAAATGAAATATATAAAAATCAAATGCGAATCAATAGTTCTTATAGCAAACAAGAGAAATATTTTTCAAGAATTGCCGAATCCCAATTAAAACTAATAGCATTAATGACGAATATAGCAGGTTCTGCAACTTGGGGAATGATTAAGCATGGAGGAATTCCTAAGGTTAGTATTCCTGCTGTTCTTTCCTTAATACGTGAATTAATTACATTTTTTTGTTTAAATTATAAGGATTTGAAAAACATTGAAGGAAATACTCAGCTAATAATGGAGGATATAAACTTATTAGAAAATGATATTTACATTCGCGCCAAAATATTGCCATCCTATGAAACAAGGGATGAATATAATGACGAGCTAGATCGTGGGTATAATAATTTTGAAGCTCTTCTATCAAGAAGCAAATAAAGGAGAAAGGGAAATGCAGGGGAAAGTTGTAACAGTTATTATGGCAGGACTTGGATCATTGGTAGGTTTGGGCATTGGCGCCCTATTAAGGCAGCCAGAAATCAATCGTTTGAAAAAAGAAATAAAGCATTTGCAAGAAGAACTTCCGGGTAAAATCGAGAATATAGAAAATGAACTTAATCGGCAAATTGACGAATTGCATAAAAGGTATACGGCGCTTAAATTATGGCAATTCATTGAAAAGAAAAAGCAGAAAGGATTGATGCTTGAAAAGAACAAGGAGATTTTTATTTTTAGATGTTTTTGTAAAGAAGGAATAGAGTTATTGGGAAAAGGCATAGCGGAAAAAAAGGAAAAACAGGTTTTGCTTGCAAATCAGGAACGCGAATTTCTTGATAATTTCACCGATTTGCTTGATGGGAAAGCCATATCCGAAGATGTAATGGATAAGATTAATGATTATCTATTGACAAAATATAGCTATGATGTTTCAGGTGAAATAAAGTTTGATTATGAAAAATTAATTGAAGAAAATTTGACAATATTAATAAGGTGAAATTACCGTGAATATAATAATTGTATGCAACCTTTGTTACATTGTGGATATCCCAATCTTCATGCTCTTGGTCGTCTGTGTAGGGTACACCTTTCAGAGAATAACATTCATATTGGGTGGCAATGGTTTTGTTATTAGTTAATTTTGCAAGGAGTAGGCAATAAAAGGAGTTATTTATGGAAATGGCTGATATTAATTATTTGAACGACAATTTTGATTCAGATGTCGAGGAATTAGACAGAATATCAGAGAAAGACCTAATAAAGATTGAGGTCAATCAAAGACTGGAAGAAGCATTGTCTGAAATGGAATCTCTGAGAAATTTGTTATCCGCTGATGAAAGTGCAACTCTATTAAATCTATGCAAAAACACGGTAATTGATACTATTACCGGACAATTTGGTCTTGCTAGCATGTTTATTGAATGTAAAAATGGTGGCAATGTTACTACCATGCATAATTTTGAAAAGGGTGTAACATCGACTTACGGGGATAAGAAAAAATATGATAATTTTGTAAAAAACAACGATAAGAATCGGGATTGGCAGGACATTCGCAAGTCAGTTGGTTATGACGAGCCCCTGCCTGCCAAGCGGAAAGAAGCCTTTAAAAGTCAAGAGAATATTATAGATGCATATACAGGAAAACCTTTGGAAAAGAATGGTCGTGCCCATTTGGATCATATCGTTCCCGCAAGTGAAATCGAAAAAAATGCTAAGAATCATTTATTTAAAACGCCGGAAGAACGAGCAAAAATGGCGACAAATGATAAAAATCTTGCATGGACCGATGGTAGTATTAATCAGTCAAAAAATGATATGGATATGAAAAAATGGCTTAAAAAAAATGATAAGAAGACAGGTAAAACTAAAGCTGAAAAGTTTGAAATCAAAGAGGAGCTTGCGTTAGAAGCTGACAGAAAAGCAAGAAAATATATACAAAAAGAAATAGCTGTTGCGACAGTAAAAAAATATTCTGGTGAACTTCTTGTTACCGGGGGCAAAGATGCTGCAAAAATGGCGGCCTATTCTGCAATAGGTGTTATTTTGCGCGATTTTACACAAGGTCTTTTTATAGAAATTCATGCCACATTCAAAGAAAGAGGAAATGAGTCTTTGTCAGATATTTTTAAACGCTTTAAGGAACGTATGTCAGAAATAATAGAAGAATTGAAATTAAAGTGGGGCGATATCTTAAAAAACAGTTTTGAAGGCGGCCTTACCGCTTTTCTTTCAAATCTTCTTGTTTTTGTCATAAATTTATTTGCCACTACACTGAAAAAATTAGTTACCATGATCAGGGCAGGGTTTGTTTCTCTGGTTCAGGCCATTAAAATAATGGCTAACCCTCCTGTCGGCATGGATAGGGAAGAAGCAAATTATCAGGCATTAAAAATATTGTAACCGTTCACCGACTTTAATATAAAACGGCTTGACAAAATTTAAACAATAAAGCAAGCTGAAAGAGTGATTTGGGAGAAAGTCGCGGCCGAACGGTTAAAAGTCATTGAGAAGCA
>JAISQJ010000081.1 GCA_031274285.1 Treponema sp. | reverse complement strand
GACTGGAGGGTTTGCTCGCTGGCGGCGGTGGTAAATATACCGTCAAGCTCGGGATAGCTGGCGGCCCAGGATTCAATGGCCTGGGCAAAGTTACTGCTGTAATCGTCGGCGATAAGTTTAGCATCGGAATGTTCGCTGATAAATTTGAGCGCCGCCTCCGCCCGGAGATCGTGGGATCGAAGCGCACCCTTGGTAACACCCGCAACCCCGAAGTTTCGGGCGCCGGCGGCATAAATCGCTTCCATCGCCTTGTAAGCGGTCTGGTAGTCATCCTCGGAAACAGCGCCAAGAAAGTTGTCGTAGGCGGCCATTTCCCGGGCCTGAGCCTCGTTGATGGGTTCCGTCTGGATGGTTACAAAGGGGATATTTCCGTTCTTTTTACAGGCATCCACAAGCGCCGGAGTACAAGCAACGGCGATGATCCCATCAACGCCGCCCTGAATAGCCCCTTCTACCGTGGCAAGGACCGCTTCGGCACTCGGGCTTTGGAATTCGTAGAAGATGGGCTCTATATTGAAGCCCTCCGCCAAATAGGTTATGGCGTTCTTCATCTGGGAACCGAGCTTGTCGGTAAAGGAATAGTACATAACACCGATTTTCCTGCGGGGCAGCCCTTCCCGCAGCGGGCCGGACCAGCCGGTATTAAAGCTTGTGGTGGCGGCCCCAACTTCCCGGGAGGCCCCCCCGGATTCCCCCGCCTTTCCCTGGCAGGCAATTAACATGAGCGACGCGGCGGCAAGAACCATCAGAACCGCCAATACACTTTTTCTCTGTTTCATAATACAAACTCCTCCACAAATTTATGATACTTTATAGAAAATACCTATGGATGATCCAGGATCATCCTATTGCCCCTAACTACTTCTTTCCCCGATCATAGGACAGGCCGATGATGGCGAGGAAAAGAAATCCCTTAACCCCGTTAACCAGGTTGACATCCAGACCCCAAAGGATAAGGCCGTTGGTCAGGATAGAGACGGTTACCGCCCCCACCACCGCGGCGTGGAGCCGGGCCTTATCGCCCCCGGCAAAGGGGAAGCCCCCCAGGGCGATGGCGGTCATAATATTGAACTCCAGGCCGCTCCCGGACTGGGCCGTAACGGTGGCAACCCGGAAGATGGAGAAGAAGGACGCGACCCCGATACAGATCCCCAAAAAAAGGAAGGCCGTAAAGATGTTGGGGGATATGGCTATTCCCACCTGGCCGGCGGTGTTCCGGTTACCCCCGATAGCCCGCTGGTTCTTACCAATGGCGGTATAGTTGAAAAGATAAAACCCTACCACAAAGAGCAGGATCAGCACCCCCGCCTTAACCCCCGCGTCGTTAAAATGGGCGTAATCACCGTAGGTAAGGAGGATTTCTTTATTGGCCAGGACGGTGTTCAAAATACCGGTGCAAATGGAGCGGATACAAAGGGAACATACAAATACCGGCACCTTGAATATCAGGGAAAGCCCCCCCACCAGGCCCATACAGAGCATACTGGTAAGGATACAGGATAGAATGGCCAGCCATACCGGCACCTTGAGGTTGACCAAGAGGAGCCCCATCGCCAACTGGGAAACCCCAGAGACCGTTCCCATGGAAAAATCCATCCCCCCATGGGCGTATACAAAGGCCGCTCCTATGGCCACCAAAATCAGCATAAAACTCTGGTTGATAAGGTTCGCCAGGTTTCCGCTTGCCAGAAGCCTTCCCCCGGTAACCGCCACGAAGAAGAAAAAGATAAAGACCAGCCCTGCAAAGGGGAGTATCGCCTCGGTAAGGGAACGCCGCTTCGCCTTCCGGTCAAGGTCTTGCTGTATTGCCAGGTTTTTATCACTGATCCTGTTATTTACTGCCGTTTCCATGTCCACCTTCCCTATATGATATATTCGATGACATCTTTCTCTTCGAGGCCGGGGGCGCGTTTGAGCACCTTCTTGAGTTCGCCGTCCTTGAAGATAAGCATCCGGTCGCTCATGCCGATAAGCTCGGGAAGCTCCTCGGAGATCATGATGATGGCCTTCCCTTCTTTTTTCAGATCCATCATCAACCGGTACATATCCGCCTTAACCCCCACGTCAATGCCCCGGGTAGGGCAGTCCAGGATCATGATGTCGCTTTCCTTGCCCAGCCACTTGGCAAAAACCACCTTCTGCTTGTTTCCCCCGGACAGCTCCTTACAGGACTGCTTTTCATCCCGGCACTTGATACTCATGGTTTTTATCTGGTCATCCGCCAGTCTTTTTTCCGACCGAGGGGAGATATGGATGTGCGCCTTGGTTAGGTTCTTTAGGGAAGGGAGGACCACATTGCTTTGGATGCTGGCGTCCAGGATGATCGCTTCCTTATCCCGGTCCTTGGAGACATAGGCCATCCGGCTCTGCACCGCCGTGGTGGTGTTGGAAACCTCAACTCCGGTGCGGTTCAGTTTGACATAGCCGGTTATCGGCTTTTCGATACCAAAGAGGACCCGTCCCAGCTCGTGCATACCGCAGTTGGAGAGCCCCCCGAACCCGAGGATCTCCCCCTTGTGAAGTTCAAGGTCGATGTTTTCAAAATACGGGCTCAGGGTAACCTGATGGGCGGTAAGGACCACCTCATCACTGTAGGAACCGTCGTAATCGGCGCGGTAATAGCTGCCGGAAAGTTCCCGGCCTACCATCATGCTCCGCATCTGGTCCACGGACATATTCTCCTTGGTTAGGGTACCGATGATAAGCCCGTCCCGGAGTACCGTGATGGTGTTGCAGACCCGCATGAGTTCGTCCAAGTCGTGGGAGATAAAGAGGACCGCCTTGTTTTCCCTATGTATCCGCTCGATGAGGTTGTAGATGATGGTCCGACCCTTTTGGGCCAGGGCGGTGGTGGTTTCGTCGATGATGAGCAGGTCCGGGTTACTGACCATGGCCCGGGCGATTTCCACGATCTTCCGATCCTCGAAATTGAGCTGGTCGATCATCATGGCGCCCTTAATGTCTGGCGCCCCAATATCCGCGAGAATATCATCGGCCTTCCGGTTGATGCGCTTCCAATTAAGCAGGCCAATTCGGTTATTAAACTGCTCCAGGCGGCCGGAAAAGATATTGGAAGCAACGGTGATCCCCGGGATAGTCCCCATCTCCTGGATCACCATGCTGACCCCCTTGTTCTGGGCGTCCACCATGTTTTTGGGCATATAGGACTCGCCCTTGAGGGTAAAGGTCCCCTCATCGCAGCCTAAGGCCCCCGCCACAATAGCGGACAGGGTTGACTTACCGGACCCGTTTTCGCCGATTAAGCCCCGGATTTCTCCCCGCCGGACATCGATGTCCACATCGATAAGCGCCCGTGTCGGCCCAAAGGCTTTACAGACCCCCCGGGCGGATAACAGTACCTCGTTATTTTCTGCCATACCTCAATTCCTCACCATCATCTATAGATTAGGCCGGACAACGCCGCGGGTCGCCGGTTATTTGTTTGATGAAAAAATCTGTCCCGGATGTATCCGCGCTGAGCGGAACATGGACGAGGTAATAGTATATTTAGGAGAAATACATAAACGGATAGAACCTTTATCGAGGAGAAACAGGGATAGTGTGACCTGATATACCGGGGGGGGGTAATTACTTATCCTACAAGGAATTATATACATTAGACCTATTAATCCTTTTACCCTATGGTTCCGCCGCAATCTCAACGGCAACTTATTCCGAGGTACTTCTCCTGCTGAAGGCGTCTCAAGAATGAAGATAGTATAAGGGCGTTCAGGGGCGCCGTGTTATCATTTTTGAAAAAAAAGACTATCAATTTTGGACAAAATGCTGTTTTTTTGGGGAAAAAGCTTTCAAGCTCTGTCCCTCCAAGACAGGGTATCGGCGTTTACTTTCCTGTACCGCAAAACCACCATAATTTGGAAGAATTTTAACCGCGAAGGCGCATCGAACCTTCGGTTCGCAGGCGAAGAAGGTTTTAGTATAAAGCCTTGTTTTTCCTTATGCGCCTTCGGCGCCTTGGTGGTTATTGTTCTTCAAAATATTTCAGGTTTAAAACCTATTTTGGTAGGTTAAAAAAGTAAACGCCGATGCCCTGCCCTCCAAGATGAAAAAAGTTGACGAATAAAAAAAGCGTTGGTATCATTATTTTTTGGGGTTAACCATGGAGTGCGGTAAAGATGAACGCCTTGCATATACCCAGTGGGCAAAGGAAATGGTGGCGGCTCTGTCCCTGGAATAAAAGGTCTATCTGATGAGCGGCTCAATCAGCCGCGAGGCTATGATGCGGTCGATCCAGGTGGAGGGGAAGCCTTACAACTATGAGCCCTATCCTGCGGGGAGTAACGCGCGTCTTGGGCTGGCGCCGGCGCTTTTTTGCGACGGTCCCCGGGGGGTGGCCTGCGGTACCGGCAAAAGTACCTGCTTCCCGGTGAGTATGTGCCGGGGGGCAAGCTTCGATGTTGCCCTGGAACGGGAGATAGGCAAGGCCATTGCCCGGGAGATCCGCGCTTACGGGGGGAATCTGTTTGCCGGGGTCTGTATCAACCTGCCCTATAATCCCGGATGGGGACGGAGCCAGGAGAGTTACGGTGAGGAGTCTTTTGCCATTGGGCAAATGGGGTCGGCCCTGGTAGAGGGGGTTCAGAGTGAATATGTTATGGCCTGCCTCAAGCATTACGCCTTTAATTCCATGGAGATAAGCCGTTTCAAGGTGAGCGTGGACTGCGAGCGCCGTACCGAACGGGAGGTATATCTGGCTCATTTTAAGGACTGCGTCGATGCCGGGGCGGCCTGTGTCATGAGCGCCTATAACCGCTACAAGGGCGTCCATTGCGGGCATAGCGACTATCTTTTGCGGAAGGTCCTGAAGGAAGAGTGGGATTTTGACGGCTTTGTGATGAGCGATTTTATCTGGGGGATAGGGGATACCGCGGAGGCGGCAAACGGCGGGCAGGACATGGAAATGCCCTGCGCGAATTTCTTTGGGGATAAGCTGGTCCGGGCGGTACGGGACGGCCTGGTTTCGGAAGGCCGGATTGATGAGGCGGCGCTGAGGATAACCAGGACCATCAACGCCTTTGAAGATGCGTACCGGAGGAGCGGTAAAAAATACGGCGGGGGCATCCTGGGCTGCGGGGAACATCGAGCTCTGTCCCTCAAGGCGGCCCGGGAAGGCATAACCCTGCTGCAAAATAACCGCAAGACCCTCCCCCTGGATAAGGTCAGGACGAAAAAGGTGGCCCTGATCGGCAGGTTAGGCAATACCGGCAATATGGGAGATAACGGTTCAAGCCGGGTATATCCCGCCCATGCGGTCAGCCCCAGCGAAGGGCTTGCCCGGGTAGCGCCGGACACGGAGATCATTTTTTACGGCGGGGAAAACCCGGCGCACGCGAAACTGGTGGCCCGTGAAGCCGACGCGGTGATCCTGGTGGCCGGTTATGATCATAACGACGAAGGGGAATATGTTGCCGGAGAGCAATTTGATAATTACACCGGTAGTATCGGCGGGGATCGCACACGAGGTCTGTCCCTGCACCGGGATGAAATCGATTTGATTAAAGCCGTTGGGCCGGAAAATAAAAATTCCGCGGTGGTCCTTATCGGCGGCAATACGATCATGATCACCGAATGGAAGGATTACGTCGCGGCTATCCTGATGGCCTATTACCCCGGACAGGAGGGAGG
>JAISQJ010000088.1 GCA_031274285.1 Treponema sp. | reverse complement strand
TAAGAGGGAGGAAGGGAAGAACCCGGGAAGGGCGGCGGGGTGCTGCGGTATTATTTCCCGGAGGGGGGTGTCGGAGTAGACCGGAACGGAGTGAGGACTACGGAGACAGGGGGGAGGCTTCCCCCCTTTAGTTTTTTCGGACGGTTAGGAGACGAGTCCGGCGGCGGTGTCGTAGATGGTCCGGTATACCGCTTCGATCTTGTCTTCGTCGATTCCCGCGAAGGCGATGCGCAGGTAGCGGTCCTCCAGGGAAATGGCGCCGATTCCCTGGGCGGTAAGCAGCTCCTGGCGGAGCTTTTCCGCACTGAGGCCCTCGCAGCGGAAACACATGAAGTAGCCGGAGTTAAAGGGCAGGGGCTTGAGCACGGGATGGGGAGGGCTGCCGCTGATAAAGGCCTTTACCTTCCGGTAGCGGCCCTTCATGGTGTTAAGAAAATACTCTTTTTCCGGGGGTGTCCGCTCGTCCTCCATGGCCCGGAGCATGATGTACTGGGCCGGGGTGTTGGCGCAGGACACGGAGGATCGGATGGCCCCCATGAGCTTGCGGATGAGGGCTTCGTAATGGGGGGTTCTGAGGCCGCGGCCGGCATAGGTGACAAAGCCCATACGGAAGCCCCAGATGTAGTCTTCCTTGATGGGGCCGTCCACCTTGACCGCCAGAATCCGGTCGTGGAGGGAGGAAAAGCGGACAAAGGGGGATTCCTTGCTGATGTCGTCCTCGTAAAAAAGGCCGAAGTAGGCGTCGTCGCATATAACCAGCACATCGGCCCCGCCATCCGCGGCTTCCCGGAGTATCTCCACCAGGGCATCCTCCTCCCGCACGGTGGGGGAGTAGCCCGAAGGGTTGTTGGGAAAGTTGAGCAGGATACGCACCCTGCCGCTTTTGGCCTCTTCCTGTACCGCCTTTCGGATGGAATCCAGGTTGAGCCCCGGACCGGCGCCGAAGAAGGGGACCTCCCGCATGTCCGCGCCCCGGCGGGTATGAAAGATGAGGCTGTAATTGTCCCAGCAGGGATCGCTTACCAGAATCCGGTCTCCTTCGTCGATAAACATATCCGCGGTGTAGGAAAGCCCCGCGGTAAGGCCCGGCACCACCGCGGGCAGGGAAATCTGATCCGCCCTGACGGAGGGGTTCTTCCTGATGATCAGGTCTTTCCACACGGAGCGGGCGCTCTCCACCCCCGCCGTGGGGGCATAGACCACCGATTCTTCGGGACTTAGGGTGGGCAGGCAATCGGCGATGGCGGAGAGGATCAGGGGCCGGCCGTTTTTATAGGCCATACCGATGGTTCCGTTGGCAACATGGGCGGATTGTTTAGCTTCCGCGGATTGGGTGATGATGCCCCGTGGAAAGTAAAAACGCTGTCCCAAACCGGACAAGAGCCGGGACACGATGGTCCCCTGCAATACACTGTTGAGTTCCTCTGCGGGGCTAATCATAGAACTTTCATCTTCATAAAAAGACCTTACTTAGTCAACGGTTATTGGGTACAATAATATTTATGGATTTTTGGTCAGGCGGAGCGGGGACCGCCGAAGACATACCGGCCCGTTCCCTGTCACAGGACCGCGAAGCAAGCCCCGGACAGCCCCCTGAACCGCCTGCCGGGGAGCCGCCGGCGGTTATTTTCCTGCCCTCCGGCCCGGTGGAGGCCTCCCCGGAGCCCGGCCCCGCGGAAGCATCTGAGAAAATGGCGGAACGGCCCACCGAAGCGGCGGAACAGCCTGCGGCTGCGGAAGCGGTTAGGGAAGCGCCGGAACAGCCTGCGGCTGCGGAAACGGCGGAACAGACCCTGGCCAGGGCCGCGGAGCTGGCAGAGTCCTGCCGGGGGGAACTGGGGAAACGGATCGTCGGGCAAAAAGACATGATCAACGGCCTCCTGGCCGCCCTGGTGGCGGGGGGCCATATCCTCCTGGAGGGGGTGCCGGGGCTGGCCAAGACCACGGCGGTAAAGAGCCTGGCGGAGATTACGGGGCTGCTGTTTAAGCGGATACAGTTTACCCCGGACCTGCTCCCCGCGGACCTTACGGGTACCCTGGTGTGGGAGCAGGGGACCGGCACTTTTTCGGTCCGCCGGGGGCCGGTGTTCGCCAATGTGATCCTGGCCGATGAGATTAACCGGGCCCCCGCCAAGGTGCAGTCCGCCCTGCTGGAAGCCATGCAGGAGGGGCAGGTGACCATCGGCGAGCAGACCTATCCCCTGCCGGACCCCTTCTTCGTGCTGGCCACCCAGAATCCTATCGAGCATGAGGGGACCTACCCCCTGCCCGAGGCGGAGCTTGACCGCTTTCTTTTGAAGGTTCTCCTGGGCTACCCGGACCCGGAGGAGGAGATCCGTATCCTTAGACAGACCGCCCCCATCGGCGCGGAACATGCGGACCGTTCCGCCCCCCTGGCGGTGATTCTGGACCGGGCGGCCCTGCACTCCCTGCGGAGGGCGGCGGAACTGGTCCGGGTGGACCCGGAACTGGAGCGCTACATGGTGGCGGTCACCACCGCCACCCGGCCCCCGGCCGGGTCCCCCTCCCCGAATCAGCGGGACAATAAGGGCCGCTACTCCCGAAATACCCAGGAGGGCATTTACCGCTACATCGCCTTCGGCGCCTCCCCCCGGGGGGCCATAGCCCTGCACCGGCTTGCCCGGATCTTCGCCCTCTTTGAGGGCCGGTCCTGGGTTATCCCTGAAGATGTCAAAGCCGCCGCGTATCCGGCGCTGCGGCACCGGCTGGTCCTGTCCTACGAGGCGGAAGCCGACGGTCTGGACGCCGATACGGTGCTTTCCCGGCTCCTGTCCTTTATCCCCCTGCCCTGATAACGCTGTAGGATACCCCCTTATGGATCGATGGGAGCTGCTGCGCAGAATTACGGCCTTTCCCCTTACCGCCGGGGGCCTTTCGGAGGAACTGCTCTCCGGGGGCTTCCGCTCGGTGTTCAAGGGCCAGGGAATCGAATTTGACGAGGCCCGGCACTATCAAATGGGGGATGACGCCAGGTTTATCGACTGGAATGCCAGCGCCCGTTTCGGCGAACCCTATGTCAAAATGTACCGGGAGGAGCGGGAGCTTTCGGTGTTCATCATCCTGGATACCTCCCCTTCCATGTCGAGCGCCCTGTGGTCCGGTACGCCGGGGGCCATGAGTTCCTATGAGCAGGGAGTCCTGGCCGCCGCGCTTATCGCTTTTTCCGCGGAAAAGGCGGGGCAGCGGGTGGGGGCTCTGTTCTTTGACCGGGAGGTAACCCAGGTCTTTCCCCCCCGGAAGGGAAGGCCCCATATCATGAGCATCCTGGGCGCGGCCCTTGATGCGGGGACGGGGCCGGATAGGGAGCCCCCCCACAGCAACCTGCAGGCGGCCCTGCTGGGCACGGGCCGTTTCCTGAAACGGCGGAGTCTGGTGACGGTGGTCAGCGATTTTTTCGTCTCCGCGTGGGAGCAGGAATTTGAGGACCTGGCGGCCCGCCACGACCTTATAGCCGTGGGGGTGGGGAATCCCCCGGACCAGGATTTCCCCAATTTGGGGCTTATTCCCCTGGAGGACCCGGAGACGGGGATAGGTTTTTACGGCGCCACGGGATTTGGGTCCTTCCGCCGGGAATGGGAGCGGTGGAGCCGGGAACGGCGGGAACGGGTGGAGGCCCTGTGCCGCCGGGCCGGGGCGGCCTGCCTCTTTCTGCCCTCCGCCGAGGAGACCCCCGCGGCCCTGGGCCGTTTCTTCAGCGGCAGAAGGCCTTTCCGCCGGGGCAGGCGCAGGACTCCGGGCGGGGGGTACCTTTGAACCTCCTGCTGCTGATCCTGTGCCTGGCCTTCGGCCCGCCGCTTTCCGGGGCCCAGGAGGCCGGCCTAAGTCAACTGCCCCGGCTGCTCTACGTGGGGGACCAGGGCCGCCTGGTGGTGACCCTGGGACCGGAGCTTCAAGAGGCGGCCCCCTTTGTCATCGCCGACGAGCAGATGCTTCCCCAGCGGCCGGACCTCAAGCTGCACCGGCTGGAGTATGAGTTCCGCCGGGGCCGGGGGCAGCTACTTATCGACTTTACCGCCTTTGCGCCGGGGCAGCTTGAGCTCCCCCCCATCAGCCTGCCCCAGTTGGCCGGTTTTACCCTGGAGGGCTGCCGCCTTACCATTGCCTCGGCCCTGGAGGCGCCGGGCCGGGGCCCCTCCCCCCCGCAGCCCAGGGGGGTCCTGGTGCTCTCCGGCCAGGCTGCGCCCCTGGCGGCGCCGGGTACCGCGTTGCTTATCTATGGGACCGCTTCCCTCATCGTCCTGATCCTGCTGCTTAGCCTGGGGCTGGGGATCTGGGGCAGGCCCTACCTGGCGGGGCTGCTGGAGGCCCACCGCCGCCGCCGGCTCATCAGGCTCATGGGGGACATAGGCCGGGGGCTGCGGAAAAGGACGGCCCCGGACTCCGGCCGGGAGATACTGCGGGAGCTTTCCGTGGAATTCCGGGCCTTCCTGGGCTATTTTTTCGGCGGGGCCGCGGACTGCCGGGCCATGACCTCCCAGGAGTTCTACACCCTTCCCCCCCTGTTTGCCGCGGGCGAGGGGGATGCCTGGGCCCGGCCCCTTGCCCCCTCGTCCCTGGGAAATTTTTTCCGGCGCCTGGACCGGCTCCGCTTTAGCGGGGAAGGGGCCGAAAACGGGGAAATTTTCAGCCTCCTGGACCAGATGGAGGCCATCCTCAAGGCCATGGACCTGGGATTCAGGACCGGGGGGAAATGATGATCGGCTTTGAACATCCCCTGTTTATCGCGGCCCTCCTGCTTGCCATCCCCCTGATCCTGCTGCTGGCCCGGCGGACCCGGCATGTCTTTGTCCTCCTCCTGCCCCTGGGGGCCCCCGGAGGCGTTCCCTTTAGACCGTCCTTCAAATGGGACCTGGCGCTGAAAATCCTGTGGGCCATGGAGCTTTCCGGAGTGGTTTTGCTCCTGCTGGCCGCCGCGGGTCCCCAGCGGCGGATATCCACGACCGTGTGGCTGGGCCGGGGGGCGGATATCCTCTTTGTTTTGGATATCAGCCCCAGCATGGCGGGGATCGACATGGACGGCGGCAGCCGTTTCGACGCGGCCCGGAACCTGGTCCGGGATTTTGCGGAGAAACGGCCCTCCGACGCCATCGGCCTGGCCGCAGTAGGCGACGAGGCGGCCCTGCTGGTCCCCCCCACCGTGGACCGGCGGGCCCTGGAGGACCGGCTGGCCCTGCTCCGGGTGGCGGAACTGGGGGACGGTACCGCCCTGGGGATGGGGCTGGCGGTGGCCGCCCGGCACCTGCGGAATTCCAAAGCCCCCCGCCGGGCCGCGATCCTGATCACCGACGGGGAAAACAATGCGGGGCCGGTGAACCCGGAAACCGCGGCCGCGCTGCTGGCGGAGGCGGGTATCTCCCTGTGGATCATCGGGGTAGGCAGCGGCGGGGAGATACCCATCGACTATGTGGACCCCCATACCAGGATGCGGCGGACCGGGACCTTCGATTCCCGTTTCGATGAGGCAAGCCTGCTCTCCCTCAGCCGGGCCGGCGAGGGGGTCTATATCGCCGCCCCCTCGGCGGACGCCCTGGCCGCTGCGTTTTCCCGGATCTCCGGGGAGGAACTGACGGTAAACCGGGCCGGCGCCCTCATCCGCCGGGAGGACCTCCACTTCCCCCTCATTGCCGGCGGCCTGGCCCTCTATGCCCTGGCCGGATTTATCCGCCGCTTTCTCCTGGGGGCCCTGGCATGACGGGCAATGAGGCCGCCTTCGGCCTGGACCGGCCTTTCATCCTCCTGGGCCTGGTCCCCCTGGTCCTTTTTGCCTGCCTGCGGGTGATCCGGGACCGGCGCTACGCCCCCTTTCTTACCCCCTTTGCCGGGCGTTACCGGCTTTCCCGCCTGCTGTCCTGGGTCTTCCCCGGAGCCCTGCTTTTTGCCCTGGCGGGTCCCCATTGGGGCCTGCAGCAGCGGATCGAACACCACCGGGGCCTGGACGTGATCCTGGCCCTGGATGTTTCCCGCAGCATGGAAGTCCGGGACCTGGAGGGAGCGGCGCGGCTGGAACGGGCCGCGGCGGTGGGTCTGGCCCTGGCGGAGGAAACGGAGTTCCGGCTCGGCGCGGCAGTGGGCCGGGGCCGGGGTATCCTGGCGGTCCCCCTTACCGAGGACCGGGCGGGGATGGCGAGCTTCCTGGAAAGCCTTGGCGATACGATCTACACCGGCAGGGGGACCAATTTGGAAGCCCTGGTGGATGCCGCCATTTCGGCGTTCCCGGACAATTTTCCCAGCCGCCGGATCATCGTGCTCTTAAGCGACGGGGAAAGCCTCTCCGGTTCCCTTGCCCGGGTGGCGAAGCGGGCCTCCGATGCGGGGATCGGCATCGCGGCGGTGGGCATCGGAACCGAGTCCGGGGGGCCGGCGCCGGAGGACGGGACCATAAGCCGCCTGCGGCGGGGAGACCTGGAGGCGGCGGCCCGGACCAGCGGGGGAATCTATATCGACGGTAACGATCCGGGGGCCGCCGATCGGCTGCGGTCCTACCTTGAATCCCTGGCCCTGGAACGGGAGTCCGGGTCCCGGCGCTGGGAAAGCCGGCCCCGGTGGCGGCTTTTCCTGGTCGCAGCCCTTATCGCTCTGGGACTTTCAAAACTCTGTATGCGGAAAAAACGGCGCGGGCCGGCCTTCCCCGCCGCCGCGCTCCTCCTGATCCCCCTGGCCCTCTTTTACCAATCCTGTGGTTCCGCGGCGGGGAAACTCCTGGTGGTGGAAGGAAATTTTTACCAGGCCCAGGGCCGCGGCGATGAGGCAATCCTGGCCTACCTCAAGGCCATGGAGTACCCCGAAGTCCTCCCCTACGCCGAATACGGCCTGGGCGCCGTGTATGCCGCGCTGGAGGAACTGCCCGCAGCCCTGGCCCGCTACGATGCGGCCGCCGGGGCGCTGGAGGCCCTGCCCGCCGAGGGGCACCGGGAACTTGCCTACCGGATCAGCTATAACCGGGGGGTGGCGCTGTTCTGGGAAGGGGATTTCCAGGCCGCGGCCGCAGCCTTCCGCAGGGCCCTGGAACTTGACGGCGGCCGTGTGGAGGCAAAGCGGAATTTGGAACTCTCCCTCCTCTCCCTGGGCCAGGAGGAGAAGAAGAAGGCCCTGGGGGAGGGACCGGGAGAAGGGCAGGAGGGCCTGGACGCGTTGTTCCGCTACCTGGATATTAAGGAGCAAAACCAATGGAAAAGCCGGGAATGGCAAGAAGAAGCCCCCTCGCCGGGGCCGGACTACTGATCCTCTGGGGAATCCTTAGCGGTCAGCCGGTCTTTACCCAGGCCGCGCCCCGGCCGGAGGCCCCGAGGCTTTACTGGCGGGACACACCGGCGGCCCTTACCGTGGGCCGGGAAGCACGGCTGGCCCTGTGCCTCAGCGGCGCCAGGGGGCCGCTGGCCCCGGTCCCCCTGCCCCCGGTTCCGCCCATGGTCATCATGGAGGCCCTGCCCCCGGAGGGGGAAGGGGAGATTCTGGCCTTCCGGATCATCCCCCTGGAGGGACCTTTTTTCAGCCTTCCCGGCTTCCCCCTCCCCCTGGAAGGGCGGACCCTCCAGGTTCCCGCACTCCGTATCCCGGTAAACCCGGCCCCGCCGGAGCGGCTGGAAGAGCGGGGGGAGCGGGCGGAGGAAATGGTCCGGGAAGGGAGGGAAGAAATGGTCCGGGCCGCCCCGGCGCCCAGGCCGCCCTTCCCCTCCGGCCCGGCCAGGGGGGGGAATTCCCGGCTCCGGAAGCTTGAGGAGCGGAGCCGGGCCCTCTGGGAGGAGGGCCGCTTCGTGGAGGCCCTGGCGGAACTGAGACGCCACGAGCGGGATCATATCACCGGCTTTACTGCGGCCGCCCTGCGCCGGGACGCGGAGCGGGCCCTCGGCCTGGAAGGGGAAGGGGACGAAATTCCCCGCCTTCCCCAACTCCTTGTCCCCGCGCTCCTGCTCTGCCTTATCCTGGCCGCCCTGGGACTCACGGCCCCCCTGCCGGGGGGATGGAAGGGGAGGTTCCCCGTAAAACTGGCCCTTAGGGGGATGACGGTGATCTTTTCGATCCTGGCCCTGCTCTGCCTGTTAAGGCTGACCGCGGCCCCCAGGCTGTCCACGGGCCCCCTGCCGGCCTACCTGAGGGGCAATTCCCCCCGCCAGGCCCTGGCCCGGGAGGCCCCGGTGTACCGGACCCCCGATGACCGGGGAACCAGGGTCCTTACCCTGCGGGAAGGCCAGGGCCTTTTGATCTACGAAGCCGGGACGGACTGGGCTTATACCGAATCCCCCCGGGACGGGATCGCCGGCTGGATCAAGACCGGCTCCTACCTGGTCTATTAGGAGCCGGCGATGGATTTAAGGGCAGACATGGACAAGTGGCTTAAAACCTACGGAGTCTACGATAAGGATGCGGAAGAGGCGGAAAGGGAGGGGCCTTCCGCGGCAGGGAAAAGGCCGCGCCTCAAGCGGGGCCGCCCCGACGCCTTTATCGATCTCCACGGCCTAACCAGGGACGAGGCCTGGACCGCGCTGGAAGATTTTTTTGAAAGGGCCCGGCAGCAGGGCCTGGTCAAGCTGGGCATCATCCACGGCAAGGGAAACCACTCCCAGGGCGAGGCGGTACTCAAAAAGGTGGTCAGGGAATTTATCGAGCGCTGCCCCTTCGCGGGGGAAAGCGGACAGGCCCCGGTGGGGGGAAGCGGGGTAACCTGGGTGCTGCTAAAACAGGGGCCTATGCAGCAGGCTGCTAACGTTCCCGGTATATGATACGGCCCCGGCTCAGATCGTAGGGTGAAAGGGCTATCCGCACCCGGTCGCCGGGAACGATACGGATGTAGTGTTTGCGCATTTTGCCGGAAAGGTGGGCAAGGATCCGGTGTCCGTTTTGGTTATCCAGTTCCACCCGGAACATGGTATTGGGCAGGGCTTCCCGGACAACTCCTTCTACTTCTATCGCTTCTTCTTTCGCCACACAGGCTCCTTCTGGAACATGATGTTATAGGGACAATTAAATTATACTAGCCGGGAAACCGGGATTCTGTCAACGGCCGGGACGGACTCCCCGGGCGCGGACGCCTGCGTACACACACGCTTGCGTACGCACACGCCTTGCGTGTGAAGGCTCTTAACTATTACAATCTCCCCGGGAGATACGGAATGAAACAGGTCCTGGTTATTGATGAAGCTCCCTTACTCCGGGAGTATCTGAATTTCAAGCTGTCGGAAAATGAACTGGAAGTAGACCTGGCCAAGAACGGACTTGAGGGAATCTCCAAGGTACGAAACGGAGCCCCGGACCTGATAATCCTTGATTACAACATAGGCGGAAATGAATATTTGGAGGTGCTGAAGCAAAAAAAGCTGAACCCCAACACGGTAAATGTTCCGGTAATTATCCTGGCCAGACGGATCGACCAAAAAAAAATATTTGAACTTTTGCCCTACGATGTAAAAAAAGTCTATACCAAGCCCCTCAACCCCGAACCCCTCTTTGGAACCATCGCGGAAGCCCTGCATGTCCAATTTAAGAATCTGGACCTCAGCCCCGGCGTGGTGGAAGTCCATGTGAACGAAGATATCATCTTTATCGAAATTTCCAAGGGCCTCAACCGGGATAAGCTGGACCTCCTCCACTTCAAAATCCGGGAGATGGTGGACCTCTACGAGATTCATGTGCCCAAGGTGATCGTCATGGTCAGCAACACCAAGCTCGGCTTTTCCGATACCCCGAATCTGCAAATGCTCCTGGAAACCATCATCCGGTCATGCCGGTCCAGGGCCCGGTACATCCGGGTCCTTACCAGGGACCCCTTTGTCAAAAAATTTATCGATACCCAAAACGACTACCGGGACATCCACGTGGTACCCTCCCTGCAGGAAGCCATGGCGGACCTGCTGGGGGAACTGACTATTGATGATGAACTGCGGAACGCGGACATCCTCCGGGACCGGGTCCTCTACGCCGACGAAACCAGCGGCGGGGAATCCCTCCAACTGCGTTTTGACGCCGGAGTTCAGTCTAAAAAGCCCGGCCTTGAAGCGTTAAGGGAATCCCTCAAGGACCGTAGAATTACTATTGTGGACGATGATTTTGTGATCCAGGAACTGGTTAAAAATACTTTTGAAAAAATCGGCATCCCGGTAACGGCCTTTTCCAACGGCGGCGAGTATCTTGACGCCATAGAAAATAACGCGTGCGACTTACTGTTCCTCGATCTGCTGATGCCCAAGGTGGACGGCCTTGAGGTCCTCAAAATCCTGAATACCCGCAAGGATTCCCCGCCGGTGGTCATTCTTTCGTCCATAACCCAGCGGGACACGGTGGTCCGGGCTTTTCAGATGGGCATAAAAAGCTACTTAACCAAACCCATAAAACCCCAGGATATTTTTAAGCGGGCCATCGAGATTCTCGACCCCAACTTCTAAACGGACGATTCCGCAGGCAGGGAGACACGATGAGCAATTCCTTTACCGGTACGGAACCGGAGAAAAAGACGGACCATATTTTTTCCGCCAGGGAACTGCATGAAAATTTCATGGGAAACGTGGACCTTATCAAGTCGCTCCTGGTCCGGTTTATCAAACGCACGGAACCGCAGATTACAAGAATCCCCGGCCTGGCGGAGGGAGGGGACTGGGATACCGCCGTCAGGGAAGCCCATACCATCAAGGGCAGCGCCAGGAATTTAGGGGCCAGGGACCTGGGCGACATGGCCATGCGCTGGGAAGAGGCCTGCAAGAAAAAAGACGCCGCGGCGGTCAAGGCCATGGGCCCTGAGGCCGAGGGGGTATTTGCCCGCTTTAAGGCCGTGGCGGAGGCATACCTCTCGGAAGGGGAATCCGAAAAAGGATGAGGGAGGGACCGGCCGGGTACGGACTTTCCTGCCTTCACACCCATACGGTTTTCTGCGACGGCAGCGATGAGATAGAAACCTACTGCCGCGGGGCCTGGGAGAGGGGATTCCATTCCCTGGGCTTCAGCGCCCACGGGCCGGTTAGTGGCAAGACGGGGTTTTCCAGCGATTGGCACCTGCCGGAGGACCGGCTGGAGGAATACCTGGATGCGGTGCGGGAAGCCCGCCGCCGCTGGGAGGGGAAACTCCGCATCTACCTGGGGCTGGAACTGGATTTTATCCCCGGCCTCATGGGCCCCGCGGACCGGGAGTACCGGGACCTGGGACTGGACTACCTCATCGGTTCGGTCCACTACCTTATCCCCCCCCGGTCGGGGCCCTTTACGGTGGACGGGAGCCGGGAAGAACTGGACCGGGGCCTGCGGGAAGGTTTCGGCGGCGACGGGGAGGCCCTGGTACAGTGCTACTGGGACCAGGTAGCCGCCATGATCCGGGCCGGGGGCTTTGAAATCCTGGGCCACGCGGACCTCGTCAAAAAGAACAACCGGGGGCCGGGGGGGCCTTTTTTCGATCCCGCCGGTTCCGCCTACCTCCGCCGGGCAGGGGAAATCGCCGCCCTGGCCGGAGAGGCCGCTTCCCGCAGGGGGATGGTGGTGGAAGTGAACACCGGGGGCATGAACAGGGGCACGCTGGACGAAACCTACCCCTCCCCGGCCCTGCTGACCATGTTCCGGGAAAACCGGGTAGGGGCCCTGGTAAGCGCCGATGCCCACCGGGAGCGGGACCTGGAAGGCCATTACGGGGAGGCCCTGGCGCTCATGCGGAGCGCGGGCTACCACTCGACCGTGCTGTTTGAAGGGAAGGAGGGGGGCCGTCCCCGGTGGAGCGAACGCCCCCTCAGCGAAATCCGCCCCCAAGCCCTTAGCGCGGGTCCTTAGCGGTTGCGGCGTTCCTCCGCGGTTTTACATTCGATGCACATAAGGGCATAGGGAATGGCCTCCAGGCGATCCCGGGGTATCCGCTTGCCGCACTTGATACACAGCCCGTATTTGCCCTGCTGGACCCGGGTCAAGGCCGATTCGATCAACTTGAGCCGCTTCATCTCCTGGGAGCCGATAGCTTCAATCATTTTGCGATCTATGTCATCAGAGGCAATATCCGCCAGATCCTTGGGGTCCATGCCTTCCACAATTTCCTTAAAATCCTCGTTATTGACCATCAAGTTGGAGATAATTTCTGCCTTAAGATCCGACAAACACTGCTCCATCCGGTCAATGAAGGCCTGTTCCATATCCTCCCCTTTCCATACCCTATAGGATTCGCAAAAGCCGGAGCTTTTGAATGAACATCCCGGTTTGAGTCTGGGTACATTGCAGTATGTTGGCTTTTTTGTCAAGCCGTTCTACAATTTTAGCGGTTATCCCGGAACTATCCAGATTTTCAGGACGGGTCCGGCATGCTAAAACCATTTTCCATGGGAGGATTTATGACTAAAAAGGCGCTGGTCCTGCTGGCCGAAGGATTCGAGGAAGTGGAGGCGGTAAGCCCCATCGATTACCTGCGCCGGGCGGGGATAGAGGTAAAGGCCGCGGCCGTCGGGGAAACGCTGATGGTTACCGGCGCCCGTCAAATAGCCATCCGGGCGGATACCACCCTGGGGGAACTCAAGGCCGCCGATCAGTCTTGGCAGGACTGGGATGCGGTGATTGTCCCCGGAGGCATGGGCGGGGCGGCAAATCTGGCCGCCTCCGGGGAAACGGGGGCCCTCTTAAGCGCCATGGCCCGGGGGGGCAAACTTGTAGCCGCCATCTGCGCCTCCCCGGCCCTGGTTCTGGCCCCCCTGGGGCTCCTGGCGGGGAAGCGGTTTACCTGCTATCCGGGGATGGAAAAGGACCTGGGCCAGGGCCAATGGTCCGGGGACCCGGTGGTCATCGACGGGAACCTGATCACCAGCCGGGGGGCGGGCACCGCCGGCCTCTTTGCCATCGCGATCATCGGAAAGCTCCTGGGCGAAGCGGAGGGGGAAAAGGTAGCCCGGTCCGTCCTCCTAAAAGCTTAGAGCCCTCCTATCTCTTCAGCGGACGGGGGTTTTACCCAGGGTCCTGCCCAGGGCGGCGATTTTTTTACGCTTTACCCCGGTGCCGGGCACCGAAAGGACTTCCCGGGCCACCTTGTTGCCCAGGACGGCGCACTCCCCCAGGGTCTTACCCCGGACCCAGGCGGCAAGAAAGGCGGCGCAGAAGGCGTCCCCCGCGCCGGTACTGTCCCTGGGCTTCACCACGAACGCGCTTTCCCGGTGGATATTCCCCCCCGCAAAGACCAGGGCCCCCCGCTTTCCCCGCTTGATTACCACGATGGGAAAAAGCTCGTTGGCCGTAAGACCCAGGAAAAAATCGGTCTTTTCCTCCCCCGGCTCCCAGTCTTCACCGGTTTCATCGCCCTCCGGGCCGTACTTATTCACCGTCCGGTAAAAGGCCCCGGCCTCGCTTTCGTTCATAAAGAGGATGAGGGGATAGACGCGGCTGTAGGTAAGAATCTCGTGGGCCCGCTCCGCGGCGATCCAGGGGGAACCCAGGTCCAGGGCTACGGTCGTGCCGCTGATGTTGGCCAGGTCCAGGATATGGCGCACCAGGTCCCGGCGGCCCATGAGATAACCGTCGATGACCACCACCGCGGCCTTACGGATAGCCTCTTCCCCTATGTCTTCCTTAACAAGTTCCAGCGACGCCGAGGGGGCCGCGGCCGCCCGGATAAGGGCCTCGCCGCCTGCGGGGGAGGGAAGTTCCAGCGTCAGACAGCAGCCCGTCGGGGACCCCCGGGGAAAGAGGATCGGCCTTACCCCCGCGTCCAGCAGCTCCTTTTCAAAGAAGCGGCCCAGATCGTCAAGGGAGTCCCCCCGGTCCGCGGAGCCCACCGGCCCTGCGGAGCCGACGGGCCCTGCGGAGCCGACGGCCCCCACAAAACTTGCGTCCATCCCCAGCAGGGCCGCGATCTTCGCCACATTGGCGGCCCCCCCGCCGGAACAGGAAACCTTCTCCGGCAATTCGGCAATGGCGGCCATGAGGGCCCCGTGTTCAACATGCTGCGATTCCCCGGTGATGCCGTGATTCCGGGCAAAATCCTCCCCTGCGGAGGCGAAAAAATCCACGATGGCATTCCCGATGCAGAGCAGTTCCTCTGTCGTTGTTGATTCTGTCAAATTGTTAACCTTTACTTGGGAACCGCGATGATCTCCTCCAGTTCCGGATTTTTAGCAAGCTCGTCTTTAAGAGCCGATGCCCGGCCCTTGTTTACATAGCCC
Organism: Treponema sp.; assembly: GCA_031274285.1. GTDB lineage: Bacteria > Spirochaetota > Spirochaetia > Treponematales > Breznakiellaceae > JAISFT01. The sequence goes on along the minus strand of JAISQJ010000088.1, from coordinate 6,208 downwards.
TTACTTTGAAAGGAATAGGTAAATTTGGTGTGAATATCGTAGTTCCCCGCCATCAGGGCATACGCGTCCTCGGTCATCACCAGCTCCTCGTCGGTGGGGATGATGTAGATAGGCAGCTTCGATTCGGCCTTGCTGATGATGGTCTCCGTGCTGCGGGTGTGGGACATTTCATTCTTCCGGGGATCGTACACCACGCCGATACCCTCCAGGCCGGCAAGGATCTTCTCCCGCATGAACCAGGCAAACTCGCCGACCCCCGCGGTAAAGACCAGCGCGTCCACCCGGCCCAGTACCGCCTGGTAAGCGCCGATGTACTTCTTAACCCGGTGGGCCTCCATGTCCTGGGCCAGGAGGGCCCGCTTGTCCCCCTCCAGCTTTGCCTTTTGGATGTCCCGGCGGTCCGCGTATTTCCCGGTGATCCCCAAAAGCCCGGACTTCTTATTCAGGACGTTTTCCATCTCCGCCGCGCCCATGCCGGTCTTCCGCATCATGTAGAAGGGCATGGCCATATCCGCATCCCCGGAGCGGGTACCCATCACCAGGCCTTCCAGGGGGGTAATCCCCATGGACGTATCAAAGGAACAGCCGTTTTTCACCGCATTAATCGAGGAACCGTTCCCCAGGTGGCAGATGATCAGGTTGGTTTGAAAAGGGTCCTTGCCCAGCAACACCGCCGCCCGCTTGGCGGTGTAGAGGAAACTGGTACCGTGGAAACCGTAACGCCGTACCGAGTATTTTTCGTACCACTCGTAGGGCACCGCATAGAGGAAGGACTCCGGGGGCATGGTCTGGTGCCAGGCGGTATCCATGACGGCGCAGTGGGGGACCTTGGGAAGAACCTTCCGGGCCGCCTCTATCCCCATGATGTTGGCCGGATTGTGGAGGGGGCCCAGGTCCTTTACCTCGTTAAAGGCCGCCATGGCCTCGTCATTCACGATCACGCTCTTGGTAAACTTATCCCCGCCGTGGAGGACCCGGTGGCCCACGGCCCCAATCGTCCCCATATCGCTGATGACCCCGTGTTCCCTGCCCGTCAGGGTCTTAATGATAAGGTCCACCGCATCGGTGTGGGTGGGACAGTCCTGGTTAAAGGTAACCTCTTCCCTGCCCTTGACCTTGTGGGTAATAAAGGAGCCCCCCAGGGTAACCTTTTCTACAATGCCCACCGCCAGGATATCCCCGGCTTCCCAGTCATAAACCTGATATTTAGCGGAAGAAGACCCGCAGTTCAACGTCAAAATAACCATGCATTACCTCGCTGTCCTAAATGATAACACATATACTCCCCAAGGGTAAATCCCCGGCCCGGGAAACCTCATCTCCAAAAACCCCAATATCTTCTTGACAAATTTTAAGGGGATACTATACTACCTGAAACAATGCAGGTAAACGGCATAATCTACGGGGATTGCGTAGAAGAACTAAAAAACTTTCCCGATAATTCCATCGACCTTATTTTTGCCGATCCTCCGTACAACCTGCAGCTTAAAAATGCCCTGTACAGGCCGAATAATACCAAGGTCGCCGGTGTTGACGACGGGTGGGACAAATTCGGTTCCTTTGCGGAATACGACCGTTTTTGTACCGCCTGGCTGGGGGAGTGCCGCAGAATATTAAAAGAAACCGGTTCCATCTGGGTTATCGGCTCTTACCACAATATATTTCGTGTGGGCAATATTATGCTTAACCTTGGTTTTTGGATTCTCAATGATATTACATGGTACAAGACAAATCCAATGCCGAATTTTTTAGGCGCCCGGTTTACCAATGCCACCGAGACTTTGCTGTGGTGTTCAAAGGCGGAAAATTGCAAAAAATATACGTTTAACCACAAAATAATGAAAAGGTATAACGGCGGCAAACAGATGACCTCGGTTTGGCGGATTCCCCTTTGTACCGGGGACGAGCGCATAAGGGGCAGTGACGGTAAAAAGGCCCATTCCACGCAAAAACCGGAAGAATTATTAAAGCGGGTTATCCTGTCATCTACACGCAGGAATGATCTTGTGCTTGACCCCTTCTTCGGGACCGGAACAACCGGGGCGGCGGCGAAAAAGCTCGGGCGGAATTTTATCGGCATAGAACGGGAAGCGGAATATATTAGGATTGCCCAAAAAAGAATAGACGGAATTACCGGATTATGGGAGGAGGCGGATTGGCCGGAGGAAGAAAAGGGCAAGGGGATCAGGGTCCCCTTTGAAAATCTTCTAAAAAAAGGGCTTATCAAGGCGGGGGATACCCTTTACGCCGGGAAAAACCGCAGCGTCAGGGCCCTGGTCCTGGAGGACGGATCCCTGCAATATGAAAACAGTACCGGGTCAATTCACCGCATCGGCGCGGTCGTACAGCAAAAGCCGTCCTGCAACGGCTGGAAATTCTGGTATATTATCAGGGACAATAAGCCGCTCCTCATAGACGATCTGCGGCGCGAGTACGCCGGCCATGCATAGCCTTAGGCGCACCGCCTTACAGGCTTCAACGACTACCCCTTGGTAAGGTCCTTGATCCACCGGAAACGGTTGATCACCACCACCGCCACAAAGCATTTAAGGATCTGGTCGCACTTGAGGCACAGGAATACTACCCAGGCCGGGGCTTTAAGAACCATGGCGATGATGGACGAGGGGATAACCACCAAAAACACAAAAATAAAGTCGTTGCGGAACACGAAGGAAATATTCCCCCCCGCCTTTACCAGCCCCCCCAGGCCGGGCATCTGATAGGCGGTCCCCACCATGGTAACGGCCATCACATTAAGGAGCTGCCGGGCGGTCTGCGCCGCCTCGGGGGAAATATTGTAAAAGGAAATAAGGCCCCCCTTGGCAAGAAAGATGAAAAGCCCCGTGGCCAGCCCCACCAGGGGGAAGAAACGCTGGGTCCTAAAGGAATGGGCTTTTATTTCGGCCACCGGCGCACCGGCGCCCACCAGTTTTCCTGTCATGATCCCCAGGGCTGCGGCCAGGCCGGACATCCAGATAAAGGCCAGGGTATTCATCATGCCGGCGATATTAAAGGAGGCGATAATATCCGCGGTAAAGCGGCCCACAATGGCGGTGTAGGCAAAGGAATTGGCGGCCCACACGATATCCCCCGCCACCACCGGGGCGCCGTACTTGAGCAGGGAAAAACCCAGAAACCGGTCCAGCTTTCCCAGATCGGAAAATCTAAGGGCAATCCGCTTGTCGATGCCGAAGACGTAAAAGCCGGCAATAAGGCACTCCAGAATCCGGGAGATGAGGGTAGCCAGCCCCGCTCCCATGATCCCCAGGGCGGGGAAGCCCAGCTTCCCGAAGATGAGGCAGTAGTTAAGCCCCACGTTAAAGGCCAGGGTGACAAGGGCTATGTTCATGCCGAAGCGCACCTTTTCTACGCTTCGCTGGGAGGCTACCAGGACTTGAGACAGGGTGAAAAACACAAAGGACAGGCCGATGAGCCTTAAATAGGGGACCGATGCGTGAATCACATCGTCCTTGTTGGACAGGAGCCCCGCGATAAAACCGGGGAAGGCCGCGGTAACAAAGGTAAACAGCGCCCCCGCCCCCAGGGAGGCCCAGATGGCGATGCCGGTGAGGGAACGGATGCTTTTAATATCCTTCTTCCCCCAGTACTGGGTGGCCAGGATCACCAGGGTGGTCCCTACGCCGCTGGTGATAAACATCACCATGGAGTGAATCTGGTTCCCGATAAAGACCCCGGCAATGGACAGGTCCCCCAGGCGGCCCACCATGATGTTGTCCGCGAAATTCACCGTAAAGCCCACAAGATTCTGCAGACCGATGGGCAGGGCCAGACGCAGAATAGTTTTATAGTAAACGCCGCGGCGATTCATGCGGTCCACTCCTACAGCAGCTCAATGCGGCCCTTTGATTTAATCTGTTCAAGAATTTCCCGGACATGCTGGGTTTCCCCCTTCCTGGCTATGAGCGCCAGCGGGGGACTCCCGTCCCTGCCCGAGCGGATGGTCACGATCAGGTCCTCCACGGCGCAGAGGGCCACGGGAATATCGGAATCCACAAAACAGTTCCGGGTCCCGGTCCGGTAAACCTCGGAATCCGTGTCTTTAAGAAGCTTGACATATTCATCCCAACTGCCCACATCGGTCCAGGAAAAACGGGCCCGGACCAGGGCTACGGCCCGGCATTTTTCCGCAATCGCATAGTCAAAGGAAATGGCCTGGGTCTCCCGGTAGGCCTCCGCAAAGCCCTGCCAGTTGTCCAGGATTCTTAGGCCCTGCTCAAGGCGGCAGGCCGCCGGGCCGGGGGCCTCCAGTTGCTCAAAGGGGGAAAGCACCCGGGGGGCCAGGCGGCGGAATTCCTCCATCAGGAAAGACCGGGAAAAGGCGAACATGCCGGCATTCCAGTAGAAACGTCCCGATGCCAGGTACTCCTCCGCCTGGGCCCGGCCGGGCTTTTCCCGGAACGAGGCCGCGGCAAAAACCCCGCCGTCCCCCCCGGCCAGGGCCTCCCCGGCTTCGATGTAACCGTAGCCTGTTTCCGGCCTGCCGGGAACGATGCCGAAGACCGCCAGCTTCCCCTCCCGGGCCAGGGCCGCGGCGGCGGCGGCATCGCGGAGAAAGGTTTCCAGGGGTTCGATGATATGATCGCTGGTCAGGACCATGATGGCCCGGTCACGGGATTGGCTCCCTTCCGGGTCCAGCCCCGCGTAAAGGGCCCCGCAGGCGACGGCCGGGGCGGTGTTCTTTGCCTCGGGCTCCACCATAAGGAGCATCCGCCCCCGGTCCCCCGGATCGAAGGCGGCGCAGGCGGAAATAATATGGGGGACGTGGTTTTTCCCCGCCATGATGATAACCCGGCCGGGGGGCCCGCCGGACCCGGCGGTAAGGGCCAGGGCCCGCTCCAGGGCGCTTGAAAAAAAAGTACCGCCCCCGCTGTCCGTACTTACCGGAAGAAACTGCTTTGGCCGCCGGGCGTTACTCGCCGGCCAAAGCCGGGTCCCCCGCCCCCCCGCCATGATGATGCAATCATCAAACATAGCTGGGCAGTATAATCTTCCTTGGCCTTCGAGTATACGGCCCTTGCAATGGGGCCCGGTATTCTATAAAATTCAATAATACATTGGCTTTATTGTCCGATTTTACCTTGGCGGTGGTACCGCCCCATACAGGAGTAACCATGAAAGTAGAAGAACTCAAGCATTCCGGCCTAAAAAAGTGGGTTGAAGAAGCCGCGGCTTTGATGGGTCCGGATTCGGTGGAAGTCTGTGACGGCAGTCAGGCTGAATATGACCGGATGATCAAAATTACCCTCGACGCGGGGCTTGCAACCCCCTTAAAGAAGCGTCCCAACAGCTTTCTGTACCGTTCCGACCCTTCCGACGTGGCCCGGGTGGAAAACCGTACCTACATCGCCAGCAAGAGCCAGGATGACGCCGGTCCCACCAATAACTGGATTGACCCGGCGGAGCTTAAAAAGACCATGACCGGGCTCTACCGGGGCAGCATGAAGGGCCGGACCATGTACGTGATCCCCTTCTCCATGGGGCCGGTGGGGTCGGATATAGCCAAGATCGGCGTAGAAATAACCGACAGCCCCTCTGTGGTGGCCAACATGCACATCATGACCCGGGTGGGGACCAGGGTCCTCAATGTCCTGGGAAACGACGGCTTCTTTGTGCCCTGTTTCCACTCCGTCGGGAAACCCCTGGGCCCCGGCGAAAAGGACAACGGCAAATGGCCCTGCGCCCCCATGGACAAAAAGTACATCTCCCACTTCCCCGAAACCAGGGAGATCTGGTCCTACGGCTCAGGCTACGGCGGGAATGCCCTTTTGGGCAAAAAGTGCCTGGCCCTGCGGATCGCCAGCGTACTGGCCCGGGACGAAGGCTGGCTTGCCGAGCACATGCTCATCCTCAAGATCACCAACCCCCAGGGCGAGGTTAAGTATATCACCGGCGCCTTCCCCTCGGCCTGCGGCAAGACGAACCTGGCCATGCTCATCCCCACCCTGCCGGGCTGGAAGGTCCAGACCGTAGGCGACGACATCGCGTGGATGAAGTTCGGCGCCGACGGCAGGCTCTACGCCATCAACCCCGAAGCGGGTTTCTTCGGCGTCGCGCCGGGCACCAACAACGACTCCAACTTTAACGCCATGGAGTCCATCAAGCAGAACACCATCTTTACCAACTGCGGCCTTACGGAAGACAGCGATATCTGGTGGGAGATGATAGGCCACGGCGCTCCCGGCAAGGA
>JAISQJ010000186.1 GCA_031274285.1 Treponema sp. | reverse complement strand
GGGCGTAATACCCCTTTGATGGTGAGAATCGAATTCTCAAAGCCCACCTGCAAGGTTCCGTCCCAGTTAAACATGGCCATCATATCCCCGTAGTCGTTCTGAATGGGGCCGGTTTTGGTGTCCGAGCCGGAATCAACTGCCCCTCCGGAGGGGGTCCGGGGGTCCCATACTTTCCGCCAGTCCACGGTATCGGCGGTTTTGGAGGGCGAAAAATCCGGGGAGATGACCTGGGGATCGCTGCCTTTGATGTAACCGATGGTCCGCATCACGTAGCCGCCCCGGGGGAAGCTGATGTTGCCCTGCCGGTCGGTTTGTATGCGGTAGGCTACGCCCCGGTGGACATATTCTGCGGTGATGACGTTCCCCTCTTTGTATACGTGGAGATTGTCCTCTATCGGGAGCGAAGGGGGCGCCAGGGGAAACATCAGCAGCCCCCGGAATCCCATAGAAATGGTGGCCTTCCCCATAATGTCCGTCTGGAGCGGCGCGAAGAGGGAGGTGGACTTTTGCCGGGAAGCCCCGGTGGCGGCGTCATAGGCATCCTGATTTGCCGCGATGTAGCGGATTGCCGAGGTGTAGGAAAGATAATTCCCCCCGTCCGGGCCGGATACGTTGAAGCGGTAATCAATGGTCAGATCCTGGGCGGACAGGAAAAGACCCCGGCTTAATAAAAAAATAAAGATGATTATAGACTTCTGTCTCATAAATTCCTCCGTTAATAATGACCCTATACTTTAAAGGAGCCGATGGTTTCTTCCATAACCTGAATATTCCGGTGGGTATCTTTGGCAAGACCCAAAACCGTTTCGGCGGCTTTGTTCAGCTCCCTGGCGCTGTCCCCCATGCTGATAATGCCCTGCTGAATGGCCCTGACAATATCGGTAAGGGCGTTCATCTCCCCCTTCACCCCGTCCATGTGGGAGGTCATGTCCGTGGATGTGGCCTGTACCCGGGAAGCCGCGGCGTTAATCGCGTCCAGGGAGCCCTGTATCTGGGAAGAAGCCCGCCGCTGGGCTTCCATGGCGGAATCGATCCGGGTAAAAAAAGCGTCGGTGGCGTTGATCTGCTCGGAAACAAGCAGGAATGCTTCCTGGGATTTTAAGGAAATCCCCACCGTATCCTGTACCGATTTGGCGATGTCCAAAAGTTCCACCTTGATGGAATTCGACTGGGACCGGGCGTTTTCCGCCAGGGTGCGGATCTCGTCCGCCACCACGGCGAAACCCCGGCCCGCCTCCCCCGCGTGGGCCGCCTCGATGGCGGCGTTCATGGCCAGGAGGTTGGTCTTCGCGGCTATTTGGGCGATAACGAGGTTGGCACTGACCAGGGTTTCCGACTGGGACCGGATACCCTGAATCTGGGCATCCACGTCCTCCTGCCGCTTCTTCCCCTCGTCGGTTACCGCGACTAGGGCGTTGAACTGCTCCTTCATTTCCCGCACCGCCAGGGTGATCGCGTTGATAGCGCCGGTCATTTCTTCCACCGACGCGGAGGACGCGGTGATGGCCTTGTTCTGCTCCATAATCAGGTCGTTTAAGCCGCCGATCCCCTCGACGGCGTTCTGCAGCACCGAATTGGTCCGTTCCAGGGATTTCCCCTGATCCTCGGTCTGGTTCTGAATGGCCGCGGCCGCGTCCAGGATGCGGGCGTTGGACTTTACCGATTCCTCGGATTGGCCGCTCAGGTTTTCCCCGATCTGCTGCAGCGACGATTGGGCGTCCTTGAGCCGGCTCACCAGGCCCCGCAGGGAGGCGATAAAATCGTTAATACTCCTGATAATAACCCCGATTTCATCCCGCCGCTTTACCGGCATCTGATAGGTAAAGTCCGCCTCTTTGGAGCTTAAGTTTACCGATACCGCCGCCGCGGTGGAGGCGGTTTGCCTGAGGGGGGAAATCACCACAAAACGGAGGAGCAGGATAAAGACCACCAGGAGCAGGGCGATGCCCCCCAGCAGCAGGGGGAGCACCACCCGGTTGATCAGCCCGACAGTCTCCAGCACCGAAGCCATGGGGAGGCTCATGGACACAATGCCGACCCGGGAACCGGAGCCGTCCTTGAGGGGTATATGGACCCCGTAGTAGGTGGTGTCCCCCACGGTATATTCCCCCCGGAAGGTTTCGCCCAGCCCCAGGACCGTATCGATCATCAGATCGTGATCCGAGGTCAGGCTGCCGGTAAAGGGGGTAATCCAGGATCTGCGGTTTTCAGAATCTTCGGACTTACCGCCGGACAGCCCCCCGGAACTGCCCCGCAGCACGAAGCCCTGGTACAGGTCTATCTCGCATTGAGTCAGGGATTGAAGCTCGTTGACAAATTTCGGCGTCTGGAGGCTGTATTCGATAAAGCCGTATCCGGCGAGCTCCCCTCCTGAGAAAACCGGTATGGCGGAGATAAGCTCCAGGGTGTTGTCCAGGGAATACATCCGGGTAACGCAGTCCCTGCCTTCGGTGTAGGAAACGATGGTCCGCACATACCGGGCGCCGTCCGAAGTGCCGGAGGCCCCTGAATTTATCAGAAGGTAGCCGTCCCGGTCCGCCAGGGCGATTCCGTCCACGTCGAGGGCCGGAACCAGGGCGTCAAGCTGGGCCTGAAAACCGGCCCTGGTCCCCTCGGCCTTGCCGTCAGCCCTGCTGTCGGCAGAGCTTCCGGCAGGGCCCTCGGCAAGGCCGGCGATAAGGCCGCCGGACCCGGCGAATTCCCCAAACCACCGGGCCTTTTTTTCCAGCAGGACGGTTTGCTCGTCGATCAACTCGTATACCAGGTTGTCTTTTTTATCCACCCCTTC
>JAISQJ010000174.1 GCA_031274285.1 Treponema sp. | reverse complement strand
AGGGGGGGCCAGCTACCACGGCCAATTTCCCCCCGGAGCGGGAGGCTTGCCGCCTCCCGCCATAACTCTGGCCCCCCCTGGCTCCATCCCCGCCTTCGGCGGGTATTTCGCCACCCCCCGTCTTGTCAGGACGGCTTTTTTGGTCATACCATGCTTAAAGCTAAGAAGTATGTAAGGTTACCGTATGTGTTGGATATTAGCGTACCACGAATCCACAATTATACCTCAAAGACCTCTTCGATACAGCGATAAAGAATATAATGATAGGTCTATTTGGGACGGTAGTCAAAATTATAAAATAAATAACTTTGAAAGTATAAAGAAATGCATAGATGATTTCTTTGGACGCGGCAATATTTCAATAGATGAAATATCGGTAAACAATATGGTGTTTTATACTATAAAATATGGCAGTTGTTCATGTGATTTTTTTACTCAATCATCTATTAACGAATTCCGTGATAATTTTGAATATTTTATAGCATATCGAATGTTAATACAAAGCATAGAACCATATATTTTAATAAAATGGATCGATGATAAAGAAATACTGAGTAATACATCAAATGAAAAAGTAGATATAAAATCTTGTGATATTAGGAAAGTATTACAAAGTAAAAATCCGAGCGGATTTTACTGCGTAAAAAGAGAAAAACAAGATGAAAAATATAATAATTTCCTTACAGAACGAACCTCGTAAATAATGCAACGCTTACACGATACCTCGCCCTTTAGGGCGAGGAGGTTCATTACGCCCAGGCCGCCTATGACGAGATAAAAAACAACCGGAACCGGTACGAAAGCCTGGGGATGAAAAAGGGCGGGTGGTATATCGCCGTGGCCGATAATAACCCAAGCCTGATAATACTGTACGACCCGGCGCCCCAGGCGCAGGCCATCGCCCGCTGGAACGACGTGTTTTGCAAGGAAAATTCCCGGCAGAACGTGCGGAGCCATGAGGGTGCGAAAATGCACGCCTGGCTGTGGGTATATGGAAACGACGGCATAATCTACTGGATAGACCCAACATGGACGGATAACTCAGGCTATGTGTGGTGGGGCGCCGTGCGGGACGGCAGGGAAGTACAGGGCGCTCCGCTTGCCTCGCTGAGCAAGGTAGCGGTCAACCCCAACGATCCTTCCTTCGCTGCTTTCAATAGCGGCAACGCCAGCAAGAATCAAAGCAACTGGGACACGGCGATTGCGGAGTACACCGAGGCCCTGCGGAAAAACCTCAATAATGCCCGTACATATTACAATCGCGGTAATGCGTATAGCAACAAAGGCGATAATGACCGGGCCATTGCCGATTACACGCAGGCAATCAGGCTGGACCCGAATTATGCGGCGGCGTATAACAACCGCGGCAGTGCATATTACGTATTGGGCGATAGAGGGCGCGCACGGGTGGACTGGAGCAGGGCCTTACAGCTTGATCCGAATGACGCAACGGCGCGGGATAATCTTTCGAGGTATTAGGGGGTAACAATATGTCAACAATTACTGAAAAAGATCTTGACCCAAAGCCGGAAGAACTCAAAGCGGATTTTATCAAGGTCTGCGGCCTGGCGGGGATAGCCGTAAAACCGGCGGACATAGGTGTCCTGGCCCTCAGCCCGGGAGCCGAACACCGGGACACGGCGCGGCAAAGGGAATTTATTAAAAACAAAAGCAAAGAGATAACATTTTTAAAAAAATGTATTGACAAAATATAATTATGTATATATAATGTGTGTATATAGGAGATCATTATGCCTTTATTACAAGTAAGAGATTTTCCTGATGATATTTATAAAGAAATATCTTTAGTTGCTCATAAGGAAAATAGAACAATTGCACAGCAAACAATAGTCCTAATAAAAAAAGGGCTTGGGAAAGAGGAAGCAAATAAAGAAAGACGAAAAAGGATTTTAGAAAAAATTATGGCACGGAATATTCCTGAAGCTGTAAAGGTCATAGATGACGTAAAATTTATTCATGAGGATCATGAAAGATGATTGTAACTATAGATGTAAGCGGTGTGGCGCAAATTCTATTTAAAAAAGAAAAAGTAAATAAATTTAAAGATGTAATAGATCGTGCGGATCTTGTTATTGCTCCCGATTTATTTATACCTGAATTAACTAATACATTGTGGAAATATCATAAGGCAAAGATATTTGGTGAAGATGAATGTATTCATTATATAGAGGATGGAATTAATTTAATTGATAGTTTCATTGATTCCAATAATTTTTGGAAAGAAGCTTTTGGAGAAGGAATTAAAAATAATCATCCAATTTATGATATGTATTATGCAGTAATAGCACGTAGAAACAACGGTATATTAATAACTAATGATAATGACTTGTCAAAAATTTGTAAAAAACTTTCAATTCAATATATTTATTAAAAACAAGAAATATTTGTGACAATAGATATGAATACAGAAAAGGAGACCAAAAATGACTAATGAAAGCAAACAAAAATTAGAACATGAGGATATTAAATTAAATCCCCGAATAATATTAACGGGATTATGGACCGCCTTAGTGTTATTATATATTAGTGCCAATATTCTTTCATTTTCTTGGGCTGGATATATAAGTGAAATTATTCCTGGATTTATGGAGGATAAATTAACATGAAAATTTATTTTAGCAAAATATTTGTTTTAATAGCGGCATTTACCATGTTTGCCTGTGCCATTAGCCGGGAATCTACTATCGCCGCCGCCGGAATGGATCTGGAGGCGGCTGTTCGGGAAGCTGCTCAACAAATGGAAGCCAGGCTGCCATCGGGAACAGAGGTGGCGCTGGTCAGTTTAGGATCGCCTTCATCGGCGTTCTCGGAAAATGTCCTCAACCGGCTGGAATCGGCTATTGTGGGCAGCGGAAAACTGATTGTTGTGGATCGCTCTCATCTTGATCAGATTCGTTGGGAACAGGGTTTCCAGCTTTCCGCGGAGGTAGATGACAATTCCGCAAAATCCATAGGCAGACTCATAGGCGCAGGAGCGATTGTTACCGGTTCCTTTGCCGATTTGGGTGATGCCTACAGCCTTACGATTAAGGCTATCAACATAGAAACCGGCACGGTGGCGGTCTCATATACGACAGATTTATATAAGACTATGCGGATAGAAACTTTGCTTGCAAGAAAAGACGGAGCGGGGGGAAGCGTCAGAACTGCACCTCCGCAAACACCGCAGGAGGGAAACCGTATCGGCGGGATAACGGCGCAACCGCCGGCCGCGGCGGGGCCGCCCGATGGGACCTATACCTTCAATCCCCGCATCCAGGCTTTCCAGGGAGCGCGAGCTGTTTCGGTTTATCTGGACAGGATCGTGGTCAGGCGGGGGTATATGACCGTCTATATTTTTAATAGGCCGGAGGGGGACGGCGATGGTTACGGCAGTAGTCTCATGGGCACTTGGAAGAGTGCGAGCCTTATAGACATGGACAATAACCGTTCCGCCAGGCTGGCTCAAGCAGTCCCCGGCGGTCCCCCGTTTGGGAGCGTGAGTCGGTATGACCTGACTTACCAGAACGTCACCGGAATGCGATTAACCCTTACTTCGGACGATACCCCGCCAATCGAATTCTATGACATTGTTTTGGAACAACCGGACCGTTAAGTCCACAGGAAAGATTTTATGAAGAACAAATGCCCCTTGCCGCTTATGCCTACCTTAATATATGATGGTGGTGTCATAATCTGCACAAGACGGCGGTAATGTTACGTGATCGCTCCCGCGGGGCTTCCCCGCTATGGGCGGGTATTAGGACGGCTATAGCTTAATGCCGGAGGAGTAAGTATGAAAAGGCTGGTTTCTGGTCTATCAATCTTTGTTCTTGGATTAATGATTTCTTCATGTGCAACCGGTAATTCAAGTATTACCCCCGATTCAACGGTCAGGTTTATAGTTATTGATTGTCCGGAAGAAATTAGGGCAAAAGCTGTTTCTTACGGAAAAAGGTATCTCGAAAGGGATACGGTATATGAATGGGGCGGGCAAGATATGCTGGAAAAAGAAGGTGAGCTAAAATTAGATTGTTCAGGATTTATTGTAAACGTTTTTCAATATGCCGTTGCGGATACGAAATATACTTTGCTGTTTAAAGATACGACGGTAGGCGGCTTATTTGAAAATTTTACAATATCAATAGATACCCCAACTCCGGGTGATTTTATTTTTATGGGCGCCGATCCCAATGCCCCAACCCACATGGGTATTTATCTAAGAACGGATGAAGAAAACATTTATTTTATGGATGCAACACAAAAAGATGCAGAAGGAATATATCCTGCTGTTGATGGGGCAACTGAAAGGAACTATCCCAAGGACGATCCAAGGTTTTTATCGTATGCACGATTATTAATAAAATATTAATTATGTTTTATTAATCATGGTATAAAAAACACCGGAGGTTTTTATGAAGAAGAACTGCCCCTTGCCGCTTATGCTTATCCTCATTTTGTTTACCGCCGCAAACATCCCCGCACAAGATGCCCGGGTAAAGGCCCTGGAGGGAACATGGGTAGTTACTACCATAAAAAACGGCGATGAAGTTATCGATGAAGTGATGATGGCTGAATTAGGGATTGAAATACTCTTTATTTTTGAAAATAATATGATGCTCGGAAAAGCTACTGTGAACGGAGAAACCAATATGTCCCCCACCGAAAAAATAGAAGTAGATGGTACTACTATAAAAGCCGATGACGGGAGTATTTTGCCTTATACCCTGGAGAACGATACGTTAACCCTAATATTTCCTGATGGTGGCATGATCTGCAAAAGACGACCGTAATTTTACCTAAAACGGTCAGGGATAAAAGCCCGTCCCCACCCTGACCGCGAAAAAAGTTCATTTTTATATCAAAATGCATAAAATTGAAAATTCATCACCCTTAAGTTCTTAAAAGAAAAAATATAATTAATGTGGGGTACTATGTCCCGTATATAATTATTTCTTAGGGAGGAAGGTGATGAGAAAAAGCGTAGTTGTCGGCATGATCTTGGTGTTAGCGGCGGCCTTGGTGAGTTCCTGCAGCAAAAAGGCGGATGCCGGGACGGCAGGCAAGGAAATCAGCGTATTTACCTGGGGATTCCCCGCGGAAAAGCTTGCTCGGGAGGAACAGGTTAGACGTTATGTGGAACTCAACCCGGATGTAAAGATAAATTTGGAAGTTTCTCCGGATTATGACCGTAAACTCGCCGCCATGCTTGCTTCCGGCGATGGGCCCGACGTGTTCGAGACCAGCGACGACTGGTTTCATTTGTACAACAAGGAACTGGCGGACCTCCGGCCCTTCATTGAGCGGGACAGGGTGGATCTAAGTATTTACTACGAGCGCAGCCTCTCCGGATTCCGCCTTCCCGATGGTAAGATCGAAAGTCTGCCCATTGGCCTGTGTCCCTTTGCCCTGGCGGTGAACAAGGATATCTTTGCCCAGGCGGGGATCACCATCCCCCAGGGGCCCTGGACCTGGGATGAGCTTATCCAGGCGGCCCAGGCAGTTACCAAGGGGAGCGGCGCCGACAAGGTCTACGGCCTTACCGATCACTGGGTATGGCAGCAGATTCTTCCCTTCTACTTCGGGGGCGGTTACTACAACAAGGACTACACTCAGCTTGCCCTGGATACACCGGAAAGCATCAAGGGCGTGCAGTTTTTCGCGGATTTAATGTACAAATACAAGATCATGCCGACCTATGAAGAATCTTCCGGGCTTCTGGCGGAGCAGCGTTTCTTTGGGGGCAAGTCCGCTTTAATACCTATCAATCTCTGGGACATCTATAACTTTGCCCAAAACATCGGCAATTCCTTCGACTGGGACCTGGCCATGATGCCCACCATGAAAGAAAGCGGCCTTACCCCGGTTTGGAGCATTGTGGAAGGTTACGGCATCTATGAAGGCAGTAAAAATAAGGATACCGCCTGGGGCTTCATTAAATGGGCAACCACGGACAGCGAATCCCTAACCCTGGCCAGCGTGGCGGCGATTCCACCTACCCACGATGCCGCTTCGATCTTTACGGCCTACGATTTTGGGGCGCCCTTAAACCTTCAAGTTTTCATTGATACGATTCCCCATGCGATCCTCTCCATCCCCGGCGGACCCTTCGCCCAGGTAAACGACACCATTAATGAGTATTGGGATACCCTGAAAAAGGGTGAGGGAGCGGCTGACGTTACCGCGGGGGTAAACGAAATAACGGCCCGGGCCCGGCCTATCCTTCGCAGCCTTGGCATCAATTAGTGTTTATGCGGGGACCCGCGCTAGCCTGACGATGGAGGTATCGGAATATCATGCGTGCAGTAATTAAATCTCCCTTGCAAAAGCATGAAACCATGAATTTTTTTATCTACATCAGCCCGTGGATAGCCGGGTTTTCCGCATTCATCTTTTTCCCCATGCTTTACTCCTTTTTTTTATCGCTTACGGACTCAAGTATTGGGAAGATGGGTAATTTTGTCGGTTTTGAAAATTACTACTATGTTTTTACCGATCCCCTCTTTAAAACCGCGGCCATTAATACGGCCTATTTCTCCCTTTTAGGGGTTCCCCTGCAGCTTATCCTCGCCTTTTTTCTTGCATCCCTTTTAAATATGAAACTCCGGGGTATAGGCATATTCCGGACCATTTTTTATTTACCCAGCGTGGTGGCAGGTATTTCCACGGTGCTGCTTTGGAGCTGGATCTTTAACGCCAACTACGGCCTTATCAACTACATCCTGTCGATTATCGGCATCAAGGGTCCCAACTGGCTTACCGATCCCAATTGGAGTATCCCCGCCATCGTGATCATGAGCCTCCATACGGTGGGGGGACAGATGCTTATCTTTCTTGCCTCCCTGCAGGATATTCCCAAAGAACTTTACGAAAGCGCCAATATGGACGGCGCCGGCCCCTTGAGAAAACTTTTTAATATCAAACTGCCCCAGATATCCCCGACCATATTTTTTAATTTGATTCTTGGAATCATCGGGGCTTTCCAGGTTTTTATGCAGCCCTACATCTTCGCCAACCTCAACGCCAACATGGGCAGAAACCGGGGCATGTACGTGTATGTGCAATACCTCTTTGACAACGCCTTCCGGTATTACCTGGCAGGTTACGGCAGCGCCATAGCCTGGATCCTCTTTGCAACTACCCTGGTCCTAACCCTATTCATCATGAAAACTTCCAAGCGGTGGGTTTATTACAGCGGAGGTAACGAATAGTGCGGGGCAATAAAAAGTATAATGAAATTATTTCATCGCTGGCCGGCTATATACTTATCTTCATCATGGGGGTGGTTTTTATCCTGCCCTTTGCATGGCTGGTGTCTTCGTCCTTTAAGCCCACGGAGCAGCTTTACCTGGTTCCCCCTCAGTGGATACCCCGGCCGCCGGTACTCACCAGTTTTATAAGGGGCTGGGCCCTGCTGCCCTTCGGCAGTTACCTGCGGAACACCATATTCATAGCCCTTACCGGGTCCCTGGGGACGGTTGTCTCCTCCGCCCTGGTGGCATACGGTTTTGCCCGGTTCCGCTGCAAGGCAAATCCTATCCTGTTTGTGCTGGTAGTAAGCACCATGATGCTGCCCAATCAGGTTACCCTGATACCCGTGTACCAGATATTTTCCAGGTTGAAGTGGATAAATACCTTTTTGCCCATTTTGGTACCCCAGTATTTTGCGGTAGGGGCCTTTTACATCTTCCTCCTTAGGCAGTTTTTTCGTACCATACCCATGGAACTGGATGAAGCTGCCAAAATAGACGGATGTAACACCTTTCAGATTTTTCTTTTTATCATGCTGCCCCTGTGCCGGCCTGCGCTTATCACGGTATTTGTCTTTTCCCTGATCAACAACTGGAACGACTTTATGACCCAGCTCATCTACATCAATTCTGAAAAGCTGTATACCATAGCCATAGGCCTGCAGTTTTTTAGCTCCAAATACGGACCCCAGCAGATCAATCTCCTTATGGCGGTATCCCTGCTCACCCTGCTGCCGTTACTGTTTCTGTTTTTTGCCGCCCAGCGCTATTTTGTTCAGGGAATTGCCACTACCGGGATTAAGGGATAGGGACTTGCGCAGCTCCTACGGCACGGGGGCGCTAGTAGTTCTCCGCCTTAATCTGGAAATAAGAGCGGGGATGCTTGCAGACCGGACAGAGTTCCGGGGCCTTTTTCCCGATCACAATGTGGCCGCAGTTGGCGCACTGCCAGACCTGATCCCCTTCGCGGGAGAAAACCAGTCCCCCCTCAACATTGGCAAGGAGCTTCCGGTACCGCGCCTCATGTTCCTTTTCGATCTTCCCCACCATTTCAAAAAGGACGGCGATACTGTTAAAGCCTTCCTCCTTGGCGGTTTTTGCAAAGCCGGCGTACATATCGGTCCACTCGTAGTTTTCCCCGTCCGCCGCATCCTTCAGGTTTTCCGTGGTGGCGGGAACATCGTCCCCATGGAGCAGCTTAAACCATATCTTGGCGTGCTCCTTCTCGTTCCCCGCAGTCTCCCTAAAGATGGCCCCAATCTGATGGTAGCCTTCTTTTTCTGCCTTGGAAGCATAATACTGGTATTTAACGTGGGCCTGGGATTCCCCCGCAAATGCGGCTGCCAGATTTTGTTCCGTCTTTGAACCTTTTAGTTCCATACATCACCTCTCTAAAACGTATACGAAAATAATAACTTACATGGCTTCCAAATCATAGGGGGTTTCCTGGTACACGTAGTTCAGCCAGTTGGAAAAGAACAGATGGGCATGGGCCCGCCAGCGTACAATAGGCGCCCTGGAAGGATCGTCCCCGGGGTAATAATTTTTGGGGATGGTGATGGGCAGCCCCCGCTCCAGGTCCCGGCGGTACTCCCGGTCCAGGGTCAGGGGATCGTATTCCAGGTGGCCGGAAACATAGATCTCCCGGCCCTTCCGGGCGGTGCTGATGAACACCCCCGTCTCCCTGGTTTCCGACTCGATGCTTAGGGCCGGGCAGGCCGCCATGGCCTCCCGGTCGCTGGTGGTGTGCCGGGACTGGGGGGCCAGGAATTCATCGTCAAAGCCCCGGAACAGGGGATTGGTCCGCTCGTTCACCTGGTGGGGGAAGATGCCAAAGAGCTTCTTGTCCAGAGGCTTTTTCTCGATACCGTAACGCCGGTAAAGCCCGGCCTGGGCCCCCCAGCAGATGTGCAGGGTAGACCAGACGTTCTTTGCGGAATAGTCGATTATGGCCGCCAGCTCGTCCCAGTAGTCCACCTCCTCAAAGGGGAGGGTTTCCACCGGCGCACCGGTGATGATAAGACCATCAAAGTAGAGGCCCTGGTCCATAATCTCCTGGGCGCTCAGGTAGAATCTTTCCAGGTGCCCCGGCGGGGCGTTCCGGGATTCGTGGGTCCCCATCCGCAAAAAGATAATGTCCACCTGCAGGGGGCTGTTCCCCAGGAGCCGCAAAAGCTGGACCTCGGTGGTTAGGGTGGTGGGCATCAAATTGACAATGGCAACCCGCAGGGGCCGGATATCCTGATGCTCCGCCCGGTCCGTGGTCATGACAAAGACGCTTTCGGCGCTTAGCTCCGAATAGGCAGGCAGCTCCCGTGGTATCTTGATAGGCATAAAGGTCCTTAGAAGCCGGCGTCCAGGGGCAGCCGGGGCGGGTCCTGGATACGGAGAATCTTGGCGATGCTTGACGCCAATACATCATGATCCCGCAAATGGGGCAGCCCCGAAGCCGCGGCCACCGCCACCAGGCCGGTCCCCTTTAGGCGGATGGGAAAACCGCCGCCCCCCCAAACGTAAACCCTGGGGTCAAGGCTGCGGGATTCCAGGGTCTGGTTCCACTTTTTAAGGCGCAGGGTAAAGAGCAGGCTGGACGCATCCAGGTCCCGGACGGTGTTGAATTTCCTGTCCAGCCAAACGGTATTGTCCGTGTTGGTCCCCTCGGCGGCATACTGAAACAGGGTAAAGCCGTTAAGGAGCCTGATACTCACCGCCAGCCTAAGCCCCTCGTCCAGGATTATACCAACCAGCTCCTTCCCCAGCCTCCACACATCCTGCCGGTTAAAATGGTTGAACTGGAGCGCCTCCTCCTGCTTTTCCAGGAGAGCTATTCCCTTATCTAGGTCCATCATGACTACCCTCCCCGTTCCAGGGCTGTATTTTTTTCGACGATAGCCTAGCATATTGGGGTATAATTATGCAAATACGATAGGGGGTCGATATGGATCGTGAACAGCGAATCAAAGAACTTGTTTCCAAGATGACTTTGGAGGAGAAGGTCTCCCAACTGAGCTTTACCAGCGCGGCAATCCCCCGGCTGGGGATTCCCGAATACAACTGGTGGAACGAGTGTCTCCACGGGGTTGCCAGGGCCGGGGTTGCCACGGTTTTCCCCCAGGCCATTGCCTTGGGGGCCGCCTTTGACGAAGGGCTGGTGCGGGAAATCGCCCAGGCCATTTCCGACGAGGCCAGGGCCAAGTATAACGAAGCCATAGCCCAGGGCAACCGGGGCCAGTATTGGGGCCTTACCTTCTGGACCCCGAACATCAACATCTTCCGGGACCCCCGCTGGGGCCGGTGGCAGGAAACCTACGGGGAAGACCCCTACCTTACCAGCCGGATCGGCGCCGCCCTGGTTCGGGGGCTCCAGGGGGAGGACCCGGAGCGCCTGAAAACCGCAGCCTGCGCCAAGCACTACGCCGTCCATTCGGGGCCGGAAAAGTTACGCCACACCTTTGATGCGAAGGTCTCCAAGAAGGACCTCTTTGAAACCTACCTTCCGGCCTTCAAGACTCTGGTGGAGGCGGGGGTGGAAACCGTCATGGGGGCCTATAACCGTACCCTGGGGGAACCCTGCTGCGGCAGTACCTACCTCCTCAAAGACATACTCCGGGGAACCTGGAATTTTAAGGGCCACGTGGTCTCCGATTGTTGGGCCATCCAGGACTTCCACAAAAACCACAAAGTTACCTCCTCGCCGGAGGAATCCGCGGCCCTGGCCTTAAACGCCGGCTGCGACCTAAACTGCGGCTGTACCTTTCCGGAACTGGCCGCCTCCTTTAAGAAGGGGCTGGTCACGGAAGAAGCCATCAACCAGGCCCTTACCCGGCTGCTCCGCACCCGCTTTAAGCTGGGCATGTTCGATCCGCCGGATCAGGACCCCTGGGCCGGCCTTAAGCGGAATGTGATCAACTGTGAAAAACACCGGGAACTGGCCAAAAAGGCGGCGGAAAAATCTATCGTCCTCCTCAAGAACGATAAGAACCTGCTCCCCCTGGACTCAAGCCCCAAGGGAATCCTCCTGGTAGGCCCCGGTGCGGCCAACCCCCACACCCTTTTCGGCAACTACTACGGCATAAGCCCCCGGTTTGTGACCATCCTGGAAGGCCTGGCCGCCAAGTCCCAGGATAAATTCGGTATCAGCATTGAATACCGCCAGGGCTGTCTGCAATACGATGAGAACCATCCCTCCAACATCCCCTTTGGGGTTTCCGGTTCTACGGACCTGATTATCGCCGTCTTTGGACTGGACGGCGCCATGGAAGGGGAGGAGGGGGATGCCATCGCCTCGGACTCCAACGGCGACCGGGACCGCATCGAGCTCCCCCCCTGGCAGCTTGCCTACCTCCGCAAGCTCCGGGATGGGGGCAAGCCGGTGATACTGGTCCTTACCGGCGGCAGCCCCATCGCCATTCCGGAAGACATTGCGGACGCCGTCATCTTCGCCTGGTATCCGGGGGAAATGGGCGGGGAAGCGGTGGCGGACATCATCTTTGGCGATGTGGTCCCCTCGGGAAAACTGCCCATCACCTTTCCCGCCTCCACCGATCAGCTCCCCCCCTACGAGGACTACTCCATGAAGGGCCGGACCTACCGCTACATGACGGAAAAGCCCCTCTACCCCTTCGGCTTCGGCCTTTCCTACACCGAATTCCGTTTCACCGGCCTGGCCCTCTCCGCCCAAACCATCTCCGCCGGGGGTGAACTGGAGGCGGAGGTGACCCTTGAAAATGCCGGAAACCGGGATGCGGAGGAGGTAGTCCAGCTCTACATTGCCCGGGAAGACCGCTCCGGCGACGATCCTCTCTGTTCCCTCCGGGCCTTCCACCGGATCTGGGTGGTGGCGGGAACCTCCCGCTCCCTTAGCTTCTCCCTCAAATCCGGCGACTTTGAAAGCGTCAATGCCCAGGGGGAAAAGGTGCTGCTCCCCGGTCGCTACAAGGTTATCGCCGCCAATGCGGCCCCCCTGCCCGTATCCCGGGAACGGGGAGCCCCTGTGCCGGTAAGCGGGGTGGTCACGGTGACCTAGCAGCCTGTCAACGGGCATACTTTCGCGGCCAGGCCGGGATGCCCGGATTACGATTTTTCTTGCGGTTTGCTAAAAACCCCCTTAAAATAATCTTATTCAGATTTTTTTCTGAATACAGAAAAATTGAGGGGAAGTAATATGAAATCAAATCGAGGGTTTTGTATCGGTTTGGCGCTGTTGCTGGCGGTTTCAGCTCTGAGCTTCGCGGGCGGCCGCGGGGCCGGGGGCGGTTCTTCCGGCGGCTCCGGCGGTGTGACGACCATCCGGGTGTGGACCAATGACGCCCACAACAAGATGGAAGTTGACCAACTGGTGGAAAAGTTTAACGTCGGCATCGGCGCCCAGCAGGGTATTAAGGTTGAATACACCGTATACGGCGCGGACTGGGACACGGCCATGAACATGGCCCTGGATACCGGCCGGGAGCCCGAACTTTTCAAGGGTGTGTCCAATATTCCCAATTTCCGTTTGCAGGGAAAACTCCTTCCGTGGAAGGAAATTCCCGGCATTGATGATGTGCTCAAGGCCCAGGAACCCTACCACATTAACCAGTCTTCCACCTTTGACGGGGACATCTACAGCGTGGTCCTCTACGGCTGGTCCGCCGGGTTCCACTACAACAAACGCCTGCTTCAGCGGGCCGGTATCGCCGCTCCTCCCAAAACCTGGGCGGAATTTGAGGATGCCGCCATCAAGATCAGTAAACTGGATCCCGGCAAGATCTACGGCTATGCCCTGCCCCTGGCCTGGAGCCCCGCTTTCCGCGAGTGGATCATCGAATACGCCACCGCTTCTTCTATCGGGCACCCTTATTATAACGCCACCCAGGGCAAGTACCAGTTTGCCGATTATGCTCCCTACTTCGAGATGCTTGCCCGTTTAAGGGAGGCCGATGCCATATTCCCCGGCATGGAATCCCTGACCGACGACCAGATGCGGGCCCATTTCGCGGAAGGAAACATCGGCTTTATCGGCGGCGCCGGCTGGAATGTGGGGGTCCTTTACGATCAGTTCCCCTTCAAAGACCCCGCCACGGGCCAACCCGATCCGGAAGGCTGGGATTACGCGACCCTGCCCCTGCAGAACGCCAATAATGCCTATGCCGTCCCCATGTCGGCGGGCGCTTCTATCTATGCCAGCGCCCAACTGCGGAACGACCGGGACAAGTTGAACAAGGTGGGTCATGTGATCCGGCTCTTCTGCGGTGACGAGATGCAGTCGGTCCTCATGACCGCCGGTAAGAACGTGCCCCTGCGGCCCGATGTTATCGCCAAGGCGGCCCCGGCCCAGCGGCCCCAGTGGACTTCCTACGGCCGCGCCGCCCCCGCCACGGTTACGCTTCCGGCCATGCCCCATGACTATCTGGCCCCCGAAGGCGCCGATATGACCGCCACCTTCTCCCAGATTCTCACCGGCCAGATTAGGGCTTCGGAGATCAGGAATACCCTTATCGACCTTGACCGGCGTTACAACGCCGCCTTGCAGCAGGCCTTTGACCGGAACATTATCAAGAAAGAGGACTTTACCGATCCTACCCTTGAGGCCCGGTTCAGGGCAAAATAGGCGGGTAACGGCTTTTACGATTTGATGTAGCCAGGAGGGGCTGTCCACAAAGAAGGGCGGCCCCTCTTTTGTTACCGGGCATCAATTTTTTTAGTGCGGGGGTGGATTATGGGAAAAACCAGAAAAGCCGACTTGGTGGGTGGACATTTGCAGGAATTCTTTATGCTCCTCCCCATGTTTATTGGGTTTGTGACCTTTACCATCTATCCCATTTTTTGGGCCCTCCGCTGGGTTCTTTATGACTATTCCGGCTTTGGGACTCCTTATTTTGTGGGCCTTGATAACTTTGCCCGGGTGTTTTTCCGGGATAAAGAATTCTGGCGTTCCATGGTCAATACCTTTTACCTGGCCTTTATGAAACTTATTATCGAAATGCCCCTGGCCATTATCCTGGCCTTTTTTGTCAATAACAAAGTTAAGGGCAGTTCCTTTTTACGGATTATTTATTTTCTTCCCACCATTTTTAGCATGGCCGTGGTGGGGCTTATCTTTACGATCCTTTTCAGCGCTTATAACGGGATTGTGAACATGGTATTAGTGGCCCTGGGCTTTTTAAAGCAGAACTTCAATTTTTTTGGCAGCCGCTGGTCGGCCCTCAACCTGGTCCTGCTGGTTTCCACCTGGTCCACCTTGGGGATCAATATGATCTATTTCCTCATGGGGCTGCAGAATATCCCCAATGAACTGTACGAATGTTCCACCCTGGATGGGGCCTCCGGAGCCCGGCAGTTTTTCTTTATCACCATTCCCCTTTTGGCGCCGGTGATGCAGATGGTTTTTATGCTGAGTGTGCTGGGTACCATGCGGATAACCGATGTGGTTCTGGTTATGACCAACGGTCAGCCCGGCGGTACCACCGAGGTGGCGATGACCCATATCCTAAAGCTCTTTTTTAGTTTTGGCGCCGGTTCCGTGCGAAGGCAGTACGGCTACGGTTCCGCCCTGGCGATTGTTATGGGGGTGATTCTGGCGGTGATAACGATCATCTACCTGAAGAATTCCAGGCGGATGAAGAACATTTACTAGCGCAGCAAGCTCTAGGAGGAAACGGTGAAAACCAGCATTGAAACGAAACTCTGGTATACCATCATCTATATCTTTTTGATCCTTATGGTGTTTATCTCCCTGTTCCCGGTGGTATATATCTTTTTATCCTCCTTCAAAACTAACCAGGAAATCATGGTAGGGGGGATAAGCCTTCTCCCCAAAAAATGGCAGCCCGGTAACTACGTCAGGGCCTGGAATTTGGCGAATTTTTCCAAATATACCTGGAACAGCGTGTATATGTGCGCCTTTATCGTGGCCGGTTCCATCGTTACCGCCACCGTGGAAGGCTATGTGTTTTCCCGGGGGACCAGTAAGTTCACCAAATTTGTCTATACCCTGGTGATGGCCTCCCTCTTTATCTCCGTGGGGACCTTAAGCCTCTACCCCCAGCTTCAGGTTACCCAGCTTATCCATTTGGATCGCAGCCTTTGGGGGGTAATTCTTATTTATGTCTTCGGCCTCAACGTTACCCAGGTGTTTCTGTCTACCAGCTTTTTTAACCAGATACCCAAGGAAATTGACGAGGCGGCCCGGATAGACGGGTGCAGCTTCTTCCGGATCTTCCGGTCCATCCTCTTTCCCCTCACCAAGCCCCTGATTGCCACCATCGGTCTTATCTCTTTCCGGGCTTCCTGGAGCGAGTACCTTATGCCCTACATCTTTACCCTGGGGGATCAGAGCAAGTGGCCCCTGGTGGTGGGGGTGGTCTCCTTAAAGTCCATGGGCGGGGAGTCCGCTGTATCCTGGGACTTGATGCTGGCGGGGATCAGCATATCCCTTATCCCCATGCTGGTGGTGTACCTGTTCCTGAACCGTTTCTTTATCACCGGCCTTACCGAAGGGGCGATTAAGGGCTGACAGGGGCGCAAAAGCCCCATCATCACCGGATGGTGTGCCGGGGCCTTGCCTTTCCTCCCCGGATTGGGTATAACTAGCTATCCATGGGGAATTAGCTCAGTTGGTAGAGCGGTAGGTTCGCAATCTACAGGCCAGGGGTTCGAATCCCCTATTCTCCAAAGTCTTAATTCTTTGCTCAAAGGGTTCTTTTGTGGAAATTAAAGATGAGGGCAACGAAATTATTATAAAACCAAAAAAAAGAATGAATTGAGGCTTTCCCAAAACTGCAGTTTTGGGAAAGGCTCAATTATCTGAAATGTTAAATAGGATAAATGAAACCAAATTGTAATAAATGTATTAATAAATAATTGAAAAAAGAGACACGCCGCATGACAGCCATCGTTTCAAAAAAAACGGCCCCCGCAGGGGGGGCTTAGGACGCTGACAAGGGTCGGGAGATTGGAGGAGAAAGGGTTAGTAGGCAAACCTCATTTCATTATCAAGGTCATCATAAGCGAAGGTTATGTAGCCGGGATCGTTACCGCGATTCAGATCCATTTTCAGGAACCTGGTAGCGAGAGATGGACCCCCCAGGGCAGCACCGCCTCCCCCTGTACCAACCCAGCAATCCCAAATGGTAAACTTGGCCCGGACATAGTATGTTCTGCCGGATACTAACTTAAATGAGCAGCCTTGGCCGGATTGGAAGACAGCATTGTTCTGGTACACAATCCACTTAGACTCAGGACTACTCCCTGCCCAACCAGCGTTATTGGCATGTGCTGCCATGCCGAAATCGGGGCTGCCGGTGACCACCGTATATACCTGAAGCTGACTTACCGGAGACGCACCGGGATAACCCACGTGGTTGAAGCGTATCACCGGCGCCTCGCCTTCCATCAGGTTCAGACTGTAGAGATCCACATAGATATTCCGGGCGGTACCGGGGGAGAGGTAGTAGGACCCAATCTCGGTCCGGGTATTGTTGGCAGTGTCGGCGAATGATACATTTCCCCAGGTAACATAGAGGGTATAATTCCCCGCCTGGGTAATCTGAAGGGACCTAAATTCCCCGGCCTCCAGATGGATCGAGCCATCGGCTATTTTATCATTAGCGGTACCTCCACCCAAAAATTGGGTATTAGTACCAATCAAGGCGATTTTGAATATTCTCACAGGGAGGACGGGCCGCAGGGTTCCGGCAGCAGCGCGGTTTTCGTAGTCATCGTAGTTGTTGTAGACTCGGACGGTGGCTGAGCTGCCCCCGGTTTCCGTTCCCGTGTTGGTACCGTCAGTAATAGTGATGGTTTTTATCTTCTGGTTTTCGATAGTTACCTGATGTTCCACATAAACCTTGCCGGGTAATGGGCTGGTGATGTAACTCCGCACTATGTAGTCATTATTAGCTGCTGGGGCCGGAAGAATTAGGGCCCCGCTCGTTCCGGGGGTAATGTTGACTTCTGTACCTTCACTGGGTGGATTGGTGCCGGCCAGGAAAGACTTTACCTCGTAGACCGTGGAACTTGAGGCATTAATGATACGCAGGGTGCCGTAGCCATCGGGGGGTTCGTCAGAGTCCAGGGCATCGGTGTACTCCACGGTGGTGATTTGACCGGGCCTTATGGTCCGGGACACAGCGCGGCTGTAGGTTTCTTTGGTGAGAGTCTTGAAACGGAAGGCATAGTTACCCGCGGTAACCACCAGATCGGGGTCGCTTTCACTGCGGGGCTCTATGGTGTGGGTGGCGTTGGGGATATCCAAATCGATCCACGAAGAACCGTTATTGTACTGCACCCGGTTTAGGATGGCCGTATTAGAGCTATTAATAACGTGGAGCCAACCCTCATTTTCACCGATGATGGTGCCGGGGTCCTCATTGTCACTGAGGGCATCACCGGGTACGGGCGACCAGCTATCGGTAAGGGCATAACCGGTGGCGGTTTTGTAGAAGTACATATAGGAAACCTGGCCTGCCTGGATAATCACGTTCTTAGGTTGCGTACTAGCTTGGAGACTCCCAGTCTTGGTGTAGTAGGCCGTAACCTCCCACTGGCCGGGACCGAGCAGTATCGATCTCTGATCCCTAACGTCGGGGCCTGGGAACATGTTGAAATCCTTGGGGCTCTGTTCAAAACGAGCATAGTCGACGGCGACATCGGGGGAGATATTTTTGAGGACCAAAAGGCCCAGGGTGCTCCGGTTCGCCTCGGTCAGGGCGCCGGGACTGTTCCCTTCAACATAACCGGGTTGGGAGGTGCCGCCGCCGCCCTGGTCGCTTACGTTGTTTGTAGGGGGTTCCTGGCCGGTCCAGACATTGTAATCGGTATTGTTTGCGCCATCTTTGTAAATATAGATGTAGTTGAACTTGCCGGTGATCCCCAGGGGCAGCACGGTTTTGGTGACTTCTTTGGTGACAGGGCCGCCTGGCGTCACAATGGTCATGTTCACCTTCCAGCCGCCCGCACCGAGAATGACCGACTTCTCGCTCCGGGGACTCAGGTTCCCTATGTTGTAAGTCCGTCCGGCGTTCGACACAAAGGTAAAGGTGATATTCTGACCGTAGGCCTGGTAGGTGATGTTCTTAACCACCAGGATTCCGAAATTGTTCCGGTTGGTAAGGTTATCCCACCAACTGGTTCCCGTATCAACGCCTTCGTTCTCGTTGGTATATTCCCCTTCACCGTCCAGATTGGCCCCGCCGCTGCCGGTATTGCCGCCGCCATTGGGATCGTAATCACCGTTATCAATGGGGGGATTCCACAAGCTGTCATCTTGCTCGGCGGTAAGGTGCCACTTACCATCGGTACCCTTGTAGAAATAGAGATGGTTGAGGTAGTTGGCGGCGCCGGCCTTGAGGATCGTGGTGGTAATGGTGCCGTAGGGCCGGTCCGGATCGGCGGGATCCAGCCAGATAGCCCGGACTGTCCAGAGTCCGGGCCGCAGGATGATGGACTTTTGGGTTCCCTTGTCGGGACCGGGGTTCATCTCCCAGTGGATAGAGGTACCGTCCTGCAGGGGAAGATCAAAGCTTACCTTCATCAGGGGCATGGTCTTGCTTAGGTTATGGACAATGGCGATGCCGTAGTTCTCCCGCATGGTGGCGGGCAGTTTCTGCCGGGGGTCGTTGTCCCTGGACACATCCCCTTCTTCAGGCTTTGGCGCGTTGTCGTTATCGTTGTTATCCCCGGTATTCTCGTTATCCTGGTAATAATTAAAATCAATATCGCCGTAGACGGTACTGGAATCCACGTTGATGGCCCCATGGTACTTCCCATCGGTCTTACTCACGTAGAAGTACACGTACTCCACCCGGCTGGCAAGCAGGACCTTGGACCCGGTGACCGGACTCCCCTCGCCGTCGTAGGTGATAACGATGTCATAGGTTCCGGGGAGCAGGACGATAGACCGTTCCTGGCCTGCGCCCAGGGTGATGCTTACGTTTATGCCGGTATGTTCCTGGCCAACGATGGTAAAGGCGGCCGTCAGGGCCTTGGCGCCGCCGGTAAGGTTCTTAAAGATGATGATGCCCTTATCCGGGTCGGGGTGGGTGTTGGGGTCATCGGGAGGGGAGGTATCCCCAGGGTTAGCGGTGTTACCCCCCCTCCAGGGGTGGTGGTGGCGCCGCCGTCAAGGAGAACGTTAAGGTCCGGGGCAAAACCTATGGGGTTTAAGCAGGACGCCATGGCTATCATCAAGAGGGCTAACGGCCATGCCCGAAAAAGGTCCTGTCTATTCGTTTTTGCTCTACCCATATGCGTAACCTCGTCCCCTCTCTAGGGTCTACTATACCCCAAATAGGTCTTATTTTCAATGTTTGGGGTATGGTTACGCCCCTACCGGAAAAATCCGCCGGCCTTGTAAAATTGGGGATGGGGGAATGATCACACCAGAGGGGGGTGCCGGAGTAGACCGGAACGAAGTGAGGACTACGGAGGCAGGGGGGAGACTACGGCACCTGTGCCGTCCCCCCTAAAAATTAAAAGAGTCCTGCCAGGTAGGGGGCCAGGTCGATCTTTATGGGCATGAGGTAGAGGTTAAAGCGGCCGGATTCGCAGAACCGCAGCACCTGCCGTCCAAAATCCAGGTTCCAGGCCAGGGTGGGCCGGAAGGAGCGGGGAAAAATGGCCCGGTTCCGGGATTCCCAGTAGCCGCGGCCGGACTCGCTGAGTACCGGGGAGACTCCCCAAAACACGTTTTTTCCTTCCAGGTATTCTGCATATATCTCCAGGAGCCGCAGGTCGAAAAAGGGCTGGCTCATAAAGCCTGCGGCGCCGGCCGCTTCCTTGGCCGCCAGGTAATCGAGCTCGTAGCGGATATTCGTCCGGTAGGGATCAAAGGCGGCAAAGATTTCGAGTTCGGGCATTTCCGCCTTGAGTTTCCTGATAAAGGCGGGGGTTTTGGGAGGGGGGGGCCGCCGGCCTGATGCGGTCAGGGGCTCCGCCTTTCCCTGGGGAGGGGCTCCGGCGGGAGGGTCCCCGGCGGGAGGGTCCCCGGCGATGACCAGGACTTTCCTGATGCCCAGGGACCGGAAATAGGCGGCGTGGGGAAAGGGCGCGGCGGGATCAAAGTCCATGGCCCTGATATGGGGCAGCAGTTCAACCGCGGGGTTCAGGCGGTCCCGCAGGAGGGCGCAGGCTTCCCAGGAACGCAGGGAAAAGCGGAGCAGGTCCGGTATGTTGATGAGGCCGATTTGGCGGAAGCGCAGGGCCGTGTCTGCGGCGGCGGCCAGGGATTCGGGGTTCCGGGGTACCGCCTCCAGGGAAACTATCATCTTAGCGGGTCCCGGGCTCAGGGCCCGCCGCACCGGCAGGGTCCCGGGCGATCCGTAGTTCACAGCGGAAGGCCGGCGCGGGCTGGGCGTTTTCCACCTGGCGGCGGCCTTCAAAGGCGGCGGCCCAGTCCCAGCCTTCCGAAGGAAATGCAGCCTCCCACAGTTCCACGGTTTCGCCGGCCTGTACCTCCCCCAGGTAATTGATGTCCAGCCGGGCCCCGCGGCAGCTTTCCAGGATTCCGGGATCCATAAGGTCCTGAATCCACTGGATATACCGGGCGTTGTTCACATGGCCGTTGTAATCCACATCGGAGTAGAGGGCCCGCCGTTCCCCCAGGCGCCGCACATCGCCGCGGCTTTCCAGGGAAAGGGGAATCCCCTCCATGGCATTGAGGGACGGGTTGGTGGGCAGGGTTTCCATCACCGCCTGGGGGCGCAGGGGGCGGCGTTTTACCAGGTCCAGGATGATCCAGCAGCTTCGGCCCCGGACCACCGGAAGATCCGCCCCGTCGCGGATATCGTAATCCCGCAGGGCAAAGAGCTTTTCCCAGCCCCTGGGCCAACTGCGCACCGTGACAGGCTCCCGCCATTTAGGGCGGCGGTCCCAGATGACCGAAAGCCGGGAAAGGACCCAGATTTGGCCGGCCTGGATCATGGCGTCCCGCCCCACGCCCAGGGCTTCCGCATGGTTGATGGCCGCTTCCTGGAAAAAGTCGAAGGTGGAAGCCAGGGTAAGACGGTCCGACCGGTCAACCGCGCCAAAGCGGAGATTCATCTTTTCTTGCATGAGGTCCATAGCCCTGATACAGTAACAAGAACGGCCGTTCATGGGGAAGAGGTTTGGCGGAGGGGCCGTTTTGTCAGCACCGCCTATTGCTTAGTCCTCCCCGTTCCGCCCCCGCTTTTCAGCCAGCGCAAACATCTCCGGCAATGAAGTAATCTGCAGCTTGTCGAATAGCTGCCGGCGATACCAGTAGGCGGTATTTTTGCTGATATGGAGGCGGGTGCAAATAACTTCGTACTTGAAACCCTGCATCAAAAGTTCCGCAATGGCCAGTTCTTTTGAGTTCAATTTGTCAAAGGCGTTGGCAGCGAGGTTGCGCTGACGTTCCGTCAATAGCGGGTGTTTTACTAATGCCGGTTCGGCTTGTGGTGATTCGACGTGTTCCGCAGGGGCGTTTGCTTCCGCCTGGGCAATGCCCGCAATTTCCTCATTGCTGATAAGATGCCTGCCGCGAAATGAGTACAGAAGGTAGGGCTCCAAAAATAAATATACCACCGCCATTGCTACGGCAATAGCAAGATATAACGTATACAACAGGGTTGTATTCTCCCGAAATATTTCAATCAGCCAGGCAAGGAGCAGCACCGATACGACAAAAGAAATCCCGATGATAGCCGGGGCGATAAACCGCGACGGGTAACGCTTGGTCATTACCACGCCGTAATAGGGAATTAAAATGCAGGCGGCGGTCCCCGGGCCGAGCAGAACGCAGGCGGGCAGGGCCAGGACGGGAACGTACAGCGCCACGATAGCGAAAACAAAACCCGCCACGGACACCACCACCGAAACCGAGGCGATCCGCAGGGGCGAAAGACCGAAACGCCGCAGCAGCACATATCCCGCGATAGCGAAAAAAGCAAATGAACCGTGGAAGATAAACACGCCATGCCTGACGCTTTCCGCCACCGAAATGCCGAAGGAAATCAGGATGTTCCCCAAAAAGCAAAGGGCAAACAGCCCGGCAAAGAGCCGTGTAGGGCACACCGGATCGGCCGCTTTCTGCGATCCCCCGCCCGGCACATAATGGGGCCAGATCCTGGCGGGCAGCTTGCAGTAGAACAGGAGCTGCAGTATCAGGGCAATTACATTGAAGTGCTGGAAGGCCAGGTAGGGAACCGCAAAAAATTCGTTTTGCATCAGGGCGGCAAGGGCGAAAATCAGGCCGTAGGCTGCAAGCAGGTGTTTGACGGCGCACTCCTCACTGAACAGACCCACGATGAGGGCG
>JAISQJ010000167.1 GCA_031274285.1 Treponema sp. | reverse complement strand
AAGTCTCCCCCCTCGCTTCAAAGCCTACGGCTTTTTCGCTGCCCCCCTCTGCGGGGGGCCAAGCTAAAGCACCGGACAAAAGCATCAGACCGGCGGCCCCCCGCAACGCCCCCCTTCCCTGGAGTTAGAAATCCCTGTACAGGTAGAACCTCATGTTAAGTTCCCGGACGGTTTGGAACAGGTACTCCAGCCGCCGGGGGCCGATCCCCCAATCGGCGTCTTCGGCAATGGTATGGGTGGTAAGGGGCACAATGGAATCCCCCCCGATAAACTTGGCGGCCCGGAGCATCATGGTGACGGCGGCCTCGAATTCCTCATCGGTCTTGTAAATGATGTTATCTATCGAAATGGAGGCGATATACCCCGCCTTGATAGCTGCCCGGTTATAGATATGGTAGCGGACCCCAAATCCGCGCTGGACGGCAAAGGTCCCGGCCAGGGCTTCCCGCATCCAGGGCTCCGAAAAACCAAAGGGATAGGCAAAGGAACGCAGGGGAACCCCCGCTTCCCGGTAGCCCTTCACCGCGGAAAGAGTCTCCTCCTGGAAAGTTTCCGGGGAAACCTTGGGTAAATTGAGGTGGTTCAAGGTGTGATAACCAATGTCATGGCCCCGGTTTAGGGCTTCCGTGCAGAAGGGGGAGTATTCCCCGATGATAAAAAAGGTGATCTTTGCCCCGTAGCGATCAAAAAGGTCGAAATGCCGCTCCCATTGGCTTAGGTAATCGTCATCCAGGGACAGCAGTATGCCCGAGTCGCCGGGGGCGATGGTCCACCGCAGCGAATCCTCCAGCCGTTCCTGACCCCCGGTTTCCTGTATGCAAAAATCGAGTTCCCAGGAGGAACCGTCGGCATGTACACCGGGAGAACCACCGGGATAGGGCCGGGCATTTTGCAGGTCATAGGTAACCTGAAAACCGTTCCAGTCCGCCTTGACCGTGATGACCGCATCCTCGTCCTGGGTAAAATATTTCTCCAGCGCCGGGTCGTTGTTTTTCACCAGCGCGGCGAGACGCTCGATTGGCCGGGGAATTTCAACGGGCCGGGGAGGGGCCGGGGGAGCGGAGACGGGCGATGCGGGGCGGCTTGCGCAGGCCGCAAGGCCAAGCGTCAAGGTAAGGGATAGGACGGCGAACCGGCGATTGGGGCTGTACCGCATGGTGGTCTCCTGCTCTTTCTATTCTAATCCATAGCCAATCCCGCCGTAAACGAAATTGAGAACGTTAATCTGATACTCTGCGGATTCCGAAAGGTCTTGGAAGGTCCGGGCGGACCTTTCCAGATACCGGGCAAAGGCCCATTCCGCGCCGTCCGCGGCCTTCCGGGCCGCCTTCCCCTGGCTCACCGCCCCCTGGGGGGCTCCCCCCTCCGGGGGCACGAGGAAGAACGCCGCCTCTTTTACTTCACTGTTGTTAATGGATTGAAGGGCGGCGTCCAGCTTCTCTACGATGCGGCGCTCCTCCACGGTCCCTTCCCCGCAGACCGGGGTCCCGGCTTGCGGGGTCCCGGTCTGCGGGGCATTGGCCAGACTGCTGCGGGCCAGGGAAGCGGCGGCCGCGGCCTGATCTGCCAGGTCCCTAAGGCCCGCCAGGAGTTGAGCCCTGGCCGCCCGGTAGCGCCTTTCCCGATCCTCCCGGCCCGCGTTGAATTCCCCTTCAATTTTTGCGTAGGTTCCCTCCAGGAGGCCGTCGATCTCCCCCCGCCGTTCCGGCAGGTCCAGGACAGCCCCCGGCTCCGCCTGCTCCAGGCCGGGGATGACGATCCCGGAGGAAGAAAGACGGTAGCTGCGGACCGCGGGGAATTCCCGGAAGCGGGCGGCAAACCAGGAGGCGTAGAGGGAGAGCCGCTGGTCAGTAAGGACCGTGCCCCCGCCGACCGCGGGCGCGAAAAAAGGCTGTCCATCCCGCAGGGCCCGGAGCGACCAGGTTTCCGCGGGGACCCGGCGGTTCGATTCCGCATGGGAGCGGGTTTCAAAGAGGGCGCCCTTAAAGTGGGTCTTAAGATCGGGAAAGGAAAGGTCCAGCCCGGCGATCCAGATGGAGGGGGCCCCCAGAACCCGGGCAAAGTCCCAGGCCGTGGTGGCCACCGAGCCGCCGGCCCCCAGGGCCCCCTTGGGGTCTACCCGGTCTTCGATAAAGCGGCCCAGGGGGAACATGGAGCGGCAGAGGAAACATCCTCTAAAGGGGCCGGGGAGGCCGTGACGCAGCGCCGGGGGGTAGACCGCCGGTTCGGCGATGAGCCAGGTTTGGGCGGCCGCGCAGCGGTCCAGGTGTCGGAAATTCCAATACTGGGGGTCTACGGATACAACGAAATCCGGCGCCAGGCCCCGGCGCAGGAGGAAGCGCAGGCTGGTGTCCACGGCCACGATGACGCAGCGTTTCTGCAGTTCCCCCAGGAGCGGCGCGGCCTGGTCCAGGGAGGGCCCGGCCGCGGCCAGGAACACGGGGATACCCTGACCTGCCAAAACCCCCGCCAGGCGGGCAATACCGGGCAGGTCCCGAATGGCCGCCAGGTTGGCCGCCAGGTTGCGGACCCAGCGCCTGCCGAAACGCCGCAGGGTGGCGCTGTTCACCTGGCCCCGGCCGGTATACGAGCGGATTCCCTGCTCAACCCCGGCGTACCAGGCTTCGTCCGCGGCCATGAGGGCCCGGTTACGGATGATCGCCGGGGGAACCGGGGCCGGGAAAAGGCCCAGGGCGGCCTGAATGGCGCTTTCCCCGTTTCCCCCCACCACAAAGGCCAGGGTGTTTTCGGAGAGGAACCGCGACAGATCCCGCTCCTCCAGAGCCTTGCGCAGCACGTCCCGCCGGCTTTCCGCGATGATAAGGGGCCGTCCGGGCGCGGCCTTGGCGGCGGCTTCTGCGCCGTACCCAAGGCCGAAGCCCAGCACCACAATAGGGGCCCCGCCAGGCCGCCGCCCGCCGGACTGAACGCCGCCGCCCTGGCCGGCCAGGAATTCGGCGAGCCGCTCCGCCTCCCGCAGCGGGTCCCTGGGGGAATGGACGTGACGGCCCCCCAGCAGCAAGGTGGGAACCCCGGCGGGACTTGCCTCGACCCGCAGTTCCCCCCCTGCCGGAGAATCCCCGGCCAGGGCCCCGTCTTCCCTTTCCAACTCCTCCGCCAGACGGGGATACAGTTCGGCAAGGACACTAAAACTGGTCCGGGGCATAGGCCCATCGTAACGCTATTTTCCGGTATTGCTAAGTGCCCGCAGGTACGGCGGAGCGTAGACACGCCGTATTTGGATAGGTTATAGTGGCAAAAAACGGGCATGTGGGAGGATCCCTCTCCGAGATTG
>JAISQJ010000143.1 GCA_031274285.1 Treponema sp. | reverse complement strand
TTCCGCAGCGCCGCCGTGGAAAGGCTTGGCATTCCTTCCATGTATTTATCCGATGGCCCCCACGGGATTCGTAAACAGGCCGGGGCATCGGATCATCTGGGATTGAACCGGAGCCTCCCCGCAACCTGTTATCCCACCGCGGCGGGCATGGCCAACTCCTGGGACCCGGAACTCGGAGAAGATCTGGGCCGGTATTTAGGCGCGGAGGCGGCAGCCCAGGGCGTCAATGTCCTTCTGGGTCCCGGTCTCAATATTAAGCGTTCCCCCCTCTGCGGCCGCAACTTTGAATATTTTTCCGAAGACCCTTATTTGTCCGGCAAGATGGCCGCCGCCTATATCCGGGGCATCCAGTCCAGGGGCGTGGCGGCCTGCCCCAAGCATTTTGCGGCCAACAGCCAGGAAACCCTGCGTATGCACAGCGATTCTGTGCTGGACCAGCGTACCCTGCGGGAACTCTACCTTACCGCCTTTGAGATTGCCGTGAAGGAAGGGAAACCCCTTTCCATCATGTCATCCTACAACAAAATTAACGGCGTCTACGCCAATGAAAACCCGCTGCTCCTGCAGGACATTCTGGTACATGAATGGGGTTTTGAGGGTTTTGTTGTTTCCGACTGGGGCGGCAGCAACGACCGGGTGGAGGGCCTTAAAGCGGGCAATCACCTGGAAATGCCCGCCACCGGCGGAAACAGCACCCGGGAAATCGCGGCGGCGGTGCGGGAAGGCCGTATCCCGGAGGACCTGGTGGACCGGCGCGTTGACGAATACCTGCGGGTTTTGTTTGCCGTCCAAATCCCCCCGGATACGCGTGATTTTGATGCCCCGGCGCATCATGCCTTCGCCCGCAGGGCCGCCGGGGAGACCATCGTTTTATTGAAAAATGAAGGCCCCATTCTTCCCCTGAAAAAGGACTCTGCCATCGCGGTGATCGGCGACTTTGCGAAAAATCCCCGGTATCAGGGTTTCGGTTCCAGCCTGGTCAATCCCACCATGCTGGACGCGCCCCTGGACTGCCTGGCGGAAAGCGGGTTGAAGATCCTTGGGTTCGAGGCCGGATACCGGCGCTATGGGGGAGAAGACCCTGCCCAAAAAGAGGCGGCGGTGAATCTTGCAAAACAGGCGGAGCTGGTCCTTCTCTACATGGGGCAGGACGAGCTTTTTGAATGTGAGGGGCTGGATCGAAGTCAGATGGAACTCCGCCAAAACCAGACGGAGCTTTTGAATGCGGTGTATGCCGTTAATCCCAATATTGTGGTGGTCCTTTCCGGGGGTTCTCCGGTGGAGACCCCCTGGCTGGACAAGTGCAAGGCCCTGATCCACGGCTATCTGGGGGGGCAGGCCGGAGCGGGGGCCATGGCGGAGGCCCTCACCGGCGGCATAAACCCCTCGGGCAAACTTGCCGAGACCTGGCCCCTGTTTTACCGGGATACCCCGGCGGCAAAGTATTTTCCCGGAGCGGAAAAAACCGCCGAATACCGGGAGGGGCCTTTTATCGGATACCGGTACTATGGCGCCGCGAAAATCCCCGTCCGTTTCCCCTTTGGCTTCGGCCTCTCTTACACATCCTTTGCCTACGCCGCCCTTGAAGCCGGTGAAAGGGAAGTGTCCTTCACCCTTACCAACACAGGCGCTCTGGCAGGCGCCGAGATTGCCCAGGTCTATGTAAGCGCCAAAGAAAGCAAACTTTTCCGCCCCGCCAGGGAACTCAAGGGTTTTGCAAAGGTTTACCTCCGGCCCGGCGAGAGCGGCGTTGTTACCATCCCCCTGGACGATAAGGCCTTCCGGTACTATAACGCGGTAACCGGAAAATTTGAAACCGAAGGCGGCCTCTATGCGGTTGAGATTGGCGCTTCGTCGGAGGACATACGATTGGCAGGCGAAGTGTTCATTCAGGGGACCCAGGCTCCGGCCCCCTACGATCCCGCTGCGCTGCCCAACTACTACGGGGGCAGGATTACCGATGTGGGCGACGGGGAGTTTGAGACCCTTCTGGGGCGGCCCATTCCCCGGAGAGCCTGGGACCGGTCCCGGCCGCTGGAACTGAACGACACTTTTTCCCAGCTTTTCTATGCGAAAAGCCCGCTTGGCCGGCTGGTATATGCGATACTCACCGCCAAAAAAAACAAGGCCCAGGCCCGGGGGAAACCCGACTTGAACATTCTGTTTATCTATAATATGCCTTTCCGGGGGATCGCCAAGATGATGGGCGGAGCGGTGGATATGGCCATGGCCGGCGCCATTCTGGAAATCTTTAACGGCCATTTCTTTGCCGGCCTGGGACACCTTGCCGGGGCATGGCTGAAAAAGGGCGGGGCCGCCAAAGACGCCGCTCCGCTGAAAAACCGGAAAGGGCCAATGAGAGGAGGCGTTACATGAATACCGCCCAAAATGATCAGGCCGGAATAAGGGGCCTTTGGGGGCGATTCAAACTGAAACATCCTTCGGTTGCCCAATTTTTGGTTTTCTTTCTTTTTTCCAATGCGGTAACGATCCTGCAACTGGTCCTCATGCCCCTCTTCAAGGGCATCTTTGAGGGAACCAGCCTGGTAACGATTCCCTTTCAGGTATTTCCGGTAGGTTATAACCTGGACGGTTCCCGTTATTATATCTTTAACTATGCCGCCGGAGTTGTTGCCGCAGACGGTACCGGCGGCGGGTTGGCTTACTTTTTGGCGGTTCAGCTTACCCTGGCCATCGCACAGGTGATTAACTTCTTTGCCCAGCGTAACATTACCTTCAAATCCAACGGTTCCATTGGCTGGGCGGCTTTTTGGTATGTTACCGCGTATATCATTATCACCCTTGCGGCAGGCGCGCTTCAGGGACTCTACAAGGCTCCGATCTATCATTTTCTTATGGACGCCATGGGTGCTGTTGGTGAGACCATAGCGGATATTATTACCATGATAATAAATTCCGCAATTTCCTTCTGGGTGTTTTTCCCGATATTCAAGATAATTTTCAGGAGCACCCCTAAATCACCGGAGGTGGAGGTAAAATAGTGGCATGAAAATAATGTCTCTTGTGATTCCCTGCTACAATTCAGAGGATTATATGCGGCATTGTATTGAGTCGTTGCTGCCCGGCGGCGGTGAGGTGGAAATTCTCATCGTGAATGACGGATCTACCGACAAAACCGCGGAGATAGCGGAGGATTACCAGGCACGTTACCCTGGGATTGTCCGGGTTATTCATCAGGAAAACGGCGGACACGGAGCCGCGGTCAACACGGGAATTCAAAATGCTTCGGGGCTGTTTTTCAAGGTTGTGGACAGCGATGATTGGGTGGACCGTGAGGCTTACGCGGAGGTATGCCGTACCCTGAAACAGTTGTCCGGCGCCGGCCAACTGGATATGCTGCTTACCAATTATGTCTATGAAAAGGAAGGCAAAAAGAAAAAGACCGTCATGTCCTACACCAATGTTCTTCCGGCGGGCCGGATCTTCACGTGGAACGAAACCGGCCGCTTCCGCAAGGGGCAGTACATATTAATGCACTCCATAATTTATCGTACCGCCTTTTTGCGGAAATGCGGGCTGCAATTGCCGCGCCATACTTTTTATGTGGACAACCTCTATGCCTACATTCCCCTAAAAGACGTAAAAACCATGTATTACCTGAATGTTGATTTTTACCGCTACTATATAGGACGGCCTGACCAGTCGGTTCATGAAAGTATCATGATAAAACGAATTGACCAGCAGTTGAAGGTTAACCGTATCATGCTGACGGCCCTGGCCCTGGAAGAGATTGAGGAGCCCCGGAAACGGAGATATATGTTCAATTACCTTGAGATTGTTACAGTAATATCGTCCATATTACTGGTACGATCCGGAACACCGGAAAGTCTGCGCAAGAAGCGGGAATTGTGGCAGTTCATCAAAAAGCAAAACAAGGGACTGTACAAGAGGATGCGTTACGGATTGTTGGGGCAGCTTGTACATATGCCGGAAATCACCGGGTATAATTTATCCTTGCCGGTCTACAAGGTGGTGCGAAAAGTGGTTGGCTTTAATTGATGCGCCATACCTGAAGGCCTTACCGCGATGGCATACAAATACGATTATCTTATAGCAGGAAGCGGCCTCTATGGTTCGGTCTTCGCGGAACGGGCGCGGGCGGCAGGGAAAAAATGTATTGTCGTGGAGAAACGCAATCATATTGCAGGCAGCCTCTATACCCAGGAACAGGAAGGCATACAGGTACACTGTTACGGGCCGCACATCTTTCACACCAATAACAGGGATGTATGGACCTATGTCAACCGCTTTGCGCTCTTTAATCATTTCATAAACTGCCCCATTGCCAATTACAAGGGGCAGATTTTCAACCTGCCCTTCAACATGAATACCTTTAACCGGATGTGGGGCGTGGTAAGCCCGGAAGAGGCGCGGGCGGAAATACGGCGTCAGCGCGGGGACTATGACTTTGAAAATCCGCGAAACCTTGAGGAGATGGCCCTCAAGCTGGTGGGCCGGGATATTTACGAGAAATTGATCCGGGGCTATACGGAAAAACAGTGGGGCCGCCCTTGCAGCGAGCTGCCTCCGTCAATTATAAAGCGCCTGCCGGTCCGCTTCACTTACGATAATAATTATTATGAAGCGGAGTATCAGGGCATCCCGAAAGGCGGCTATACCGCAATGATTCAACGTATGCTGGAGGGTATTGAAATTCAGCAGGAAACGGATTACCTGGCGGATAAAAAGCCTTTGGACGCCCTGGCGGAATACATTGTATATACCGGTCCCATAGACGCGTACTTTGGCTACTGTTTGGGCCCCCTGGAATACCGCTCCCTCCGTTTTGAAACCGAGACCCTTGACCAGGAGAATTTTCAGGGAAACGCCGTGGTTAACTATACCGACAGGGAAACCCCCTTTACCCGCATGATAGAGCACAAGCATTTTGAATTCGGTACGCAGGAAAAAACCGTTATCAGCCGTGAATACAGCAATGAATGGCAGCCTGGGGTTGATCCCTATTATCCCATAGGCGATGAAAAAAACCTCACGCGCTACGCCGCCTACCGGGAGCTTGCGGACCGGGAACGGAGGGTAAAATTTTGCGGGCGGCTGGGAACGTACAGGTATTACGACATGGACCAAATTGTTGAACAGGCTTTACGTGATTCCTGACGCTGAATCCCGGAGAATATGAATGTCCCGCTGGGGAAAGGGGATGCTGAGTCCCGCGGCTTCTATTTTTTCCTTTATGTTCCGCGATTGTTCCCAGTAAATGTTCCAGTAATTGCCGCTTTCCGCCCACGCGCGGAGCATGAGATTGACCCCGCTGTCTCCCAGAGACTTTACCATCATCTGCGGGGCCGGGTCCTTCAAAAAGCGGGTTTCGGCGTCTATGATTTCCTGCATGACGCGGAAGGCCGTTTCAATGGAATCGTGGTAGGATATGGACACATTGATTTCCATGCGCCGCCGTCCGTTCTTGCTGTAGTTTTTTATGGGGGTCGCCAAAATACCGGCGTTGGGGGCGGCAATGTAGATGCCCTCCGGGGTTTCAAGGACCGTAACAAACAGGTTCAGCTCCCGGACGGAGCCCGCCACATCACCGGCCTCAATATAATCACCCTGTTTGTAAACGCGCAGGAAAAGCAGAATGATTCCTGCGGCAATATTGCCCAAAGTGTCTTTCAGGGCAATTCCTACGGCTATTCCGGCGGCGCCCAGTACGGCAATAAGGCTGGTGGTATTGAAGCCGAAGGCGTCAAGGATCATGATCCCCGCAATGATGATCGTCCCGTAGCGTACCAGCAGGCGCAGCACGGACGCCAGATTCTCGTCAACATGAAGCTTCCTTGCCGCCTTGCGGCCCGCCCTTTCGTTGAAAACTATCACTATTTTCCCCGCCAGGATGATGATCAGGGCTATGGCGATACGTTTTCCAAGCGAAAAAATGGCAGCGCTGTGGCTGCGCCAAAAGTCCGCAATTACTTCATGCATCTTCGTTTCTCCCTCACTTCACCGTTACCAACTCGCAGGTTTCGCTTCCCGGCCTCTCCGGATACTGCCGGCTATTCCGTTACCCCTCCGCCCACGCGAGGCTCCGGCCCACGGCCCTGTGCCAACCGGCGAGGAGTTTTTCCCGCCGGGCCGCGTCCATGCGGGGGGTGAAGGATGCGTCTTCCTTCCACAGGGTGCGGAGTTCCGCCTGGTCCCGCCAGAAGCCCACGGCAAGACCGGCCAGGCAGGCGGCGCCCAGGGCGGTGGTTTCGCGGATCCGGGGCCGGGATATGCGCCCCCCCATGATGTCCGCCTGAAACTGGAGGAGGAACGCGTCTCTGGTGGCGCCGCCGTCCACCCGGAGTTCGCCTATGACCGCGCCGGTGTCCTTTTCCATGGCCCGCACCAGATCGAGGCTTTGATAGGCGATGGATTCCTCCGCGGCGCGTATGAGGTGCCAGTGTTTGGTTCCCCTGGTTATCCCCACGATGGCGCCCCGGGCGTACTGATCCCAGTGGGGCGCGCCGAGGCCGGTAAAGGCCGGGACTATGTAGACCCCGCCGGAGTCTTCGA
>JAISQJ010000043.1 GCA_031274285.1 Treponema sp. | reverse complement strand
ACCGTTGATTTTTATCCCTACGACTGCGGTTCCTCCACCATGATGCAGATGCTGCCCCCCTCTTACCTGGCCATGGGGGTGGAGGAGGCTATTGAGGGGCTGAACAAAAGTGAAAACGTGGAGAAGCTGCGGCGGCTCCTGGCCGGGGGGGAGGAAAACTGGGATAACCTTTCCCAAACTATCGGCTGGGACCGGACCATTATTAGTTCGGTAAACCGGGAGGAGAACCGGAAGTTCCTGGGCAAGTCCGTCACGGCCTGTACCGGGGAGTATGGCTACCGGGATGAGGCGGAAATGGCGGCGGCTCTGATGTTTTCCGAGAAGGGTAAAGTTGCTATTATCAACCAGAGTATGTCCGTGGAGGATATTGATACGATTGCCCGGCTGCCCTATTCGTCCCTTATTTCCGACGCCCTGTACGGGGATATGAAGAATCCCCACCCCCGGCTTTACGGCGCCTTTCCCCGGTTCTTGCGGGATTTTGTCCGGGAGCGGCAGGTGCTGGACCTGCCTGGGGCCGTACACAAAATGACCGCCATGCCCACCGCGAGGCTGGGCCTGCAAGACCGGGGCCTTTTGCGGCCGGGTCTGCGGGCGGATATGCTCATCTTTGACCCTGAGCGTTTCCGGGACCGGGCGGA
Organism: Treponema sp.; assembly: GCA_031274285.1. GTDB lineage: Bacteria > Spirochaetota > Spirochaetia > Treponematales > Breznakiellaceae > JAISFT01. The sequence goes on along the minus strand of JAISQJ010000043.1, from coordinate 14,407 downwards.
TTACCTGCAGCCCGCCGTGCTTGCCACGGGGCTGGATTACGTCCTGGTGGGCGGGAAATTAGCCTTCCGGGAGGGGAAGCTGCGGGAGCGGAACGGCGGCGTAATTCGCCGGGGCCCAGGGGGTTTTGGAGCGGCCCTGTAGTGAACGAAAAGGCTTAAGCTTTTCTTCTGTTGTCCTGGTACACCTCGTAATAGACACAGATAAACAGCACCACAAAGAAGGCTATGCTTATAGGGTCAAGTCTGACCCTATAGGTGCTTTTATTCAGCAAAATCATCACAAAGGACGAGAGCAGCAAAACGATCTTTATCATTTTAATCGATACGCCAAGGAAACTTTCCCTGCGCGGATTTTTGATCAATCCCACAATGGTTGACACCACAAGCCCGTATAAATATCCCGAAATCACATACCAGGTGATGTAGCGTTCCTTGAATAAAAACAAGGTTACCGGAAAGACCGAAATCACCACATAAAACAGCGTATCCCGCAGGCATATCGCGTTGAATATGACGCTATCCTTGAATCTCCTTCGCCTTACCCTTACCATTTTCTGCCCCCTAATTTGCTTGGTTGATATGCCGCTCTTGTATTCTACCCGGAAGTGGTATTCGATTCCAGTCTGTCTAATACTATTCTTTTAAGACGCATGGGCGTTAAATAGGGCAGCCTACAGGGACAGTTCACCGGGGTCCGCGGTAAACCTGATCGTAACCTGGTTCCCCTCTCCGTCAATGCGGATGATCTTGCCAAGAAGATCGCGGGCAAATATGCGCAGCTTTAATTCCTCAAAAACAGTAAAACTTTCCGCGGCATCAAAAGACAGCTTTCCCTCTTTCCGGGAAAAATGGGTAAGCAGGGCCTCGAAACCCCGGGCTTCAATTTTTTTGTTCCGTATGCGGAAGCAGAAAACCTTTACCGGCCGGCCCAGCTTTTTAAGCGGAACCGTATCGGCGTCCAGGGCAATGTTAAAAGGTTCGCCGATGGCGTCTATCTGCATAATATAAATTGGTTTGGAAACCCCCTTGGGAGTAACCAGGCTTTTCTGAACCACATTGACGGGGGACCGCAGGGCATGGTAGGTAAATTCTGACAGCATCACCTGGCCGCCGGTGGTATAACTTTCTATCCTGCTGCTTAGATTAACGCTGCTGCCTATCACGTTGTACTTCATTACCCTGTCGGATCCGATATTTCCGACGATGGTTTCTCCGGTATTTATGGCAATGCCCATTTCAATCTCGGGGAGATCGTGGCCCCGGTCCCACGCGTTTACCTCCTTCATGGCCGCCTGCATCTTTAGGGCGCAGGCCGCCGCCTTGTCGGCGTGCCGGTCATCGTCCAGGGGAGCGCCGAAAATACAGAGTATCGAATCTCCAAGAAATTCGATAATGGTGCCGTTAAAATCATTGATAATCTCTACCATGATGCTGAAATAATGATTAAGGAGCTGAACCACCGATTCCCCCAGATGCTTTTCCGCCAGGACGGTAAATCCCCTTATGTCGGTGGTCATAATAGTGATGTACCTTTTCTCCCCCCAAAGGGAGGGCCCGGTGGGAGAATCCAAAAGCTGCCTAATTACCTTGTCCGGCAGATAACGGCCAAAGGTGTCGTAAAGCTTGATAAGGTTGCCGGTTTTTTCCTCCACCATCTTTTGTAAATTCTCGTTAAAAAGCCGCAGTTCCGCCGTTAGTTTGCCGTTCAGCCGGTCCTTGGTCTGCCGGGTTCTTTCAAAAACCACGGTGATCGACAGCACCAGCAGGTACACCGTCACCATCCTGATGGATACGTCAAAAGGATAGACAAACCTTGAAGCGCCGGGGATAAAGACCTGGGCGGTGGTGATGACCAATTGGCTGGAGGCCAGGTAGATACCCAGCTTCATACCCAGCAAAAAAATGGTAAGCAGGGGGAAAATAAAGATAAAGAGAAAACCTGCCCCCTGGGCATCGCCGTTCCATATCAGGAGGAAACAGAGCAGCTCGTAGGAGATCATGGAAAAAAGGGCGGGGACGAACAGATCGATCCCAAGCCGGGCAAGGATAAAGCCGCTGACGGCCACCAGGATCATGACGGCGCAGGCGGCGGCATCAAAGATGGAGCCCTTAAGCAAATTCTGCACCACAAAGGCCGCCAGGATAAAGGATCCCAGGATAAATACAAAATTTATCAAAATATAGCGGATCTTATTATCAGGAGCGGAAGATTCCATCTTGCCGGAATCGTCAAACCGCTTGCCTGATGTAAAAATATTCATCAGAAAAGGCTGTCTATCCATACCGGGTATCAGCATACCATGTTTTGCGGGGATATGCTTTACCGTTCCCAGCGTTTCAGCGAATCCCGCATAAAGGCGGGAACATCCATGCCGTAGGCCGCTTCCAGGGCCCCGGACTCCAGCACCTCCCCAACGGTCCCGGCGGCGGCGGGTTCCCCCCTGTCCAGGAGGATCAAGCGCCGGGCAAAGGCGGAGGCCAGGTTGAGATCGTGGAGCACGGCGATGACGATGCCCCCCTTTTCGGCGGCCCAATCCCCCAGGTACCGCAGTAATTCTATCTGGTACTTCAGGTCCAAATGGTTGGTGGGCTCGTCCAGCAGGATGATCGCCGGGTCCTGGGCCAGGGTCCGGGCCAGAAAAACACGCTGCATCTGGCCGCCGGAAAGTTCGGTGATGGGGGTTTCCCGCAGATCCCCCAGGCCGAGCCGTTCCAGGGTCTCCTCGATTATCCGGCGGTCCCCGGCCCGCAGCGCCGGCAGGAGGCCCTTTCCGTAGGCATAGCGGCCCAGGGCCACGGTGTCATAGATGGTGTAGGGAAAATAAAATTGGGACGCCTGCCCCAGGAGGGCAATTTTTTTTGCCAGGTCCCGGCGTTTCAGGGCGGCCGTATCCCCGCCGTCCACCGTGACCCTGCCCCCATAGGGTATAAGCCGGGCAAGGGCCCGCAGCAGGGTACTTTTGCCCGATCCGTTGGGCCCGGCGATACAGAGGAAGTCCCCGGAGGCGGCTTCCAGATCGATATGCCTAATCACATCCCGGCCGTTATACCCGGCGGAAAGGTTTTCTACCCGCAGGCGGTGGGGGGCCTCCCGGACGGACTCATCCGCCGCGGCCCGGCTCACGGCCGGCCCCGCCTAAAATACATCCAGGCAAAGAAGGGGGCGCCCAGCAGGGCGGTTACCGCGCCCACGGGGAGTTCCGACGGGGAGATAATGGTCCGGGCCGCCAGATCCGCCGCGGTCATCAGGCAGCCGCCGGTAAGAAATGACATGGGCAGGACCCAGCGGTGACCCGGCCCGGTAATGCGCCGGCCCGCGTGGGGGGCCGCCAGGTCTACAAAACCAATGGCCCCGCAGAGGGCCACTACTGCGCCGCTGAGGAGGCTGGCCAGGAGGAAAAGCAGGACCCGGACCCGGCGGAGTTCCAGCCCCGCGGCCTGGGATTCCTCTTCCCCAAAACTTAACAGGTCCAGTTCCCGGCTGTACCGCATAAGGCCCAGCCCCCCCAGGACCAGAAAGGGCAGCAGCATGAAAACAGAGGACCAGCCTTTAAGGGCAAAGCTTCCCATCTGCCACAGGATAAGGGTCTTCAGTTCCTCCCGGAAAAAGGCCATCAGGGTCGTAAGCAACGCGTTCACAAAGAGAGAGACCACCAGGCCGAAGAGGATGACCGTGTTATTTGACATGTTCCGGTCCAGCCGGGCGGAGAAGGCGATAACGAAAAGAACCGTCAGGAGTCCCGCGCCGAATCCCGCAAGAGGCAGGGTAAGGCTCCCCAACAGGGGTCCCAGTAGGGGCCCCAATAGGGGCCCCAGCAGGGGAAGTCTAAGGCCGCAGAGGATCACCAGGGCGGCGCCCAGGGAGGCCCCCGAAGAAAGGCCGATGATGTAGGGGGAGGCGAGCTGATTTTTCAGGGCCGCCTGAAACACGGCGCCGCTTAGGGCCAGGGCGCCCCCCGCCATAAAGGCCAGAAGCACCCGGGGCAGCCGGAGTTGAAGCACGATGGAAATATCCCTGGGGTTCTGGCCCCCGGTCCGGCCCAGGATGATCCGCAGGGTATCCAGGGGATTGATGCGGGAACTCCCCAGGGACGAGGCGGCGCAGATACAGGCAAAGGAAACCAGGGCCGCGAGGATGAGTTTTTGCCCCTTCCCCATGCCGGGCTTCCTGCGGGGTCCGCCTGCCCCTGCAAAATGGGCCGAAGGGGGCGGTTTAGCGGTCTTTGAGACTGGCATATTCCTCAGGATAGACCGCCAGGGCCATCTGCCGTAAGGCCAGGGTGATGTGCTGGGAGGGCCGGGAGGAAGAATCCGTATCAATGACGTATACCCGCCCTTCCCGCACCGCCCTGATGCCGGCAAAACCCCGGCGGGCCTTGATCTCCCCCGTGGGGTCGTCGATAAAATTCACGTTGGTCAGGATTACGTCCGGGTCCCGCTCCAGAATGGCCTCCGCCCCTGCGGCGATCCATCCGGTCTTATCGGCAAATACATTCACCGCGCCGATGATCCCTATCATCTCGTTCAGAAAGGTTTCCCGCCCCATGGTCACGGGGTTGGGGAAGGGCGATATTTCCAGGTAAACGGTTTTCTTTTTGAACGACGGATCGGCGCTGATCCTCCGCCCAATCTCCGCCACCTTTTCTATTTCCCCCTCCATGGCGGCAGCCAGTTCCGCGCCCCGGGCCCCCGCGCCCAGGGTTTCCGCAATGGTCAAAACATCCTGTCGTATATTAGCGATACTGCGGCTGGTGGGAATGTAGAGCAGCCGGATGCCGGATTCCCCCAGAACCTTGAAGGGATCATCCCCGGCGCCGTACACATTGTGCTCGCCGCTGATGATAATATCCGGGTCCAGGCCCAGAATGGCCTCCGGGTCGGGATAGAAAAAATCGATCTCCCGGGCCCCGGCCGGCAGTCCCGGCAGTTCCAGGGAATACTTATCCGCAGCGACGATCCGGTCCCCCAGCCCCAGGCCTAGGATGATCTCCGTGGCCGAGGGGGTGGAGGAAATGATGCGGCCGGGGACCCTGGCCTCCCCGGCGGGGACTTGCGCTTCCCCGGCAAGGGCCTTGGTCTCTGCGATGGCCTTTGCGTCCGCGGGGGCCTTGGCGCCCCCCGATTCGGCTCCCCGGCCCCTGTCATGGCAGCCAGCCAGGAACGCAAAGGCGGCAAAAAACAGTAATACTGTGCGGTAAAACAATTTCATAATCAGTTCAGTATAGAGAAAAATCCGGCCCTTCACTACCCTTTCCCCCTGTGATATAGTTCATGCAAGTCAAGAAATAAAGGAGCAGGACATGGCAAGAGTTTTCGGCTATATCGGAACCTACACGGAAGGGTCAGGCAATTCCAAGGGCATCTATTCGTTTGTTATGGACGCCGACACGGGGCTTATCGAGGATATCCACCTGGCTGCGGAAAGCAGGAATCCCGCATATCTGGCGGTTGGGCCTTCAAGAAGATTCCTCTATGCGGTAAATGAGGTGGCCAGTTACGATGACCGTCCCCACGGGATGGTTTCCGCCTATGCGGTGGGGCTGGATGGGAGCCTTAAATTCCTTAACCGCAAGAGCAGCGGCGGTGCGGGGCCCTGCCACATCAGCATCCACCGGGGCGGTAATTTCGCCGTGGCGGCCAATTATGGGGAGGGGACCCTGGGGGTGCTCCCCATTGGAGAAGACGGAAAGCTGGGAAATCCCGTCCAGATTATCCGCTACCAGGGAAGCGGCCCCAACGAGAAAAGGCAGGAGCAGGCCCACGCCCATTCCTTTACCTTTGCCCCGGATTCTGCAAACGGCTTTGCCTGCGATCTGGGTTCCGATAAGGTGATGCTCTACCGCTTCGATGCCAAGGCCAGGGCACCCCTGATCCCCTGGGAAAAACCCTTTGCCGAGGCGATCCCCGGCTGCGGCCCCCGGCATGGGGTATTCCACCCCAAGGGGAACTACGCATACGTGCTTGACGAACTAAAATCCACGGTGGAAGTCTACGCGTATTCGGAGGGCCGATCCTTTGAACGGACCCAGGTTATCTCCTCCCTTCCAAAACGGACCGGCAGGACGGAAAGCATTGCGGCGGCCATAAAGATCAGGGCGGACGGCAAATTCGTCTATGCCTCCAACCGGGGCCATGATAGTATTGCTGTGCTCAAGGTACTCTCCAACGGAAGTTTGGATTTTGTGGAAGCCGTCCCGTCGGGGGGAAAACACCCCAGGGACTTTACCCTGGACCCAGGGGGGAATTATCTCCTGGCCCTGAACAGGGACTCCGATAACCTGGTGGTTTTTAAGATCAGCCAGCGGACAGGCACCTTAAAAAAGGAACGGGAATATACGGTCCTTACGCCCACGGGAATCGTCTTTCGCTGAGGGATTCCGTGGGTGACTATGTGCTGGGTCTTGATTTTGGTACGGACTCCTGCCGCGCCCTGATCGTCGATGCCCAAACCGGGGAGGAAGCGGCGGTATCGGTGGCGGATTATCCCCGCTGGGCCAGGGGGCTCTACTGCGATGCGGGGGCCAACAGGTTCCGCCAGCACCCGCTGGACTACCTTGAAACCCTGGAGCAGGCCGTCCGGGGGGCGGTCTCCGGGGCGGGGCCGGCGATAAGCGCCCGGATCCGGGGTATCGGCATTGACACTACCGGATCAACCACCTGCGCGGTGGACGGCCGGGGCGTTCCCCTGTCCCTTAAACCGGAATTTGCGGAAAACCCCAGCGCCATGTTTGTGCTTTGGAAGGATCACAGCGCCATTGCGGAGGCGGAACTCATCGACCGGGCGGCAAAATCGGGGAAGCATCCTGACTACACCAAATTTTCCGGGGGCCGCTACTCCTCCGAATGGTTCTGGGCGCGGGCCCTGCGGGTACTGAACGAGGATCCCTCCATGGCCGCCGCTTCGTTCCTGGAGCACTGCGAATGGATGCCCGCGCTGCTGGCGGGCATAGGGAACCTGGGGGAGATCAAACGGAGCCGCTGTACCATGGGGCACAAGGGCCTGTGGCACCGGGAATTCGGCGGCTACCCGCCCCGGAGTTTTTTTGAGGCCATCGATCCCAGGCTGGGGCCCATCCACCGGAGCCTGGGGACCGAAAACTATCCCAGCGATACGGAGGCGGGCCGTCTCTGCGGGGAATGGGCGGAACGGCTCGGCCTGCCCCCGCTCATCCCCATCACCGTGGGGGCCATCGACGCCCACTTTGGGGCCGTTGGGGGCGGGGTGCGGCCCGGCCGGATGGTCATGGTGGTGGGGACCTCCACCTGCGAGATGATCGTGGGGCCCAGGCCGGAGGGGCCGGAAAAACCGGTCCGGGGCATCTGCGGCCAGGTGGACGGTTCCATCGTTCCCAACATGATTGGCTACGAGGCGGGGCAGAGCGCCTTTGGGGATGTCTATGCCTGGTTCAGGAATCTGCTGCTCTGGCCCCTGGAAAAACTGCTCCCCGCCGCGGAGGCCGGGGACTTGAGCCCCCGCGTTAAGGATCAGCTAAAACAAGAGCTTGCCAAAAAGCTGCTCCCCGCCATCGAAGGGGAGGCGGAGCGCCTGGACCCTTCGGAAAGCGCCCCCCTGGCCCTGGACTGGTTCAACGGCCGGCGGACGCCGGATGTGAATGCCCTGGTCAAGGGGGCCATTACGGGCCTAAGCCTGGGCACGGATGCGGTGAAGCTGTACCGCGCCCTGGTGGAAGCCACCGCCTTTGGGGCCCGGGCCGTGGTGGAACGATTCCGGGAGGAGGGCATTGCCGTTGAGGGCATCTATGCGGTGGGCGGGGTGGCCCGCAAATCTTCCCTGGTCATGCAGGTCCTGGCGGATGTGCTGGGCATGCCCGTGGCAGTGCGGAAAAGCGACCAAGCCGTGGCCCTGGGGGCCGCCATGTTCGCCGCCGTAACTGCCGGGCTTTACCCCCATATCCCCGCGGCCCAGGAGGCCCTCTGCCCGGCCGTCGAAAAAACCTACAGCCCCCGGCCGGAACCCCATAAAACCTACAACGCCCTCTACGCCCGCTACCGTACGCTGGGGGCCTTTGAACAGTACGGATGATACACCTGATGATGTTCACCAGCACGGCAGCGATTACCATCCGGTGTATTCTCCACGATAGGATCTATTGACTAAAAATATAAATCGTTATAATCTAAAAAACAGATAAATAATTGGTAAAGACAGCTATGGCAAAGAATAATCCCCTTATTAAGCCATATTTAAAATGGGCCGGGGGCAAAAGGCAATTATTGCCCGAAATCAAGAAGTGTCTCCCCGGGAATATACAGCGTTATACCTATTATGAACCTTTTATCGGAGCAGGGGCTGTTTTTTTTGAATTACAGCCCCAAAGGGCGGTAATTAACGATTTTAATTCCCAATTAATGCTGACCTATATGGTAATAAAAGAAGATGTTGAAACGCTTATTAAGCTGCTAAAAGAGCACAAAAATAAAAAAAATAAAGAATATTTTTACGAGATTAGGAATTTGGATCGTAACACCGTAAAATTTAATAACTTGACTAATACCGAAAAGGCAGCCCGTTTAATATTCCTTAATAAAACGTGTTTTAATGGTTTATACCGGGTAAATTCCCAGGGTCTTTTCAATGTTCCCTACGGAAAATATAAAAATCCTGCAGTATGCGAAGAAATTGTGCTGCGTCAAATCAGCCATTACCTTAATGCCCATAAAATTGATATTTTTAATAATGATTTTGAAGATGTCATTGCCACGGCCGATAAAAATTCCTTTATCTATTTTGATCCGCCCTATCATAGCCCGGATAAAACTAATTTCACCGGGTATCAGGCAGATGGTTTTGGCGAGGAAGATCAGGAACGCCTCCGGAGTGCTATAATTAAAATGACCGGCCGGGGTGTAAAATGCCTGTTAAGCAATGCTGATACAGCATATATCCGTGCATTATATGGTTATGATTTTTTTGATATTGTCTCCGTACAAGCAAAAAGACATATTAATGCGGATTCCTCCGGCAGGGGTAATGTTCAGGAAGTTTTAATAAAGAACTGGAAAGACTAATCGAAAATGGGCATAAAAAAGGCCGTTCCGGCCAAAGCCGGAACGGCGCCTTCCCGAGAACGAAGATTACTGGAGAAGCTGCAGAACGGTTTGGCCCCTCTGATTGGCCTGGGCCAGCATTGCGGTACCGGACTGGTTGAGGATCTGGTTTTTGGTGTAATAAACCATCTCGTTCGCCATGTTGGTATCGCGGATGCGGGATTCGGAAGCCTGCATATTTTCGGCTCCCACGTCCAAGCCGCGGACCGCGTGTTCCAAGCGGTTCTGGTAGGCGCCAAGATCAGCCCGTTGCTTGTTGATGATCTTGATTGCCTCGTCGAGGGTTCCAATGGCACGGTTGGCGCTGTCAGGATCGGTCAGCGCAAGAATCGTTTCGTCACCGACATTTCTGATGCCGATGCCCTTCGCGGTCATGGTGCCGATAAACACCTGCTCCCGCTGATCCATGTTGGCGCCGATGTGGAACCACATGGAGGCGGTTACCACATTTTCGCCCACGAGCCGCGCAAAACGGCCGGTCAACAGGTTCATCCCGTTGAACTGGGCGTGAGACGCAATCCGGTCCACTTCATCAATGAGGGCGGAAACTTCGATTTGGATGTAAAGCCGGTCTTCATCGGTGTAGATACCGTGTGCGGACTGGACCGCCAACTCGCGCAGACGCTGGACGATATCTTCGGTCTCTTGGAGGTAGCCTTCCGTAGTCTGGATGAACGAAATACCGTTCTGGGCGTTGGTAGACGCCTGGTTCAAACCACGAATCTGGCTGCGTAACTTTTCAGATACCGCAAGGCCCGAAGCATCATCACCCGCGCGGTTGATGCGCAAGCCGCTGGACAGTTTCTCCATGTTTTTATCCAGATAGGACTGGGTAACCTTCAGAGACCTGTCGGCGAACATCGCGCTCAAGTTGTGGTTGATAATCATAAACACTCCCTTGGTATTTTCGGCCCGGGCCATCCCCTGATGACCTCGCCGCCGCGGCATCCCTGCCGTCGGCATTACTGCCGTGATAAAAACACTTGCGTGTTTTTGTTAGGCGGTTCCGTAAATTGGAACTACCCCTGTGCCATGATATTCACGGTGGACGTGAATATCCGAACCCTCCCCCATTCGTTCCCGGAAGGGTGAGGGGGACTCCCGGCTCTGGGGCCAAGGCCGCGGGGCCCTGACCACAAGGCCGGAATTCCTCCCCGGACCGGAGTCAGGAGGCCCAACGGGCGCATGGCTCAAGTCCGGTTTCATTCTTAGTATCGGATTTTTGGATTTTGACTTTAGAAAAAAAACCTTAGCGCCGCCCCTTCGGGGAACATGGCCGCCGGCCGGAGCCGCTTTACATTCTAAATTCGCTGCCCAGGTAGACTTCCCGGACCATTTCGTTGTTGAGGATATCTTCCCGGCCGCCCCGGGCCACGATGGAGCCGTCGGCGATGATAAAGGCTTCGGTGGTGATCTCCAGGGTGTCCCGCACGTTGTGGTCGGTGATCAGCACCCCGATGCCCTTCTCCGCGAGGCGGCGGATGATCTGTTTAATCTCGTAAACCGCGATGGGGTCAATGCCCGCGAAGGGTTCGTCCAGGAGCAGGAATTTCGGCTCCGTGGCCAGGGCCCGGGCAATCTCCGTCCGCCGCCGCTCGCCCCCCGACAGGGTAAAGCCGTACTGCCGGCGGAGTTTTGCGATGCCGAACTCCTCAAGCAGGGCTTCCTGCCGTTCCTTCTTCCCGGCCCGGTTAATGTCCCTGCGGCTTTCCAGGATGGCCCAGATATTCTGTTCCACCGTAAGCTTGCGGAAGATCGACGGCTCCTGGGGAAGGTAGGCGATGCCCTGGCGGGCCCGGCGGAACATGGGCTTGGTGGTAATATCCACCTGGTCCATGCTGACGGTCCCGGTACTGGGCCGGTAGAAGCCGACGATCATATAAAAGATGGTGGTCTTGCCCGCGCCGTTGGGCCCCAGGAGTCCCGCCACCTCCCCGTTGTTCATGGAAAAGTTGACCCCCCGGACCACCTCTTTGCGGCCGAATTTTTTATGGAGGTCTTTCACGGTTAGGACATGGGTACCGTTATCCATTTTTAATTCTTGATGGAGCCCGTGACGGCCCCTTCCATGGTGACATCGTCGGTATCCAGGTCCACCCGGATACGGTCTGCCCGGAATTCATCGTCTTTCTTAAAGACTACGGGAAAGCCCGAAAGGTCCAAAAGCTTTTCCTGCCGCCGGTATACGGCGTATTCGGACCGGCAGACCATGTCATCCTTAAAGAGCCGGATCCCGATCTGAAAGACCACCACTTCGGTCAGGTCATCGTATTCGATAAAACGGCCCCGGGTGATAATTTCGTTCTTGCGGTCCTCCAGGGTCGAGTTGCCCTCCAGCCGGGCGATCTTGAGTTTCCGGTCATAGCGGAGCCGGTCGGTTCTGAAGGAAATCTGCTTTTCCTCGTCCAGCCCCGTTACCCCCTCGGAGCAGTCGATGAACTGGTTGTCGTCACCCTGAATTTCGATCCGCCCCGCCCGGAGCAGGAGGTTATCGGACCGGACTTCGGCGTTTCCCACCAGCACGGTGATCTCCCTGCCGGAAGATCGGCTGCCGGACATCTTATCCGCCTTAAAGGTAAAAACATCCGCCCCGGCCGCAAGGGGGCACAGGAGAAGGGCCGGAAGGAGGACCGGGAAGAGGCGCCGGACGATGCTACACATCGCCGCCCTCCCCGGTTTCATCCGCGGCCTCGGCGCTCCCGGCTTCAGGTGCATCGTCAGAGGATTCCCCGTCTTCGTGGACGTAAACGCCGCCGATGGGGCCGGTGAATTCCCAGCCCCGGCTGCGGGTATTGGCTGTGAAGCCCCGGCCCTGGAAATTGGTCCCGTCATCCCGGTATATCCTTACCAGTTCCTCAGGACCGCCGGAAAGCTGCCGTTCCTTATCCTGCCAGTCCAGGGCTCCGGTCTCGATGGTAATGTCCTCGGACTCCACCGAAAGGCTTACCCCGCCGGAGATGCCGATATTTCCCGAATCAAGTTCCACCCGGGCGGCGGCGGCCCTGCCCCTGGAATCTATTTCCTCCCCGTGGCGGGCAAATTGCTCAAAGGTAATGTTCCGCAGTTCCATAAGCTGTTTGTCTTCGTAACGTTCCGCCCGTTCCGCCCGGAAGCGTACCTGGGGGTCTCCGTCCCTTACCCGGACATACTCCACATCGTCCATCACCAGGTCAGGCTGGCCGGAGTTCTCGGTGTCGCCGGGGCCGTAGTCAAAGGAGCAGCCCAGGGCAAGGATGGACAGCAGGAACAGCGGCAGCCGGGGGAAATTCATAGAGCGCCCGGGGAAAGCATCCGCCCCTTAGCGGCGGCGATAAAGTCGCGGAACAGGGGGCTGGCCTTGGTGGGCTTGGACTTAAACTCCGGGTGAAACTGAACCCCCACCCCCCAGGGATGATCCGGCCACTCCACGCACTCCACCAGGTCCCCATCCGGGGTAAAGGCCGCCAGTTTTAGGCCCGCCCCGGCCATTTCCTCCCGGTACCGGTTAGAAAATTCATAGCGGTGCCGGTGCCGTTCCCAGATAAGATCCGTGCCGTAGGCCGCCAAAATCCGCGTACCCTCCTCGGCCACGGTTTTGCTGGCCCCCAGCCGCATGGTCCCGCCGTAGTCCTTCACGTTTTCCTGCTCTTCCAGCAGGCTGATAACCGGATGTTTGGTATCCTCCGCGAATTCGCTGGAATCCGCATCCTCCCAGCCCAGGACCTGCCGCCCCCAGTCGATAACCATGATCTGCATCCCCAGACAGATGCCGAAATAGGGAGTCTTGGTCGTCCGGGCCCAGCCGGCGGCCCGGACCATGCCGTTAATGCCCCGCTGGCCAAAGCCGCCGGGCACCAAGACGCCGTGAACCGGGCCCCCTTCGGCCTCCGCTCCCAGGGCCTTTTCAGGGCCGGGACCCTCCTCCAGCCGGGAAGAATCGACCTTCACCAGTTCCACCTCCACCCCGTTCTCCATACCCGCGTGGAACAGGGCCTCGTAGACCGATTTATACGAATCGTGCAGTTCCATGTACTTGCCCACAATGGCTATCCGGACCTTGCCCTGGCGGGAATGAAATTTTTCCATCATAAAACGCCAGGAGTCCAGATTGGCGTGGCGGCTTTCCACCCCCATTTTTTGCAGCACCACCTGATCCAGCTTTTGGTCATGAAAGATAAGGGGTATCTCGTAAATAGTGGTATCCACATTGTAGGACGTAAAGACCGAGTTGAATTCCACGTTGGTAAAGAGGGCGATTTTTTTGCGGGTCGGCTCGTCCAGCATTACCGGGGCCCGGCATATCAGAATATCCGGCTGGATTCCCATCTCCTGCATGGCCTTGACCGAATGTTGGGTGGGCTTGGTTTTAAGCTCCCCGCCGGCAACCTCGGGGATCAGGGTAAGGTGGACGGAAAGGGCGTTGGACTTACCGGATTCATGGATAATCTGGCGGGCGGCCTCCAGGAAGGGGATAGATTCGATGTCCCCCACGGTACCGCCGATCTCCACGATCACCACATCCACATCGGGGTCTTCCTTGGCGATACCCTGAATCCGGCTTTTTATCTCGTCGGTGATGTGGGGGATCACCTGGACGCAGCGGCCCAGGAAGCGGCCTTCCCGTTCCTTGCGGATCACCGCCTGGTAAACCTGGCCGGTGGTCACGGAATTGGCCTGGGACAGGGGGCTCTTGGTAAACCGGGCGTAGTTCCCCAGGTCCAGGTCCGTTTCCGCCCCGTCATCGGTCACATAGACTTCGCCATGCTGATAGGGACTCATGGTGCCGGCGTCAACGTTGATGTAGGGATCGCATTTAACCATCCTGACGCTGAGGCCCCGGGCTTCCAGCAGGGCCCCCAGGGAAGAAGCGGCCACCCCTTTTCCTAAACTGGAGCATACCCCGCCGGAGACAAAAATGAGCTTATCCATGTGAGAACATTATTCCCTGTCCCCTTCCCCTCGTCAATGACCTAGGCTACACGTTAGGTAGTACGGGGGGATTCGTAGAGGGCGCGCACTTTTTCGATGTCCAGCCCCGCGGTTTCCGCGGTTTCTTCGACCGTCCAGCCCCTTTTGAGGAGATTCCGGGCTATCTCCAGGGCCTTTTTTTGTTCACCCTGTGCCTCGCCCCAGGCTTTACCGCGGGCCTCACCGCGGGCCTCACCGCGGGCCTCACCGCGGGCCTCGCCCCGCGCCTCCCCTCGGGCTTCCCATTTCGCCGTGAGGCCGGTCTTCTCCAGCACTTCGTCTAAGGTCATCGCCGCATTTCCCATCTCTAACACCTCCGGTATCTTCCCCGAATTCGCCTGTAGTATCGCCTCGATATACGCCAGTACCCGCTCGTCTTTCTGCTTCCCCC
>JAISQJ010000099.1 GCA_031274285.1 Treponema sp. | reverse complement strand
CCCCCCCCCCCCCCCCCCCCCCCCCCCCCCGCGAGCGGTTTCATAATTTCTCCATATAAATTAGGATTATAATATCATACGATATTATTTTCTGCATATAATATTATATATATTATTTTTTGTCAATTCCGGCCATTTTGATAAGGGCCCTGAGCTGCTTGTCGCGGGTGAGCCATAAGAGGCCAAGGCCGGCGGCGGCGTAGAGGAGGGCGGAGATTGCCAGGGGGAGGCCCTGGCTGGCCAGGCGGCCCCGACCGGCAAAGAGGGCGGCCAGGCGGCCTTTGAGGGCCAGCAGGGGCAGGGCGGCCAGGGCGGAAAGCAGGGTCAATTTAGCCGCATAGGCCAGGGCAGAGCGGAGGGCACGGCCCACCTCAATGTGGGGGTTTTTCCTTAAAAAGCCCAGGAGCAGGGCGGTATTTACGGCGCTTGCCAGGGAGAGGGCCAGGGCGATGCCGGCGCCCCGCATGGGGCGGACCAGGGCGGCGGCCAGCGGAATATTGACGGCGAATGAGATGATCCCCGCCAGGGTGGGGGACCGGGAATCGCTCTGGGCATAGAAGGCGGGGGCCAGAATCCGGTTGAGGGCGATGAAAAAGAGGCCCGGCATGTGAAAGCGCAGGGCCTCTAGGGTAAGGGCCACGGAAACCTCATCAAAACTGCGGCTTTGAAAGAGGAGCCGGACCAGGTTTTCCCCCTGGGTCAGGGCGTAGAAGGTGATAGGGATGGTGATAAGGGCGATGATGTTCATGGCCGCGGTAAGCCGCTCGTTATAGATGCCCCATTGGGCGGTCTTCGCATACTCCGCCAGGTCCGGCAGCAGTACGGTACCGATGGAGACGGCAAAGACCCCCAGGATAAGCTCCTGGAGTCTCAGGGAGTATTGGAGGCTGGATACCACCCCCTCCCCGGCGTTCCCCGCCAGGGCGGTGGAAACCAGGTCGTTAAGCTGGTAGGCCGCCATGCCCACGATGGTGGGGCCGATGAGCTTGAGGACCTTTCTGGTACCGGCGTTGGTAAAGGCCCGTTTAAGGCCCACGAAGAAGAAGCGCTGCCCCGCCTTTAACACGAAGGGAAGCTGGATCGCCGCTTCCAGAAAACCTCCGGCAAAAATTCCAAGCGCCATGGCCCGGGCGGGATTCTTGGTGAAGGGGGAAAGACCGTAGGCGGCCAGGATGGTAACCAGGTTAAGGACAATCGGGGCCAGGGCGGAGGGAGTAAAGACCTTGAGGCTGTTGAGAATCCCCTGGAACAGGGCTGCCAGGGAGATGAAACCCAGGAAGGGGAACATGATCCGGGCGAGCAGGATCGTCTCGTCTACCTCCTCCAGCCCAAAGATGGGGATGACCAGGGGGATCAGGAGGATTCCCGCCATCACCGCCAGACTTACCAGGAACGTAAGAAAGCTGAATATGCAGGAGAGGAACTCCCTGATGCTGTAATCCCCGGCCCCCTGGGTCTCGTTCCCGGCTATGCCGGCGCCGTTTTTGCCGGCCTCCAGGAGGTACTCCTTGAAGGTGGGGATAAAGGCCACCGCGATGGAACCTTCGGCAAAGAGGCGGCGGAACAGGTTAGGGAGCATGAAGGCTACGGAGAAGGCGTCCGAGAGGGCGCTGGTCCCCAAAAGGCTGGCTTTGGCCATTTCCCGAACCAGGCCGAGGACCCGGGAGATCAGGGTAAGAAGGGACAGGGTGGAACCGTGGCGCAAGAGGGCGCGGCCCTGGCGGCCGGTCCGGACGCCGGTTTCCGGGGCCGGAGGGGGGGAGGCCGAATCGGTCAAAGCAGGTCCTGGGGCCGGTTGGAGATGATCCCCGGGCAGCCTGCGGCGAGCAGGCTTCGGGCCAGGCCGGGATCGTCCACGGTCCAGGGTACCAGGGGGCGCCGCTCCAGGGTTTGAAACCGGAAGCGGGAAAAGCCGTTAACCTGGCGGTACGAGGGCTTGAGGTAGTCGCAGTGGGCGATGATCCGGCCAAAGCCATGGCGGAGCAGGGGCGGGACTCCCCGGTCATTGGCCCAGATAACCGCGGTGGGAACCGTGGGGCAAAACTTCTTAAAGGCCAGAATACTAAAGGGGTTGAAGGAGGAGACCATTACCGACTTGAGCGCCCGGTCCCCAAAGTGTCTCAGCATGTCGGCCACAAGGACCGGCAGGGAATCGCCCTTGGTTTTTCGGGTTTTAAGTTCGATATCAATGTACATGTCAGGGCAGAATGTTTCCAACACCTGCTCTAAGAGGGGGGGATGTTCCCCCCGATAGCCGGAGGACGGGCTTTCCTGGATGCCGCTCTGGCGGCCGAAGGCGATTCCCACATCGATCTCCCGGATTTCGCTGAGGCGTAGTTCCTCAATGGGGCGGCCCCCGCCGTTGGGCCCTTCGGGGGCGGTGCGCTGGAAGTTATCGTCATGGGCCACCACCAGTTCCCCGGTTCCGCAGACATGGACATCCAGTTCAATACCGGGGGCGCCGATTTCCCGGGCCTTCTTAAAGGCCGCCATGGTATTCTCCGGCGCCAGGGAGGAACAGCCCCGGTGGGCAAAGATGAGGGGCCGCGGGCGTTCCGGCAGCAAGGGGAGCCGCTTCGGGATAATTTTCATGGCTCAATACTCCGATAATCACGTTACGATGCCAGGGATGCTCTGCAAGGCGTTTTTTTCCTCAAACCCGGCCTTGCCGCTCATTCTAGCGGTTTCCCTGGTCTTGTTCAGCCCGTCCCGGACCGGGGCCCAGGAGGTCCGCCTGGGGGCAGGCGGCGCCGGGGCCTACACCATGGTGGAACGGTCGGACTGGTCCCGCTACGACAACGGTAAATATACCGGTCATGTGTATCACGAAGTACGGGCCTCCATTAAGCCGGAGCTGGCGGGAAACGGGGATTCCGGCGCCTTCCTCTACCGGGGTAACTTTTTTGTCCTGGAAGAGACCCTGCGGAACATGAGTCAGAGCGCCCGGCCGGTGGACACGATTATCCCGGTCTCCTTCAAAATATTCCGGGACGGGAATCTGGTTATCGATGAGGACCGGGGCTACCCCTCCCTCCGCGGCTTTCCCGCCTTTCCCTCGGAAGCGGTGACGCCGGGCGCCACCTGGGAGGCCCAGGGACAGCGGGCGGTGGACCCTAAAAATTCGGGAACCTATGTGCTGGTCCCCTTTATCGCGAACTACGAATACCGGGGCATGGAACAGTACCGGGAAATGCTGGTCCACCGGGTAACGGCGAAATACGCCCTGCGCTACCAGGGACCGGGCCTGGGGCAGGATTTTTCGGCCATCCAGGGGACCCACACGGCGGACATCCTGATCCATGCGGCAAACGGCCTGCCCCTGATGATTCGGGACAACCTGGATGAAACTTACTCCTGGCCCGACGGCGCCACCCTGCGGTTCAGGGGCTTCACCCTGATCTTCAACCAGGGGGCGGTCCCCATCAACCGGGACACGGTCATCGCCTCCATGGGGGACGCCCTGGGCATCGCCGCAGGGAAAGGCGGGGCGGCTGCGACCTCGGCAACCAGACCCCCTGCCCCGACAGAACCGCCGCGCCCCGCGCCCGCCAGGCCGCCGGCCCCGCCGGAACAGCCGCGCCCCGCGCCCGCGGATAACCGCATAGCGGACAGCCTTGGGCCCGCCAAGGGGCTGGACCTGGTTTCCGTGCCGGAAGGGGTCCGCCTTATCGTGCGGGATATCCGCTTTGCCCCGGACTCCGATGAATTTCTAAGCGAGGAACGGCCCCGGCTTGACCTTATCGCCCAGGCCCTGGCCAAGGCCGCCCCGGATCAGCAATTCCTGGTGGAAGGCCACACCGCCTCCATCGGGCGGCCCGCCGGGGAAATGGAACTTTCCATCCAGCGGGCCAAGCGGATGGTGGAAGAACTGGCCCGCCGGGGTATCCCGGAAAACCGTTTTATCTACAAGGGCTGGGGAGGGACCAGGCCAATCGGCGATAACAGCGTTGAGCAGGGCCGCGCCCTCAACCGCCGGGTAGAAATCACCATACTGGATTAAATTTCTCCATCCCCCTATCACAAAGGAAGTATTCTAAGTAGCATAAAGGCGGGCTAAATTTTGAGACTTGCATGGAGCATGAATAACATCACCGTAACCGGCGATGTTTCCGTACCCATTACGCCCGCTTCCGAAAGTACATTCGGATCCGTTGAAAATGTAACGGTGACATTGGAAGGAAGCGGAACACTCACTCCGTCCAGTACTAACGGCAACCTGCTGCGCATAGGCAATGGCCAAACAGTCATTGCTAAGGACCTTAAGCTGCAAGGCCGCGACAGCAATGGCGGGTCGGTGGTTATGATTACGGGCGGAGCTTTCGTCATGGAAGGAAGCGCCGTTGTGACAGGTAACAAGAAAAACGGCAAGGGCGGTTGGGGCGGCCGGCCTTAAGAACAGTGCAAAAAGCAATCAGGGCCATGCCGTGTATCAGACATCGGGTCCGCAATGGAGAAACGGAACCGTAGGCCCGGCCATGAACCCCGGCACCTACGGCTTTTGGCTGAATGACTAATGACGAACCCCGCCGCAGAGCAGCGGGGTATCGTCGGTCGAGAAGAAAAAAGTCCTTCGGACTTTTTTCGGTTTGTACGGGGGAGGTTTCTACCCCGCCAACTTGCCCGGAGGGATT
>JAISQJ010000039.1 GCA_031274285.1 Treponema sp. | reverse complement strand
GATACAAGCTTGGAAAAGTTATAGCCCAGGGCGTTAAATTTCTCATTGATATTGGCCAACACCAGGTGTTCCACCACGATTCCCAGCTTGTTCCCCAGGTTCCCCACGATGCGCGATGCTTCCCGAAGCGCCTGCTCGGTCTTTTCGTGCTCCTCTTTAAGTTTCCGGTCGGTTTCCTGGAACCTCCGGTCCGTTTCCTGCCATTTCCGGTCCGTCTCCTGGAACATGGCCCAGACATCTTCAAAGGTTAGGCCCCGCTGCGGCTTTAATCCTGCCATAGTTACCTCCTGCGGACTCGAATATACTATACAAGGGTTTCGTTGACAAGGGGGAGCCCGGCGCGGTTGACTTGACGACGGGGGCCGGGGTATGAAAGGCAAACTGGGGTTTTTAGGGGCCATGGTCCTGTTATTCGGCATAACGGGCTGCCCCGATGCGCCGCCGGACACGGAGGACGCCGCCTCGAAGGGCGACGCCTTGAAAGGCGACGCCTCGGAGTTCGTCTACAGTTCTGCTGCCGAAGATGCGGTTATCGTTTTCAAAGAATCCGGCGTACATGCCGCCCTGGCCGGCGGGTTTGGCTATCAAATATTCAGGGACGGCGGCCTGATAAGCAGCGGCACGATTAGCCTTGAAGGCCCGGCCCTTACCTTCAACTGCGGCGGCTACGGCCCCTTCCCGGCAAAAAATAGAAGGGGATACCATCACCTTTACCGGTACTATAAAAAAAGATAACGGCGATCAAACCCACATCTCCGGCGGCCTGAGCCGGGAAAGGAACACCGGCCCTAACCCCTTTCCGGGCGCCTGGTTTGGCTTCGGCGGTATCGGGAGTACCCTGACCATGACGGAGGATGGCTGGACCTACACGAACAACCTGGGAGTCCGGGACCAGGGCGTCTACACCCGCACCGGCGACACCGCCGCCATTTGGTACAGCGGCCAAGCCATCCCCCAGGTAACGAAAATCAAAAGAGTATATAGCGCGAAAAGAATGCACACCCAGGGCGAAGAATACATTAAAAACTGATCCGGCGGCGGTACATTGCGGCAGGAAGCTCTTTTTGGGTAAAATGGTAAAACTTGCGTCTAAGGGTCGTAGGGTCCAGGGGGATTACGCCCCGTGGAACCATGTTCAAGGAGCCGGCGATATGGGCGATCACGAGGAGGGGGCTGACCAGTGCGGCCCCGGCAATCAAGCGCGGGGGAGATCCCAGGGTTTATACCGGAAGGAAGACGAGCACGATTCCTGCGGCATCGGCTTTGTCGCCGATATTAAGGGCCGGAAATCCCACGATATACTAAAGCGGGGCCTGGAAGTCCTGGAGCGGATGGAGCACCGGGGAGCCGAAAGCGCGGATAACAAGACCGGCGACGGCTGCGGGGTACTCCTGCAGATTCCCCATGAATTCTTCAAAAAAAAGATAGCGGGACTCCCCGAAGCGGGCCAATACGGCATGGGCATGGCTTTTTTCCCCCGCGGCGGGGAACTCCGGGCCCTGGTGGAGGCCGCCATTGAACGCTGCGCCGCCTCCCTGGGGCTCAAAGTCCTGGCCCTGCGGGATGTGCCCACCGATAATGCGGACATCGGCGCCATGGCAAAGGAGGCGGAGCCCGCGGTGCGGCAGCTCTTCCTGGCTCCCCTGAGCGGCCGGGTGGAAGTCCCCGCCCCGGACTATGCGGGGGACCCTATCTCCGATCTGGAACTGGCCCTCTACATCTTCCGCAAAAAGCTGGAAAAGACCCTGCGCTCCGATAAGGCCATGGGGGGGGCCGAGTGCTACCTGCCCTCCCTCTCCTCCAGGGTCACCGTCTACAAGGGCATGCTGATGCCCAACCAGCTTCGCCGCTACTATCCCGATCTGGAAGACCCGGACATGGCCACCGCGGTGGCCCTGGTCCACTCCCGGTTTTCCACCAACACCTTCCCCAACTGGCCCCTGGCCCAGCCCTTCCGCTGGGTGGCCCACAACGGCGAAATCAACACCATCAAGGGGAACCGCTTCTGGATGAGCGCCCGGGAGGCCCTCTTTTCCCATCCCCGCTTCGGCGCGGCCCTAAAGGACATACTCCCCGTCATTGAGCCGGAGCGCAGCGACTCCGCCAGCTTTGACAATGCCCTGGAACTCCTGGTCATGGCCGGCCGCAGCCTCCCCCACGCCCTGATGATGCTGATTCCCGAATCCTGGAACGAGAAGAACCCCATCCCCGACGATCTTAAGGCCTTTTACGAGTACCATGCGGGAATCATGGAGCCCTGGGACGGCCCGGCCTCCATGGTGTTCTGCGACGGCCGCTATGTGGGGGGTACGCTGGACCGGAACGGCCTGCGGCCTTCCCGCTATACCATCACCAGGGACGACCTTATCGTCATGGGCTCCGAGACCGGGGTCCAGGACTTCCGGCCCGAGGAGGTGGTCCGCAAGGGCCGGCTCCTGCCGGGAAAGCTCCTCCTGGTTGACCTGAAAGAGGGCCGGATCATCCCGGACGAGGAGGTCAAGCAGGCCGTCTACCAGCGGAAGCCCTACGCCGAATGGGTGGCCCGCCAGGTGGTTACCCTGGGCCAGGAAATGGATGAGGACTCCCCCCCGGCCTACGCCGGGGTCCTCTACGGGGACGGCCAGTTTAGGAACCGGGGGGACATCCTCTTTATGGAGCGGGCCTTTGGCTACACCAGGGAGGACCGGGACCGGATTTTAACGGTGATGGCCCAAACCGGACAGGAACCCACCAGTTCCATGGGTACCGATACGCCCCTGGCGGTGTTTTCCCAGAAAAACCAGCGGCTCTACTCGTACTTTAAGCAGGTTTTCGCCCAGGTCACCAATCCTCCTATCGACTCCATCCGGGAAGACCTGGTTATGACCCTGACCAGCTTTGTGGGGGCCCATGAGAATCTGCTGGCGGAGACTGAGGAGCACTGCCGCCGGATCAAGGTGAAAAACCCCATCATGACCGCCGCGGACCTGGAAGCCCTGCGGAATCTGCGGCCCGCCGCCTTTAAGTCCCGCACCCTCAGGGCGGCTTTTCCCCTGCCCCAGGACGCGGAGCCGGACAGCCCTGCGAAGCCGGACAGCCCTGCGAAGCCCAGCGGCCTGGAAGGGGCCCTGGACCGCTTGGTTGACCAGGCGGTAAGGGCGGTGAAGGAAGGCGTCACCCTGCTGATCCTGTCCGACCGGGAAACCCTGGCCCCTCCCCCCCCTCACGGGGACCCTTCCCAGCCGGGCATGGTTCCCATCCCCGCCCTACTGGCCGTGGGGGCCGTGCATCACGGCCTTATCAGGCAGGGCCTCAGGATGCGGGCCGCCATCATCACCGAATCCGCGGAGCCCAGGGAGATCATGCACTTCGCCCTGCTGTTCGGCTACGGCGCGGACCTTATCGTCCCCTACGGGGCCCTGGCGGCCATCGCGGAGATCTGCCGGGGGCCGGAGGGCGGGGATTTTGCCCATGCCAAAAAGAACTACCTCAAGGGCATGGCCAAGGCCGCCCTCAAGGTCATGTCCAAGATGGGTACCAGTACCCTCCGGTCCTACCGGGGAGCCCAAATATTTGAAGCCCTGGGCCTGGGGCAGGCGGTGGTGGAAAAGTGCTTCCAGGGTACCCTGAGCCGCTTCGGCGGGGCGGGTTTTGCGGAGCTGGAGGCGGAAGCCCTGGCCCCCTACCGCCTGGCCCTGGAGGGCCGGGAAAAGGCGGGGAACGAGGGCCCGGACTCCCTTTTGGAGGAAGCCGGTCAGTACCGCTGGCGGCGGAACGGCGAGCGCCATGCATGGAACCCGGACAGCATCCACCTCCTGCAGTGGTCCACCAGGACCGCAGACTACGAAAAATTCAAGCAGTTTACCAAGCTCTCCGACGACCTTAACCGGAGTCCCCAGGTGATCCGGGGCCTCCTGGACTTTGTCCTTCCCGGAAGCCCCCAGGCCGCGGGCATTGAAGGCGCCCCGCCGCAGGAGGTCCCCATCGATCAGGTGGAAAGCGTAGAGGTCATCATGAAACGCTTTACCACCGGGGCCATGTCCTTCGGCTCAATTTCCCAGGAGGCCCACGAGACCATCGCGGAGGCCCTGAACTCCATCAAGGGCCGCTCCAATTCCGGGGAGGGCGGGGAGGACGCGGAACGTTTCCCCCCCCTGCCCGACGGCCGCTGGCTGCGGAGCGCCATCAAGCAGGTAGCCTCCGGCCGCTTTGGGGTAACCAGCGAGTACCTGGCCAATGCGGAGGAGCTTCAGATCAAGATTGCCCAGGGGGCCAAGCCCGGCGAGGGGGGCCAGCTCCCCGGCGGCAAGGTGGCCCCCGCCATTGCCAAGGTGCGGCATTCTACGCCGGGGGTCACGCTCATCAGCCCGCCCCCCCACCACGACATCTACTCCATCGAGGACCTGGCGGAACTGATCTTTGACCTCAAAAACGCCAACCCCTCGGCCCGGATCAGCGTCAAACTGGTCTCCGAAACCGGGGTGGGGACCATCGCCGCGGGAGTCGCCAAGGCCCATGCGGACAATATCCTTATCTCCGGCTACGACGGCGGCACCGGGGCAAGCCCCCAATCCAGCATCCGCCACGCCGGGCTCCCCTGGGAACTGGGGCTGGCGGAAACCCACCAGGTGCTGGTGCGGAACGGCCTGCGGGGCCGGGTACGGCTCCAAACCGACGGCCAGCTTAAAACCGGCCGGGATATTGTGATCGCCGGCATGCTGGGCGCGGAGGAATTCGGCTTCGGCACCTCCGCCCTCATCGTCCTGGGCTGTGTGATGATGCGGAAATGCCATGAAAATACCTGCCCCATGGGGGTCGCCACCCAGGACCCGGAACTGCGGAGGCGCTTCTCCGGCAAGGCGGCCTACCTTATCAACTTCTTTCGTTTTCTGGCCCAGGAAACCAGGGAGATCATGGCCTCCCTGGGCTTCAAAAAATTCGACGAACTCATCGGCCGCTCGGACCTGCTGATCCAGCGCGAAAGTACCGCCCCCGCCGGTTCCCTGGCCGCGGCAAAGCTTGCCGGCGTGGACCTGGGGGACCTGCTCCACCGGGAGGAGGGGCCGGACTTCATCCCCGGCGGCAGATCCCGGCACTGCGACACGAACCAGATTCACAAGATCGATCATATCCTGGACCGGACTCTCATCGGAAAATGTCTGGCTGCCCTGGACCGGAAGACCCCCGTGTCCTTCTACCTGTCCATCAGGAACACCGACCGGGCCGTGGGAGCCATGCTTTCCTACGAGGTAAGCCGCCGCTTCGGGGGCCGGGGGCTGCCCGATAATTTTGTCACCGTGGACTTCACCGGCTCCGCGGGGCAGAGCTTCGGCGCCTTCCTGGCTCCGGGGATCAGCTTCCGCCTGGCGGGGGACGCCAACGACTACCTGGGCAAGGGCCTCTCCGGCGGCCGCATCGTGGTTTCCCCCCCGGAGGGCTCCGCCTTCAAGAGTTCACGGAACATCATCGTGGGGAATACCGTGCTCTACGGCGCCACCTCCGGGGAACTCTATGCCGCCGGAGTGGCGGGCGAACGGTTCTGCGTGCGGAACTCCGGGGCCTATGCGGTGGTGGAGGGCGCCGGGGACCACTGCGCGGAATACATGACCGGCGGGCGGCTGGTGGCGCTGGGGCCGGTGGGCCGGAATTTCGCCGCCGGCATGTCCGGGGGCATCGCCTACGTCCTCAACCGGGACGGAAATTTTGAATATTTCCTCAACCGGGGCATGGTGGAGCTTTCGGGACTTGATAACACCGCGGACGAGAATTTTGTCAAAGAGATGATCCAAAAGCATGTCTATTGGACAGGTTCGGCCTACGCCAAGGCGATTCTGGATAACTGGACGGAAAACCGCGGCCTCTTTGTAAAGATCCTGCCGCTGGAATACAAGCTGGCCCTGGACAAGATGCGGGTTGCGGAGCTGGACAAGACGGTCTACGAGATCCGCCTGCGCCAGGAGCTTGCATGAAGTTTCAGGTCCCGGTTAATTTTTTTGCGGCCCTCCGGCCGCGCAAGGCCATGAGTGGGAGTGTACGGTAAGATGGGTAAGCCAGGGGCATATTTATCGGTTAAGCGGCAGGTAGGAGGTTACCGCCCTGTCGAGGAACGGATCAACGATTACAGCGAAGTGGAAATCCAGCTTTCCGAAGAAGACCGGATGGCCCAGGCCTCCCGCTGTATGGACTGCGGGGTGCCCTTTTGCCACTGGGCCTGCCCCATCGCCAACTTCATGCCCGAATGGCAAGACCGGCTCTACCGGGGGGACTGGGTAGGGGCCTGGGCGGTACTCCAGGACACCACCCCCTTCCCCGAATTTACCGGCCGGGTCTGCCCCGCCCTCTGCGAAGCCTCCTGCGTGCTGGGGGCCAACGATGACCCCGTCACCATCCGGCAAAACGAACTGGCGGTTATCGAAAAGGCCTTTAACCTGGGCTTGGTGGTCCCCCAGCCCCCCAGGAAGCGGAACGGCAAAAAAGTCGCCGTGGTGGGGGCGGGGCCCGCGGGGCTGGCCGCCGCCTGGTACCTCAACCGGGCGGGTTTTTCCGTCACCGTCTACGAAGGGGACCGTAAGGTAGGCGGCTACCTGCGCTACGGAATCCCGGATTTCAAACTGGATAAAAATTTTATCGACCGCCGGGTAACGATCATGGAAGCCGAGGGGGTAAACTTTAAGACCCGCACCCGGATCGGCCAGGCCCCCTACGCCTTCGGCACCAGGGGCATGGACAGCGAAGTGGTGGATCCCAAGGTCCTGGAAACTTCCTTCGACCTGGTCCTCCTCACCATCGGCGCCCGTGACGCCCGCGACCTTAAAGCGCCGGGCCGGGAACTGTCCGGCATCGTCCAGGCCCTGGATTTCCTGTCCCAGCAGAACCGCATCCTGGGCGGCGAACACGACGAAGGCATAGCGCCCATCACCGCCTACGGCAAGCGGGTGCTGGTCATCGGCGGCGGCGACACCGGATCGGACTGCGTGGGTACCGCCAACCGCCAGGGGGCCAAAAAAGTTACCCAGATAGAATTACTGCCCAAGCCCCCGGAACACCGTCCCGACTCCGCGCCCTGGCCCCTCTGGCCCACGGTCCTTAAAACCTCCAGCTCCCACCAGGAAGGGGGAGAGCGGCTCTGGTCCATCAACACCAAGGAATTCCGCGGCGCCGCGGGGACTCTAGGCTCCGTCCTCGCCTGCCGGGTAGACTGGAAGATGGAAAACCGCCGCTGGGCCATGGAGGAAATTCCCGGCACGGAACTGGAAATCCCGGCGGATCTGGTGCTCCTGGCTATGGGCTTTACCCACGTGGTCCAGGGCGGCGCCGTAGCCGGCCTGGAGCTGGAAACCGACGAGCGGGGCAATATCAAAACCAGGGGGACCTTCCACACCAGCAACCCTAAAGTCTGGGCCGCGGGGGACGCCAAAAACGGCGCCAGCCTGGTGGTCCGGGCCATGGCCGAAGGCCGCGCCGCAGCCGAAGCGATAATCAGTACCCTATAAAATGTTAAGGGGGATAGCATGGCAAAAAAGACTCTCTTTGGTTTCATGCTGGTGGTTTTGTGCGCCGCCTCCTACGGGCAGCAAAAGGCTGTGGCGGTTGCCGCCTTTGAGCATAGGCGCGGTATTTCCGCGGAGAGCGCCCAGACCATAACCAACCTTGTTATCGGAAGATTATCGGTCAACGGCATAGTACGGGTCGTTGACAGGGCCAGCTTTGACAAAATTCTTGAAGAGATGAAATTTCAGGCAAGTGACTGGGCCGACAGGGAAAAAACCGCCGCCCTTGGGGAAGCAACCAACGCCGATTATGTAATCCGCGGCGAAATTGATACCATGGATGAAATCATCATAATAACCGCCAGAATGATTGACATACGCACAGCGCAGGTCATCGCCTATTCCGATATAGATCTTACCAGAATGAACGAAGCCAGGGCCAAAATGCCCGAATTTGTTGAAACCCTGGTACAAAGTCTATCGGGCAATACGGGCGGCAGGATAACTCCTGAAGTTCCCCTTATTACCCAGGAACAGGGGACCTCTGCCTCTCCTATTACCGCAGCGCCCAACGGGCTCTGGATTGCCCGAACCCTGCGATCCGATCATGTTGAAGACTGGTTCCGGGTTACCGCTTCCACGGCGGCCTTATTGGTCATGGAAACCGGCGGCGATATCGATACCTATATGGAATTGTTCGATTCTTCTCTGTCCCTTCTCGCAGAGAATGATGATGCCGGGGAGAACGTCAACGCCAAGGTGGCCTATTTTTTCGAACGGGGTCAGACCTGCCTGGTAAAGGTACGGGGCTACAGTTCTGATATAACCGGCCCCTACCAGTTTCATGCCCTTATCGATGCAGATATATCAGAGCCGAATAATTCCATGAGCGCGGCTACCGCCATAAGACTGGGAACCGCACAGTCCGCCAATATTGCCCCCGCAGGCGATACGGACTGGTACCGGGTAACCATTCCGTCCGGAGGAAGGGAATTTGTTGCGTATACCGAGGGAGGTATCGATACAAAACTGTACCTGCATGACAGCCGGGGAACCCTCCTCGCGGAGGATGATGATAACGGTCCCGGCTCTAATGCCTGCATACAGATGGTGCTGAATCCGGGTACGGTGTACCTGCGGGTGGAACACTATGCTGCCAGCGGGGTTGGACAGTATGTGCTCAACACCGCTATGCAGGATGCTGTACCGCCGGATCGTTTTGAAAATGATGATACCCAGGATACGGCAAAGGATATCCAGGCGGGGAGTACCCAGAACCGCACCTTTACCAATGCCGCCGATGTTGACTGGGCGCGGCTCAGGATTACCCGGGCCGGGTACTACGAGATACGCACAACGGTATCAGAGTCCCTGGACAGTTCTCTGCATCTCCTTGACCGTGATGGGAACTCGATAATCGATAATGACAGCGGCGGGGACGGAGAAGATGATAGTATCGTTATCTGGCTTAACCCCGAAACCTATTTTATCAGGATATTTTGTTACACCAGCGGGCCTTTGGACAATCGCAGACAGTATACCCTAAGGGTAAACCAGGTACAGGAACCCATACCATCGGATCCTTTTGAAAATGATGATACCCGCTCCGAGGCGAAGTATATCTATGGTTCCCAAATCCACACCTTCACCAATGCCGCCGATGTTGACTGGGCGCAGTTTGAGGTCAGCGAGGCGGGGACCTACGATATACGCAGCGCGGCCGCGGCGGGGTCCATGGATACATACCTGCGGCTCTACGACAGCAATGAAATCCTGCTGACCGAAGACGATGACGGCGGGGAAGGATACGATGCCTATATCAATATCTATCTCAATCCCGGAACCTATTTTATACGGGTACATACCCTGGATAGCGACTTGACCAACCGCAGGCAGTATACCCTAAGCATAAGCAGAAGGTAGGGTGAGGCAAACTTTTAGCCGAACATCCCGCTGAAACTTAAAAGCCTTAGGTTGTCGTAGGCGGCCGCATCCTTTTCGCAGGCCTTGGTGAAGCCGCTCTTGGAAAAAAAGTAGAAATACTTTACCGGCTGGGGAAATAGGCGGGCCCGTTCCAGGAGGAGCCTGACGGTTTCGGGCCCCAGTTTAGCGTTGGTCCATTTACATTCCCCGATAATCAGCTCTTCATTATCCGAAGGGGCAAGGATGTCAATTTCCGCCTCCTCCTTCCGCACCGGATCATTGCCCCACCAGCGGCCCAGGCTGGTAAAAAGAATGGGCAGCCTCCCGGCAAGGTTCTCCCGCCAGAGCCACTGCTTGCAAATCTCCTCGAAGACCGGGCCCATAAAGGCCGGAAGCTGGGGGGCAACCCGTTCCCAGATCAGGTTCTTTTCCCGCTGCTGAATCAGGGCCATGTTATCCGGCACAAAACGGTACCAAAAGCGGAACATGCTGTCCGCCAGGGCATAGAAGGTCTTCTTACCCCCCTCCATGCCCAGGGGCGTTTCCTTTTTCAGTATTCCCAGGGAAAGCAGGGTAGAAATATAGTTGCTGCATAGTCCCGTGGAAAGGGCAGTCCTAGAGGCGATTTCCGAAAGCCTGGTACTGCCCCGGGCCACCGCCCGGATAACCGCGTTGTATTGGGCCGGCTCCCGGCACTCCTGTTTTACCAGGTTCGTGGGTTCCTCGAATAAATAGGCGGCGGGATCAAAAAAGTTGTCCTGGATGTTCCTGGTAAGACTCTTCTTTTCGTCAAATTGCAGCAGGTACTGGGGTACCCCGGCGGTAAGGCCGTAGATGACGGCAAGGTCCTCATTTTTAAATGATTGGTAAAACCGGATGCTGTCAAAGTAGTTTAAGGGCCGGATTAGGAACTGGGCGGTCCGCCGGCCATAGAGGGGGCTTTGGTAACCTAAAACCTGATTCTCCATGAAGGAAAGGGAAGAGCCGCAGAGGATAAGAAAAAGCTTTGACTGTTCATGCTCCCGGTCTATGTAGTTCTGGAGCAGGGATGATATGGGCCGGTATGCCCCGGCCAGGTAGGGGAATTCGTCAATGGCCAGGACAAAGCGCCGTTCCCGGGCCATGGTAAAAATGTAATCCAGGGCCTGCCTAAAATCCGGGAAGGCCGCCTCCGTCCGGGCGCCGGAGGCGAAATGTAAGAGGGCCTGGCTGAAAATTTCCAGATTCTCGGGGGCTCCGGACTCGACGGCGGAAATGTAGAGTCCCTCCTTTTCCTTCAAAAATTCGCTTATGAGCCGGGTTTTTCCCACCCGCCTGCGCCCGTATACGATCACGCATTCAAACCGTTCCCCCCGGTAAAGCTCCTCCAGCTTGGCTAATTCCGCCTCCCTGCCTACCAGCATAAGCTCCTCCACTTCATTACGATAAACTTTATTACGATAAACTTTATTACGATCAAGTATATTGAATGGAGGACAGATGTCAAGCCCGCGCATTGCCTCATCGAAATTCTAACCCTACGGGGGTCATGCCTCATCGTAAAAATCTAAGGCAACGCTGATTTAATCATGGTTATAAGCGCCCAGCCGCTCAACCTAAAAATGACGGTATGAAAAAAAAATCAAACAGCCGGTTTGAGTAAGAAAACAGCCGGTTTCGCCATGAAACCCCCTGTTTCCGCTCCCTGTTCCCGTATGCCACCTGAAAAGGACACACGTATCCCCCCGTCAGGCAAGCGACCAGCTCCAGCGCAGCAGATTCGCGCTGCAAAACAGCATATACAATCGGGCCAGGTTCTTCTTCAATCCCCGATATACCACCTTCCGGTATCCGAACTTCTTTTTGATAATCGCAAAAGCATGCTCCACTTTGCATCTTACCTTGGATTTCATGTATTCATAATGCTTGTCCCATTCAGGCTGCGCCACGTAATCAAGGTGGTCCATCGGCCGGCTCATCATCGCGTCATGCCGTTTCTTGTCCGCCCCTTTCCGCTTGTTAATCCGGTATTCAATTTTGGACAGGTGTCCGTCGTTCTTTATTTCTTCCCGTTCTTCTATCCCGATATATCCGGCGTCGCCGTTTACAACTTCATCGTCAGCACGGATAAGTTTTGGCGCCATATCCAGATCATGGATGTTCGCGCTGGTCC